>DBYQ01000013.1 GCA_002310015.1 Bacteroidales bacterium UBA1182
GGGGACTGTCCCTAATGGGTCATTTCTTGCGGGAGCGCACCATCAGCCAGACACCGGCTATGATGAACGGGATGCTCAGAAGCTGACCCATGTCAAGGGCCATGCCATGCTCAAATTCCACCTGAACCTCCTTAAAGAACTCTATAAAAAAGCGGAAGGTAAAGATTGTGGCTATGCAGAATCCGAAATAGAATCCGCTGCCCACTCTCTCTCTGTTATTGCGGTAAATGAGTCCGATGATAATAAAAATGATGAGATAGGCGATGGCCTCATAAAGCTGGGCCGGGTGGCGTGGAAAATTTTCTCCATTCTGAACAAAGATGAATCCCCAGTCTGTACCTGTAGGCTTTCCCACAATTTCTGAATTGATAAGATTACCTATCCTGATGCATGCCGCAGTAAAAGGAGTGGCAACGCAAACCATGTCAATGCACTCCAATACCTTGATCTTATACTTATGACAGTATAACATCATTCCTAAAATGATACCTATGGTTCCGCCATGACTGGCCAGACCGCTGTAGCCCACCAGTTTCCAACCGCCTTCAGGTAAAAACCTGATAGGTAACAGCATTTCTATTACGTGTTTTCCGCTTGAAAGATAATAGTCCGGTTCATAAAACAGGCAGTGTCCCAAGCGTGCACCTATGAGAATTCCCAGGAAGCAGTACAGGAATAAAGGGTCATATATTTCCGCCTGATAACCGCGGTGTGCATAGTATCTCATTACCAGTTTATAGGCTACAAACAGACCTATAACCCACATTAATGAATAGTATCGGATAGATATGCCGAACAGACGTAAGAAGTCAACATCGGGGTCCCATACCACTGCAAGGAAATTCTCCATAATTAATTGGATATTAAATGGTTATTTACACGTTGAAGCGGAAATGCATTATGTCGCCGTCTTTAACCACATAGTCTTTACCCTCTACGTAAAGTTTGCCCGCATCACGTACGGCGGCTTCAGATCCAAGTTCTATGTAGTCATTGTATTTTATTACCTCGGCGCGGATAAAGCCCTTCTCAAAGTCAGTGTGAATAACTCCGGCGCACTGCGGAGCCTTCCATCCCTTGCGGTATGTCCAGGCCTTGACCTCCATTGGGCCTGCGGTGATGAATGTCTCCAGGTTCAGCAGGCTGAAAGCTGATTTTACAAGACGGTTTACTCCCGATTCCTCCAGACCCAGTTCCTCCAGGAACATCTGACGGTCCTCATAGCTGTCCAGTTCAGCTATCTCACTCTCTGTCTTGGCGGCTATAACCAGAAGCTGGGCGTTCTCGTCCTTGATGGCCTCACGTACCTGTTCTACATAGGCATTACCGGTCTTTACGCTGCCTTCATCCACGTTGCATACATAGAGCACGGGTTTTGAGGTGAGCAGGAAAAGGTCATGGGCTATCTTTTCTTCATCTTTTGAATCGAAAGACACAGTGCGGGCCGATTTGCCCTGAAGCAGGACATCACGGTATGCATTAAGCACATCGCAAATGATTTTTGCCTGCTTGTCACCTACGGCAGCCTGCTTTGAAACTTTCTGCAGACGTTGGTCAATGGTTTCAAGATCCTTTATCTGCAGCTCTGTGTCTATGATTTCCTTGTCACGGACGGGATTGACCGTACCGTCAACATGGGTAACATTATCATCATCAAAGCAACGCAGTACATGGATAATGGCATCACACTCGCGGATATTACCAAGGAACTTGTTTCCAAGGCCTTCACCCTTGCTGGCCCCTTTTACTAGGCCGGCTATATCGACAATCTCAACGGTAGCAGGAACGATACGGCCCGGATGAACAAGTTCAGCCAGTTTGGTAAGTCGCTCATCGGGAACGGTGATGGTTCCTACGTTGGGTTCTATTGTGCAGAAAGGGAAATTGGCTGCCTGCGCCTTAGCGCTAGACAGACAGTTGAAAAGGGTGGATTTGCCAACATTGGGCAGGCCCACTATACCGCATTGCAATGACATCTGTGTATTGTTTGTTTATAATTGGATGCAAAGGTAATAAAAACGTTACAACATATCGTTGTCAATCATCCAGATGATCTCTTCAATCATGGCATCCTCTTCATTATTTTCAGGGTCATACTCCTTCTTGAGTGTGGCCCCGAACAGGGCGGCGAATGTCTGGTAGAACCTGGCTTTGAAACCGCCTATGAATGCCTTGATCAGATCATAACTTGTCTGGTTGCATTCACGGTCCACAAGTTTTATGAGCAGTTTGCCTTGAGCCAGTGTACATTTCTTCATTACCGGCAGATACTGTTCCCAAACGCCTTTTTCAACGGTCTCAAGATGCTCATCACGAGCCTTGTCATCAGGCAGGCCCTGGAGGTAGAGGTAGGTTTCCACGAGAATGGCTTTTAATTCACATGCTATGGGATACATCTTTACCACATTTCGGGTCAGTTTGTCATATTTGCGCTGTTTGCGTGCACTGGTGGGATATTCACGACGGGCATAGATTGTTACCTCCATAAGTTCAAATGTAGGTACGGTATCTCCGTCTATAATGGTGGCCAAAGCCACAAGCACGCGTTTTTGCTTGTCGTCATCCTTACGGGCCGTATTGCAAAAAGCAGTAAGGCACATAAAAAAGGCAAGTGACAATATAAACAGACGTTTCATGTCTGCAAAAATACCAAATATCACAAAAAAGACCTATTTTTGAAGCGTTCCTTTGAAAAACAAATGTCTGATACTGTTTATATATGCATTTTAGATTGTTTATTACCATGTTTGCAGCGCTGTCAGGTACAGTAGCTACAGTTTTTTCCCAGACGTCGGATGAAACAGAATGGGAAAATGTTCTTGAAACCCTTCTTTCAGATGAAGACCTCTCCTCCGATGCCCGTGAGGAACTTTCATTCATGTATGAATCAATGCATGAATCGCCTCTTAACATCAATACTGCTACGCGTGAAGAGTTGGCTCAGCTCCCGTTTCTGACATTTAAGCAGATAGAGGATATCCACGCTTACATCTATATGCATGGTCCTATGCTGAGTTTAGGAGAACTACAGCTTACGGGAAGCCTGGATTATGAGACAAGGAGGTTGCTCAGACTATTTGTCTATGCAGGCGATGTGCCGGTGAAAAGGCCGAAATTGCATCTCAGTGAAGTGTTGCATGACGGATGTAGTGAGATTGTGGGCCGTATGGGTGTTCCGCTTTATATGTGTGACGGATACAGATATCATTCTCCTGAGGAGTTGGAGCGATATCCCAATCGGGCGTACTTGGGTAACAGATTATCACACTCCGTCCGATACTCATTCAACTGGCATAACCGCATACGGTTTGGGATAACGTCCGATAAGGATGCCGGTGAACCCTTTTTCAAGCGCAACAGTACAGGTTATGATTTCTGGTCACCCTATCTGTACATCAAGGACATGGGTCTTGTCAAAGAATTTGCGATAGGGAATTACAAAGCACAGTTCGGTTACGGTTTGCTGTTGGGCGGGGGATTCAGTACAGGAAAGAGTATGGCACTATCCTCTATGGACCGCACAATCCAAGGTCTTAAACCCCACTCATCAACCCAGGAGTACGGTTATCTGCGCGGGGCGGGAGTTGCTCTGGGCCAGGAGCACACTACATTTACACTGCTTGCCGCATATACCCCCGTCGATGCTACGCTCAAGGGTGATACGGTTATAGGTTCTTTCAAGGAGGATGGTTACCACCGTACGGAACTTGAGTGGTCCAAGAAGAATAACACAAACTTGGGGACTCTTGCCGCCAATGTGCGTTACAGTTATCGTGGATTAAGATACGGGGTAACATTTCTGGCAGAAAAACTTTCTCTGCCATATCAGGGTAGAAGCCGTTTTATGGGTATCTCTGCAGATTTTGCTCTGCATCGCCCCCGTTATGCCTTGGCTGCAGAACTTTCAGTGTCGGACGGTAATGCAGCAGTTCTGGCATCACAGACTTTCCGCTTTCAGAACGGGTGGACCATGAACTCTGTGTTCCGTTCATACAGTCCGGATTATATGTCGCTCCATACCAATGCTATGGCTGAGAGCAGTGTGCAGAATGAGACAGGTTTGCTCTTAGGATTGACTCATGGCAGCCGTAGTCTTAAGGTAAGCGGTTATATAGACCTGTTTATGCATCCTGAACCCAAATACGGGGTGAGTGAGCGCAGCAACGGTATGGATTTGCGTGCAGAGGCTGATTGGAAGTTGGGGCGCAGGGACAACCTCTACGCTACGGCTCGTTTCAAATCCAAACAGAAAGACTGTAATTATACCAGGCAGTTGGAGTACTGCATGACAGGCCGTTACCGTTTGCGCTGGACTCATAGTTGCCGCAGCGGAGCGGAACTCAAGACTCAATTGTATTATGCCAGATATGATTTCATTGCAGAACCCATATCCAATGGCTGGGCGTTTACCCAGAGTTATTCCAAGAGCTTTATTAGTGAACGGCTGGATATAGATGTTACTGCGGCAGCATTTTTTACTGATACTTATTATAGCAGGATATCTGTTTATGAAGGCGGGTTAAGGTATGCATATAATTTCATTTCACTGTACGGTAAGGGTGCACGTATAGCGGCAACCATCCGGTACAACCTGGGCAGGAATCTGCAGTTGAGCCTTAAAGCCGGGGGAATATGTTATCTTGACCGTGATGAGATTAGTTCTGCACAGCAACGTATAGCATCCAATCACAAAGAGGATATATCGGTGCAATTCATTAGCAGATTCTGATTTGGAAAACAGGCTCTGATTGAGTATTTTTGCACCATATAAACAAAGAGATAAGATTATGTCAACAGTACTGTATGAGTCACCAATATTCGGTCCGGTACACAGCCGCCGCTTAGGAGTATCACTAGGTATAAACCTTATGCCTGCAGATGGCAAGATATGTACTTTTGACTGCATCTACTGTGAATGCGGCCGCAACAGCGAACATCACCCCAAGCATCACCGTCCAACCAGAAAGGAGGTGTATGAAGCCTTACGCAATACCCTTGTCAAGATGAAAGCTGAAGGCCCTGAGCCTAATGTACTGACATTTGCCGGCAACGGTGAGCCTACCGCCAATCCGGAGTTTCCCGGGATAGTGGATGATGTGCTGGCTCTGCGTGATGAGTTTTTCCCTGATGCCAAGGTAAGCGTACTCAGCAACGGTACCCGTGTGACAGATCCCGCCATTTTCAAGGCATTGCTCAAGCTTGACAACAACATCCAAAAACTGGATACGGTTAACCTTGAGTACATCAAACTCATTGACAATCCTGTGGGTCATTATGACCTGGATGCCATAATCAGGGCTTTGTGTGATTTCAAGGGGCATGTCATAATCCAGACCATGTTCCTTACAGGAACTCTTGATGGTCGTGAAATGGACAATACTACCGATGAATATGTATTACCATGGATTGAGACCCTAAAGAGGATAGCACCCAGTCAGGTAATGATTTATACGATTGACCGCGAGACTCCTGTCTCCACATTGCGCAAGGCAAGCCGTGAGGTTCTTGACCACATTGCTGCTATGCTCAGGAATAACGGATTGGAAACATCGGTATCATATTGAGATGAAATACATAATAACACTTTGCCTTTCGTTGCTGCTGGCGTTATCATTGCCGGCTGCAAGCATTGATCTGGATTCTTTGACAGAATCGATAGACCAGATCATATATGAAGATTTGCCAGAGGGAACAGATATCGCCCTGATGGTTTATGACCTTACGAATGATACCACACTCTATGCTTACCGCGAAAAGGTAATGTGCCGTCCTGCTTCAGTGCAGAAGGTAGTGACATCTGTAACGGCCCTGTCATCATTAGGTGCGGATTATAAGTTCAAGACCTCTCTCAGGATGCAGGGAACAATTGAGAATGGCATTCTCAAAGGAAATATCTATCTTGTAGGAGGTCTTGATCCGGCACTTAATGAACATGAGTTGCGCAGTCTGGCCACTGACCTTAAGAATGCCGGTGTAAAAAGGATAGAAGGTACCGTTTATGCTGATGTCTCGATTATGGACTCTACATATTGGGCGTCAGGGTGGTGCTGGGACGATGCTCCTGCCAGTTTTCAGCCCTATATCTCACCGCTTATGGTGCATGAGGGATTTGTTGGTGTTGAGGTCAAGCCCACATCCAAGGGCAAGTCTCCTGATGTGAATATCTATCCTTCAAACAAATACATCAAGGTGATAAACAGGGCTAAGACACAGGATAATAAACTTGGTCCTCTCACCATAACCCGTGACTGGATGCAAGGTGACAACACCGTTATTGTCGAGGGTAATTGCACACGTCGCCAAACAAAAGAGCTGAGTGTGGTAGGTTCTGCTGATTTTACTTTCGCTTTGTTCCGCCAGTATCTTGATGAGGCAGGAATAAGTTACGGCAATTACGGATGGGGTACTTGTCCTGTCATGGCAAGTGAGATATCAGACGTAACACACGGGCTGCCTGCCATTATAAAGGAGGCACTTAAGGAGAGCAATAATCTGTATGCTGAGGCTATGTTTCTGCAGACAGGCCGTATCCAGCAGCCTGTTGGCGTCTCTTTTAAGTCTGCTTCAAAATACTTGCAGAATTTTGTGTCACGTAAGTTCGGGATGTATTCGGCTTCATATAACATAGTTGACGGCTGTGGCCTCTCCATGTACGATATGTGTTCACCGCAGTTTATGGTTGATATGCTAAGTTTTATCTATAGGGATAATGAATTGTTTCCGATACTCTACAGGAGTCTTCCCATATCAGGAGTGGACGGTACACTTAAGACGCGCCTGAATGACAAATCAACTCTTAACAAGGTTCATGCCAAAACCGGTTCTGTGACAGGCTCATGTACGTTGGCCGGTTATATCCGCACAGCCGATGGTCGTGATCTGGCTTTCTGCATAATGAACGAGGGCGCCGTCAAGATGGCACCCTCAAGAAAGATACAGGATCAGATATGTACTGTCCTGTGTGGACTAGGTCTCTGATATTACAGCTGTTTGAATTCGTAACCTTGTTGCTGGAGCCATTCAATGGCTTTGGGTAGAGCCCAGCGCAGATTCTTCTCACTGCGCAGTGAGTCATGGAACACTATGATTGATCCGTTACGAGTGTATTTCTTTACAATTTCCAGCACTTTTTTGGGTTTTAGTTTGCTGTTGTAATCACGGGTTATTACATCATAGAACACAATATCATAGTCACCCTTCATATAGCGGTATGTCCAACGGCGCAGCACTCCATGAGGAGGACGGAACAATCGGGTTGAGATAAAGCCGTCACACTTTTTTACATTCTCAATATAATCATGGTTTCTCATACGCATGCCGCGTACATGGTTGAAAGTATGATTCCCTATATGATGACCACGTTCCACAACCATCTTGTATATGTCAGGATGCTTGCGTACGTTATCACCCACTACAAAGAAGGTAGCCTTGACTCCATACTGATCCAAAACATCAAGAACCCATGGTGTGACTTCCGGGATTGGGCCGTCATCAAAAGTAAGATACACCGAATGCTCTTCCGGATTTTTCCGGAAGATGCCTTTCGGGTATATCTTGCTTAGTATAGGAGTTGGCTGTTCAAGTAACATCCTTATCTGCGAGCATCAAATTCTTTACACAGATTTTCCCATTCAGCCTGAATGCTGATAAATGATTCCTGATTCAAATAATTCTCCATCAAAGGGAATAAGTATGAAAAAGTTTTAGCGCATTCTATGAACTGTTGTGAAGAACGTCTCAGATTGCGGTCGTTCATGCTCAGATACCATTTCATTTGCTGAAAGTTGTTGTCTGCTGTATTCTTGAGGATTTCAACAGCTTTTTCTTTTTCACCCAGTACATAGTAAAGGTTGGCAGTTTCAACACTTGCTCCGTAAATTGCATCGTTAATCGGGACCAATTTTTCTGAAATGCCTGCTTCTATTTTCTTTAAAAGATCTTTAGCTTTTTCTTTTTTACCTTCATTGTACAGATGTGATGCTGCCTGAATGGTGAGACGATGCAATGAAAGACACATACGGCGTACAGTCTCATCCAGATAAAGGTCAGGATTGTCCAGGCCGCCATATTTGAAATTCATCATGTTTGAATACATCTTTTCAGTATCTACATCACCGAAATCAGACTTACTGCCTAATGCATTCCAATCAAAAGGAGTAATGCGATATGCAAGACCTTCCAGCAGGAAATATTTTCCCAGATTGAGATAGCTGCTTCTTGGTACAGTTGTTGCCATATAGAGAGGCCTCTCCCAATTACAATGAGCAATCAGGTCAAGCATCATAATCTCATTCTTGTACAGAGCCCTCTTTCCTTTGAGTGAAATAATCATTTTGTCTGGCATTTTTGCTTTGGTCTCTTCATCGGTTGCACCCAAATACTGTGAAGGTATCTTCATACCAGAACGCAGAACGGCATCCTTGTCAATCCTGAACCAGATTGTATCTGTGGGTATGAGATGTTTCTTCTTGATCCAGTAGTTGAGTACGTTGTTCAGTTCAAAAGACCTATCAACTGCCTCCTTTGAATTGTTTTTGAGCAGTTCTTCCTTGTCTTTTGGTCTGACATTAACATAATCATTGGTTCCTGTCTGATAATCAATCCTTTCAAAAGAGATTGGCAGAGCCGGAGAGTCATATGCAGGA
The DNA here is from genome assembly GCA_002310015.1 of Bacteroidales bacterium UBA1182. Taxonomy (GTDB): domain Bacteria; phylum Bacteroidota; class Bacteroidia; order Bacteroidales; family Bacteroidaceae; genus Colenecus. The sequence continues at coordinate 8,646 of DBYQ01000013.1, forward strand.
CGTTTCATCTGGTCGATATACCAGTCTGTCATCAGGTAACTCAGGTTGCAGCAACGGGCATCGGTACGGAATCCTTCTGTTTCAAAATTGTACCAAAGAGGGAAAGTATCATTGTCTCCGTTGGTAAATATGATAGGATTACCTTTTTCTGACAGTGATATAAGATAGTTCTGTCCAAAGTCACGGCATGCGTATCGGCCGCTACGGTCATGGTCATCCCATGTCTGACTTACCATCTGAAGTGGAACAAGAAGGCAAATCAAAGATGCAATTACAGAAGACGCTTTCTTACCGCCAAGTTTGCTCAGCCATTCAGCCAGTGCGGCCACACCCATGCCAATCCAGATGGCATACGCATAGAATGAGCCGGCATATGCATAATCACGTTCACGTGGTTGAAGCGGAGTCTGGTTCAGGTAGAGAACAATGGCCAGACCGGTCATGAAGAACAATGCCAGTACAACAAAGAACTGCTGTGTTCCTTCCTTGTTTTTACCTATTTGCCAGAATAATCCTAAAAGACCCAGAATCAGAGGCAGGCAATAAAAGACATTGTGTCCTTTACCCTTAAATGAATCAGGTAAAAGATTATTGTCACCGCCCACCAGTTTCTTGTCTATGAAGTTGATACCGGTAATCCAGTTTCCGTTCTCCTTTTCTCCATAATGATTCTGGATGTCATTTTGACGTCCGGCAAAGTTCCACAGGAAATATCTCCAGTACATGAAGTTTACCTGATAGCGCAAAAAGAACTTAAGGTTCTCACCCTGTGTGGGTATTACCACCTTCTTGTTTTTACCGGAAAAGATATCGTAGTAGTTGTAAGAACGGCCTTTAATACCTCCACACCAACTATTATACTCTTCTATATGATCGGTGTCCGAGCTGTACATGCGTGGGAAAAGCATATTCTGTGCATATTTCCACTCACGTTTCTCATCCATTACATAATAGCTGTCCTTTTCATCCTTGTTTTTCTTTTCCTTGCGGCCATATGATTTACCTTTTATGTTGTAATCAGCTTCATAATAGCCTTGAGGTGTGTATTTATATGAAAGTTCTGAACTGTATGCCTGTCCATAGAGCAGAGGTCTTGAGCCATATTGTTCGCGCGCCAGATATTCACCGAGTGAAAAAATATCCTCAGGTGAATCTTGGTCCATAGGAGGATTGGCTGTAGAACGTATAACTATAACTGCGTATGATGAGTAGCCAATTGTTATCATCATTACGCATAGCATTATTGTGTTTAAAAGGCTTGCCGATGGTTTTTTATTGTCAGGAATGGCTTTGGCAAACAGATAAACGGCGGCGGCAATAAGGATAACAATACCCAGAATAATACCAGAGGTCTTGTGTCCGTAGAAAGGAATACCTGCAAATGCAACTGTAAGCAGGAATGACATATACATCAACGGCTTGCGGTCACCTCGTTGTGTTTCATAAACGCTCCATATCAGGATTCCTACCAGAAGGATGATATATATTATCAGACCTGTGTTGAAAGGCATGCCAAGTCCATTTACGAACAAAAGTTCAAACCATCCGCCCACCTTAACAAACCCTGGTACTATTCCGTAAAGGACAGCAGCAATAATTATTCCTGATAGGCAAAATGCAAGCAACCCGCCTTTCCATGTAGGATTCTCGTTTTTCTTGAAATAATATACAAGAACGATGGCTGTAATACAAAGCAAGTTCAACAGGTGAACGCCAACAGATATACCTATAAGATATGCTATGAGCACCAGCCACCGTGAACTGTGAGGCTGGTCTGCATTCTCCTCCCATTTCAGGATGAGCCAGAATGTTACGGCTGTACAGAATGATGAATAGGCATAGACCTCACCTTCAACGGCACTGAACCAGAATGTATCACTCCAGGTATATGCTAACGCACCCACTATTCCGGATCCGAATATGGTTATCATCTGCCAGATATCGGGTTCCTTACCGTTTGCAACCAGTTTTTTGACGAGCATGGTTATGCTCCAGAAGAGGAACAGGATACAGAGTGCACTGAGCAGGGCGGACATGATATTTACCATCATGGCTACCTTGCCGGGATCACTTGTAAACTGTGAGAACAGGTTGGCGGTAAGCATGAATATAGGTGCCCCAGGTGGGTGTCCTACTTCCAGTTTATATCCGGTGGTTATGAACTCTGGGCAATCCCAATAGCTGGCTGTCGGTTCAATGGTCATACAGTATGTGACCGCTGCAACCGCAAATACCAACCATCCGATGATGGCGTTCAGTCTTTTGTAATTCATCACTTCTATGAATTATTTGTCATTTGAGAGCCTCAAAGATACGCCTTTAAAGGTTAATGGCTATCAAATGTCAGTTATTAATTGTTATTGCAGCGGCTTAGAGGTCTTGACCAATGTCACTGCGGAAATGTTTCTTTTCAAAATCTATCAGGCGGGCGCCCTTGAAAGAGAGAGCCAGAGCCTCAGCCTTGTCCTTGCCGTAAGAGCTTACTGCTATCACGCGTCCTCCGGCTGTAACAACCTCTCCCTTATCGTTAAAGGCTGTACCTGCATGGAACACTATGCTCTCCTTTACCTGGTCTATACCGCTTATCACGTAGCCCTTGTCATAGTGCTGCGGATATCCGCCCGATACCAGCATTACGCAAACGGCAGAGCGCGGATCCTGTTCCAGAACCTTGGTGTCAAGGTTGCCGGCAGCCACGCCTTTGAACAGTTCTACGATGTCACTCTTAAGACGGAGCATCACGGTCTCTGTCTCAGGATCTCCCATACGGCAGTTGTACTCTATCACCTTGGGCTCACCGTCAACATTGATAAGGCCAAAGAAGATGAATCCCTTATAATCCAGACCTTCGGCAGCAAGACCCTCAACGGTGGGACGTATGATACGGTCCTCAACCTTCTTCATCCACTCCTTGGTTGCGAACGGAACAGGTGAAACGGAACCCATGCCGCCGGTATTCAGGCCGGTGTCATGCTCGCCTACGCGCTTATAGTCCTTTGCCTCAGGCAGTATCTTGTAGTGCTTGCCATCTGTCAATACAAACACTGAGCACTCAATGCCGCTCATGAACTCCTCAATCACCACGCGTGATGATGCATTGCCGAACATTCCGCTCAACATCTCCTTAAGCTCTTTCTTGGCCTCTTCAAGTGTAGGCAGAATCAGAACTCCCTTACCGGCGCAGAGACCGTCGGCCTTGAGTACGTATGGAGCCTTCAAGGTCTCAAGGAACTTGAGTCCCTCTTCAAGGTTCTCACCTGTGAATGTCTGATATGCTGCGGTGGGGATGTTGTGGCGCTGCATGAAACGCTTTGCAAAATCCTTGCTGCCCTCCATCTGTGCGGCATCCTTTGAGGGGCCGATAACCGGGATGGCTGCAATTGAAGCGTCATTCTTGAAGTAGTCATAGATGCCGTTAACCAGTGGATCCTCAGGGCCGACAACCACCATATCAATCTTCTTGTCCAGAACGAATGCCTTGATGGCGTCAAAGTCATTAGCCTTGATGGCTACGTTCTCACCTACGTTTGCGGTACCTGCGTTGCCCGGTGCGATGAACAGTTTCTCCAACTGTGGGCTCTGGGCAATTTTCCAGGCCAGAGCATGCTCACGGCCTCCGCTTCCAAGTAACAGAATCTTCATATCTTATTGCTTTTTGAATCCTTTTTTTGCTGCGGGACGTCCTGTGCCGCTGCTCTTACGGAAGGGTTTACCTTCTGCTGATGATTTCCTGAAAGGCTTTGCTCCATCTGTCTTACGGAAAGGCTTTCCTTCTGATGATTTTCTGAAAGGCTTTGAACCTTCACTCTTACGGAACGGCTTGTCTCCGTCCTTGCGGAAAGACCTTGTTCCCTCAGACTTTCTGAAAGGTTTGTCTCCCTCTTTACGGAATGGTTTCCTTTCAGAAGGTTTGCGAGCAGGCCTCTCTTTCCTGAACTCAGTATTTTCAGTGCTCTCAGTGAATTCAGCCTTACGTGCCTCCTCTTTCTCTGCCAGACGTGCCTTGTGGCGCAGAGTGCTGCTGCGGCGTGTGGGCAGGTCATCTTTTTTCAG
>DBYQ01000034.1 GCA_002310015.1 Bacteroidales bacterium UBA1182
TAATTCCCACTATGTTAAATAGCTCCAGCATCAGGCGGTCAGGCCTCAAAAACAAATGTATCGCACCTGCGCTTCCTGCTGCCAGCAGCAGGCGCAACCCTTCCGGGTGCTGGGTCGTTACGTTCCACCAGAACCTTATGGGTCTGCATAGCAGCCTCCATAAGGTACAGCCTCCACTTCACTCCTCGGTAGCGTGCCCCGGCCCCCCGGCGGCACAGCCGCCAGCGGTCCGGTTCCCGGCTTCATTTTAGGGTGCGGCCCATCACGGCCCGCATCCCGCCATCCGGTGCGCGTAATCTAAAATGGTAACCTCGCGGGCGCAGTATCAGGACAGCATCATTCTGCAGGTTTTCCCCGGCCGTCCGTGAACGTGGCCACGTTCATCATTCCGCTTCAGGATTGCCGCATAGTTCCGTTCCAGCCGCACGCTTCCATTCCATACGGTCAGGGTACCGTGGCTAACGTAAGTGGGCACTCCACGTTGCCAAAATTCGGCCACGTCCGTTACATACTCAGCATAGTCTGCAACAAACGCCACGGTACGCAGCCCGTACTCCATTCCAGTGTACGGCTTCCACTTCACCATCCGTCAGTCCTTCCGCTCCATCATGCCCGCGTCACACGTCCCCAGACCGCCTGCCTCAGTGCGCTTAGCAACAGGGCTCGCTTAGCCCGGCGTGCCAGGCACAGTGGGCCTTCCGTATGCAGGCCTCCGCTACATTACGGCCGAAACCCACGGCCAAGGCTGTGGGTTTCGAGCCTCCATTCCGCTCCATCCTGCACACTCCAGCCCACAGAGCCCGTCCCGCCTACAGCCTGCGTACTTGAAACAGTCTGCGGCGGTTCGGCCGCCTTCGCGGAGTCACTCACGTTCCCGCTCAGGCATTTATCAGATGAGATACGGAGAAGGTACGGAGGAGCTACCTTTGAGATTAAGAGGTGTAGCTCATTTTCCTCCAGTGGTATCTACAATAGGTACAGTTGCTGCAGTAGTGCCGTAAACCCTCCATAATTGCCGTATTTACGTGCCACCAGTCAGGTGTGGGCCATATATCCAACTCTCAGAAAGCACCGCCACAGCCCGGACACAGCACCAACGGACAAAAGACGCACGCACTTACACCATCCACACACCTGGATCAGATGAACGTCGTACGCAAAAACACCGGCGGCACATCCGCCACACATGTTTTTCCTACGCTTTCAAATATTGTATCGCTCCGGCATCGCTGAGCTCCGCATGCTTTAATACCAGGCACACACCCAGCACGGACGTAACACGGCCGCTTTCAAACCAGCAGCGCACCCGCTACAAACCAGCAACGAGCGCTTTCGCACCCGCCACACATGAGAATCGTACCGGCATCGAGCCGCAACGAACCTGAATCGGACCAAAATCGGCCGGACACATACTAGCCACAAAAGAACTCTATACCCATCATTTTCACCTATACCTTGTGTATTCTTGGATAGCTTTTGAAAAAAGTTGCCATTTCTGATTAACTTTATCATGTTTTCTGTGACTTATAGGTGTAATTGCAGATATGACAAGGCAGGAGTTTGAAAAGACATCTGGCAGGATAAGAATGAAGCTACTTGCATTGGCCGGCAGTTTCATCAGCAAATCAGGTATAACTGATGATGCTGATGACATTGTGCAGGAGTCAATGCTCAAGCTTTGGCAACATGTCAATGAAGATTATCCCATTCAGAACCTTGAGGCTTTTGCTGTAACCATCACAAAGAAAGTGTGCCTGTCACATCTGCGCGATAACGGTTATGAGACCGAATCTCTGTCCGGGTTAGATGCCCCAGGAACAGATTCCGCAACTATAATAACTGATGAGGCTGACATAAAGACCATCAAGGATGAACTTTACAGCCTGCTTACTCCAACGCAGAAACAATATCTGCATCTACGTAATGACCTGGGACTATCACTTGATGAAATTGCCGATGTGACAGGGAGTCCCAAGTCAAGCATAAAAACAACCATTTCCATAGCAAACCGCCTGCTGAAGGAACAAATAAAGAGGTACATATGATCAATCTTGATAATAAACAGGAAAGGCTAGCTCTGGCAGAGCGCTTCTTGGATGCCGAAACGACTGTTCAAGAAGAGCAGATGCTGGCACGCTACTATGCAACTCATCCTGTTGAGTCTGATGAGAAGGAGTTTGCCGCAATACTGGCCGTATCACGTTCAGAGGCTGATTCATCACTGTTGGCAGATACGTCAGTTTTTGACAGGATAGTAGGCAAAACGGCCAGCAAGCAGTATACCATTCTTGCATGGACTTCAGCAGCCGCTGTAGCAGCTATACTCATAATTCCAATATTAGTATTGAAACAACATAGTCTTTCAGACTCTTCGGCAAATATGTCTGCATCAGAACCTGTCTTGACACCCCAGCAGGTGATAGACGGCATAGAGACTATGATAAAACTGGAACCGTCTGAAGTCGCATCTGTGACAGCCAAGCCTACAGGCAGCACCATGCTCATAGTAGTGGAATTGCAAAACGGCAAAGAGAAAAAATATCTGATGGAGAGTAACAGCAGTGACGGATCCGTATCGTTTTACGCATTAAACTGAATAACAATGAATACAATTCTTTTCAGCACACTGATTGCTTCTGTATTAGTGACAGGTAACACATTCCAAATGAATGACACCATTGACCGTTATGTTGTGGATGGATATGTTTTTGATGGTTTTAATGGAGCGGAGATTGTTGGGCGTAACATTATCAGCTACAAGTATAATTATCTCACAAGCATTTCTGCCGGCCAGTCTCCAACAGTTATCCGTGAACATGAAATAAACACCAAAAGCAGTTATCATCAGGGTCAGGAGATGGCAAACGCACTATACTCAACCATAGATGGAAAGCGTGTTATAACTTCAATACAGTATTATATCACGGATTATCAGGATAAGTATTCTTCTGGTCAGGAACTATGGGAAGCTCTAAACGATGCATGGTCAGATGAAAACAAATCTGCCCGTGAAAGACTACCAAGAGGACGGACGTCCCATAGTATGGGAACATATTCTGATACTCCTGATGTTGATTCATGCTTGATAATCATTGATGGTAAGAGAACGCATAACGGTTTATCTTCTATATCATCTGATGACATAGAGTCCGTTGAGGTAGTAAAAGGAAGTGAATCTGAAAAAAGATATGGAAAGGATGGTCGGAACGGAGCGATCATTATCACTACAAAGGGTAATACTCCTTCCTTAACAGACAAATTCATAGTAAACGGCAAGGAGTTGACAAAGGAAGAATTCTCTAAAATGAAAATCAACGATGTTGAATCAGTGACTATCGTAAGGAAAACTGCAAATCTCAAAGATTATTTCCGGTTTGGAAGCAAAAAGCCAACAGAAGAAGAATATCAAATAGAGATTAAGAATGATGCTCAAAGTAAATTATTATGGTCTGGTTCCATTAAGGCATACAGCATACATGAAGACGGAAAGAAAGAGAATATAAATGAGAATAATACGGCTATATCCACCCCGGATGGAAATAATAAGTATGAATTGGAGGTTAATCCAGATAAGGGCTTATTTGTTCACCAATCTTTCCACCAGAACTCAAGACAATTTGTAGAAACGGACATAGAACTTGATAAATGCCTTGTCATAATAGACGGAAAGGAATCAAAAAACGGACTCAAATCGGTTGATAAGAATAATATTGGAAAAGTATCAGTCCTAAAAGATACTCAAGCCACCGACAGATATGGAGCAAAAGGTAGAAACGGAGTAGTTATAATCACATCTCCCGGTAAAACTGCCCCAGATTTCAATAGTTTTATTGCAGACGGTAAAGAAGTATCAGCCCAAGAGTATTCAAAGATGGATAGAAACAAGATTGACATGCTCACTATTATCAGCAAGGAATATGATTTGACTGACTACTTCAACACTGGAGCAAACGTCATTATGGTCAATGAGACTGTTACAACAACCAGCGGTGAATACAGAAAAAATACAGGCATCGGTTGGTAATCATTCAAACTCTTTTCAATATGACATGACACTATAGGACCGTTTCCCTTTGTGTAATATTTTTGTTCAAACTAGACGCCTTTTGAATATGCAACGTTTTTGCCACGCCCATTGTTTGGATAAAGCAATAGATATGACTAAGTTTGTAAAAAAGATAATATAAAATAGACCTGATTATGACAGGTATTTATAAAAGGATTACATGGAGCAGACTCATAGTTCTGCTTGTAGGTATTGCAGCCTTGTTTACTCTCACAGAGTGCGGTTCAAGCAAGAAAACCCAGGTAATGGTGGCCGATGCCATTCACGGCTATCCAGAATTTGAGGATGGTATGACCTGGCTGTTTGAGGACGGACAGGCCAAGGTCAAGACATTTGACGGAGTGGAGGCCAGCATGAAAGCTGCCGATGTTCCCGGCTATCTCAAAAAGTACAAGAACTTCAAGACCACCCGTATGTCGGTCCGTTACATGTATCCCATCACCCTTGATGATGTCCTGCCGTTTGCCGAAAAGCTTGATGCTGTAGGCATTAAGACAGAGATTGCCACAAATGATGA
>DBYQ01000045.1:0-164 GCA_002310015.1 Bacteroidales bacterium UBA1182
AAGAAGGACGAGGGTGCCGATCTGACCGCCGATCCTATGGCACTGCAGCGCTTGAAGGAGGCTGCCGAGAAGGCCAAGATAGAGCTGTCATCATCAACCAGCACTGAGATCAACCTGCCGTACATCATGCCGGTAGCAGGTGTTCCGCGTCACCTTGTAAAAAC
>DBYQ01000045.1:220-426 GCA_002310015.1 Bacteroidales bacterium UBA1182
TGCCGCAAGGCTATGTCCGATGCCGGCCTTAGCAACTCCGATATCGACGAGGTAATCCTGGTGGGTGGTTCAAGCCGTATCCCCGCTGTTCAGAAGCTTGTTGAGGATTTCTTCGGCAAGGTACCTTCAAAGGGTGTAAATCCCGATGAGGTAGTAGCCGTAGGTGCTTCAATCCAGGGTGCCATCCTGAACAAGGAGGGTGGTGT
>DBYQ01000045.1:514-6351 GCA_002310015.1 Bacteroidales bacterium UBA1182
AAGAAGAGTGAAATTTTCTCAACAGCTGCCGATAACCAGACAGCCGTAACAATACATGTGCTGCAGGGCGAGCGTCCTATGGCAAGCCAGAACAAGTCCATCGGCCAGTTCAACCTGGAGGGCATAGCACCCGCACGTCGTGGCGTACCTCAGATTGAGGTTACATTCGATATCGACGCCAACGGTATCCTTAAGGTATCTGCCAAGGATAAGGCAACAGGCAAGGAGCAGGCTATCCGTATCGAGGCAAGCTCAGGCTTGAGCAAGGAGGAGATTGAGCGTATGAAGGCCGAGGCCGAAGCAAATGCCGATGCCGATAAGAAGGAGCGTGAGAAGGTTGACAAGCTCAACCAGGCTGACTCAATGATATTCCAGACCGAGCAGCAGCTGCAGGAACTTGGTGACAAGATCCCCGCCGACAAGAAGGCTCCTATAGAGAGCGCACTTAACGCCCTGAAGGATGCCCACAAGGCACAGGATCTGGCAGCAATTGACAAGGCAATGGCCGAACTCAACACCGCCTTCCAGGCAGCCAGCGCACAGATGTATCAGCAGAGCGGCGCTCAGGGTCAGCCCGGTGCAGGCGCAGGCTTCAACGGTGGCGCTCAGGGTGGTCCTCAGAACGGTGGCTCACAGAGCAACACCAGTTCATCGGACAACGTTCAGGACGCTGACTTTGAGGAAGTGAAATAAGCGACCAAAATCGCGCAGTTTTTAGAGGGGCACAAAGGGGACGGTTCTTTTTGTGCCCCTCTTTTTTAGTGCAAAAGGGGTCTGACCCCAATTGCTCTTTTTGTGCCCCCTTTTCACAGCAGATGCAAGAATGTGGTAATCATGCCAGTATTTATCAGGTCGGTGAACATGGCACCGACTATCGGCACTATAAGGAAGGGCTTGACTGTGTATCGGTATTTATAGCAGACGGCACTCATGTTGGCCATGGCGTTGGGGGTGGCTCCAAGGCCGAATCCGCAGATTCCTGCGCAAAGTACCGCTGCGTCGTAGTCGCGGCCTAACATGGGGAATGCTACAAAGTATGCAAACAGAACCATCACGAGCACCTGAGATACCAGGATGATGATTAACGGGAGGGCCAGGCTCTTGAGTTCCCAGAGCCTTAGGGATATCATCGCCATCCCCAGGAACAGGGAGAGGCAGATGTTACCCACGCTGATGATACGCTCTATGTCCAGTAGCTTATCGGCCTTAAAACATCTGTCACCATCTTTGTAATTGAAAAAACCCATTATGTTGCGGACGATGGCTGCCAGGATCAGGGAGCCGAAGTAGGTGGGGAATGTGACGCCCGTCTTGGCCAGCAACCAGCTCAAAATGGTGCCGCCGGCCATGACCATGAGTATGCAATATGAAGCTTTGGCATACTGCTGGAACTCCTGCTCATTGGTGCTCATGCGCTTTGTTCGGCCTGTGGGGGAGGCCTCGTCACTCTCTATGCCGGCCATCGCAGGGTCAATCTCATCATCTTGCGGCTGCATCTGCTCATGCGTCAGCTTGGTGCGGATGATGCGCTCGGCCAGCGGACCGCCTATCATGGAACCGGCTATCAGGCCGAATGTGGCGGCTGCCATGCCTATCGTTCCTGCGCCACTGAGTCCCATTCCTTGAAGTACACTTGTAAATCCGCCTACGGTACCGTGTCCGCCGGTCATGGATATGCTGCCGGCTGCCATGCCTACCAGTGGCTCAACGCTAAGGAGCCGGGTAATACCCAACGGCAGTATGTTCTGCAGGGCTATAATGACAAACAACAGAATAAGCATTATCACCAGTATCCTGCCGCCCTGTTTCAATACCTTAAGGTCACATTCAAACCCCACGCAGGTAAAGAACGCCAGCATGAAGATGTTCTTAAGGGTGTCATTGAACGATACCTCTATATCGAACCACCCATATAGCATCAGGGTGATCAGCGAGAAGATGAGACCACCGGTTACAGGTGACGGTACACAGAATTTCTGCAGAATGGCATCCTTTCTGGTCAGAAACATTCCGACAATGAGAGCCAGGGCACCGATGCCGGCTGTCTGTATCATATCCAGTTCAATACTTATCATACTCTTATCGTTAGAATCTATATTGCAATTTAAAATTGACGGCATGCCGGTTTACCTTGGCCTCACTGCACCAGGCGTCAAACATGTCATGCCAGTCCAGGCTCAGGTGCCAATGGCTACCCAATTGCCTGCCTGCCGATACGCAGCCGTACACGGGTGTGCCATATTCCTCACGGTATGGCGCCTTACTGGTGTAATAGACCATCTGCATGCCAATCTGCCATGTGTGAGGCAGATTAAGGGTGGGGGCCAGACGCAATGAGGCATAGACGTTATCCGGTGCAATATTCAGATTTACGCCACCTGTCAGCGTTAAAAGACCTGTTTTCCAGTAGGCCGATGCAAATACCCGAGTGAAGTTGTCATCACCTTGAACCATGTAGTAGCTGGCATCGGTCTGTACCGTGAACCTGGGTTTGCTGTAGGCGTAGGCCAGTTTTATCTGGTTTATATCCCTCTGATCCAGATCATGCCTTATATGAGACCATTGGTCCTGGGCAAGGGAAACGGTATTTTGGAATATGTCATCCTGGGCAGGATTATAGTATTTCCTGTAGTAGCCCAACTGCAGCTGGTTGCGGTTATCGGGCATAAATATTACGCATGCATTGGTGTTGTTGCGGATGTCATCATAGTTACAGCTGCCGGTGTCATCGGCCAGTCTGTAGCTGTAATACATGATACGGTTTCCCACCGTGAAGCGCCATCGGGGCAGGGAGTAGGTGAACTGCAGGTAGATATCATTATTAAAGGTACGCCAATGTCTATCACCTGATTTTTGCCGTGTCATGAGGAAATCGCCCTCGGCACCCAGCATCATGGAGAGCTTGTCGGTAAACAGCGGAGTGTTGAGTTCAATGACATACATTGGGAGCCTGTTTGTGACCGTATGGCCGCTGGTATACTGATAATTGCCCAGAATCAGCAGTTCAGCACCCGCGTCATTGAACGTATGGAAATAACGTGCCCTGCCCATCACCTTAAACTCATCATTATTGTTGGGGCGCTCAATGTGCTGCTGATTGAAATATGTCAACAGCTTGTTCCTGTCATCAAAGCGGTTGGTCATGTGGAGTGTCACATGCTCACGGTTACCCTCACGGTAGAGATAGGCTGCGTTGGCATAGATGTCGGTACCTTTGCTGCCGTAAAGAGCATTGACGGTACCGTTGCTCCAGACATCCTTACCCAGATCAGCCTGTCCCTGGGCGAATCCGTTCAGTCCTGCAGATATCTTCATGTTGATATCCAGGACTTTACCCATGCCGATGGTACCCTTGGCGACGCCAGTATTGTGGCACACCTGAATCTTTTCAATGTCCTTGGCCTTTGTCTGACTCAGGATAAGCCTGTTGTCACCATTCATCGGAACATTGTCAATGCGGAGATTGTATGAGGTAAGTAACTCATCATAACCCATAATCATCAGGTCCGGCATCATCTGTATTATATCCATCAACGATTCTTGCCCCGTCAGTTCCATACGTTGAGGATATACTATAGTCCTGTCGGCCTTCATCTCTATGATAGGTAAACTGTTCTCTGCTGTCATAAGAACTGACATTAGCAGAAATCCGATTAATATTGTTATTTGTCTTAGCATTTACTGCAATTATATGTTTATTTTACTATTCGTTTCAAAAATTTACATAATTTAACTTTTTAAAATCATGTATATCTATCTACATATGAATAAACTGCACGGTTATTTTGTATCTGTATCATTTGGTACTAAGGATAGTTTGTAGTATTTTTACGCCAATTTACAAATTAACACATGCGTATGAGAAAATTTTACACTTTACTTATTCTTGGTTTTATCTCATTACAGGCTTTCGCCCAGGATGAAATTCCTGTGTATTGTCTGGATAATGAGAAAGTTGCGGGTTATTTCAGTACACCGGAGTATAATCCCGATGATTACTCGTACACTTATATCTTGGATTACTGTTGGCCTCTTCCATGGAACTGGAAAAATTACGGTAAAGGTGAAAGACTGGATCAGCCTCTGCCGGCAAAGGTAATCCTGCAGAACGCTCTGAGCGAATACGGTACGCTTTCAGTGAGCGAGTATGAAGATTATGCCGATGCTTTGGAGCTGACGGTTGCTCCGGGTGATACTTCCATAGACGTATATAACCTCATTCCCAACAGGACCTATAACTGGAAAGTTGAGATTCAGCAGCCAGGCGGCCCTGTAACTGTGGTGGAATCAGGTAAGTTCAGGACCACCGGTCATGTCCGTATGCTCAAGATTGACGGCATATTCAATGTACGTGATATGGGTGGCTGGATCGGATTGGGCGGTAATCCTATCAAATACGGCAAGATTATCAGAGGTTCCAGATTGAACGTCAATAGCAGCACTCAAAAGATAATCACTCCGGAAGGAATTGAAGAGTTGCGCAGATTGGGAATCAAGGCTGAACTGGATATGAGAGACCAGAGTAACGCTCCTATGGAAGGTGGCGGTGCACGACATTCATATCTGGGTGATGATATTCCGATAGTTAATATTGACGGTGCTTATAACAGCCGTATCGCAACATTTGCCAATGCCCCCCAGAGTATTCAGGGCATCAAGCAAATGATTGCATGGTTCAAACAGGACAAGCCTGTTTATCTGCACTGCTCTGTCGGTGCTGACCGTACCGGTACGGTCGCATATCTGGTAGGTGCACTCTGCGGTATGAGTGAGGATGCCCTGGCCAGAGAGTTTGAGCTTACTTCATTCTCAGGTGACTCTGTTGATAATGAGGCTGATCGCGGCACCTGGGAGATATTGGTTCGTCAGAGAACCGATGTAGGTAGATTGGATAAGTGTTCCAGTCCCGAAAGTTACCGGTTCTCTGATATGGTCGCCAAAATCAAGTCATTCCCGGGCGGTACTTTCCAGCGTAAGGTTTATAACCATTTGAGAGAAGGTGTTCAGGGTGAAAAGATTTCAGCAGATGATTTGGCATTTCTTGTAAAATATCTGACAGGATATTCAATCTTGGCAGGATTCAATACTGATGTTGATACTCTCAGACTGGAGTTGGGACAGACTCATAAGATTGATGTAATGCCGTACCCTGTAGAAGCTGATTATTCATCAATTACATTCAAGTCAACGTGTTCAGACATCGCTACTGTTACGGAAGACGGTGTTGTTGAAGCCGTAGGTGCGGGTACTGCCTATATCATAGCAGATGTTGATGGAATAGATAGGTTTATTCCGGTGATTGTTCCTTTAACAGAAGAGACCGCTTCAGGCATCTCACTTGAGAATGATTACGTAAGTCGTTATATGAATGAGACTGATTATCATGGTGATGATGCTTATAGCCTTTCATATGTATCCAATTATGTTCCAGGGACAAGACAAGACTGGCCTCAGTCGATAATCCTCAAATGGTCCAAGATAGATGGCGTAACAAACCAGAATCTGGTTGTCAGTGAGAGTGAAGATTTTGGAACCACTATTGTTAATGTCCAACTTGATGACAATGAATCCAGCTATAAGATAGATAAAGATCTGTCCCCTGGCAAGATATATTATTACAAGATCAGCGGCACCTACTCAGGCAATGACAATATTGTACTACTCTCATCCGGTTTCAAGATGTCAGGTATTGTCCGTATGATAAAGGTTCGCAGTGCATTTAACATCCGTGATTTGGGTGGCTGGACAGGTCTTGGCGGCCATAAGGTTAAGTACAATGTGATTTTCCGTGGTTCCAGACTCCGTAACAACAAGGACAAAGGCAGTGGGCTGATGAT
>DBYQ01000066.1:0-55115 GCA_002310015.1 Bacteroidales bacterium UBA1182
TTCGAGTCGCCTCATTCCGACCAAAGAGCGGAAGCTGATACAAATCAGTTTCCGTTTCTTTTTACGCTTAACCGAACGCCCGACCCCTGTTCGCTGTGGCGAACTAAAACAAGGTTTCCGCGTGAAACGCGGGCGTTCGAGTCGCCTCATTCCGACCAGAAAAGGGAGCCAAATCGGTTCCCTTTTTCTGTCAGAATGACATAACCTTAAAATGACAGATTCAGGGATAGGCCAAAACCTAAGTCGTTTTGAGCTGTCATCATTAGTGATGGTGCAATCTTTATTGCCGATGCTTGTGAACGCCCTGAGTTATATGTATCCTTTACCCATTCCAAACGCCCCTTTCCTATTCCTTTAAATAAGAACCCGAAAAACAGGCACGCATCAGCTGCTGCCGATGACACGTAAAACAGGGTTAACTTATTCGTGTCATATTTGTCATATGTGGTTATAAACCCATTTGTATTCCCATCATAAGAGTAACGACCGGAATTAAGATATAAACAATAACTTACAACCGCAGCCAAAGTAAAAGTAACGCCCGCAACAATCAGGGATCGGCCGTTATTAAATTGTATCTGTGCACTTTTATAAGTCTCGTAAAGATTGTCACTAATACCCACTTTGCTGAGTATGGAACTGCATTCAGCGGGCGTTAACTTTTCGTCGGTATCATCCCAATAGAAATCGCTTCCGTGCCTGTCTATCTTGCGAAAAGATTCTTTATTGCCCAAGCCAGTGTTGCTAGTGTTGTTATCTGTAGTCACAGCACCAACTATGTGATCAACCTCAGCCATCTGAAAGACGAACAAACTACCGTCGCTTGTCTGTATTTTGACTGAGTTTAACGGTTCCAACTCTACAATAGTACCTTTGATGATGCTTCCATTCTTTAAATAAACCTGATTGGGAGTCTGCCCTATAACAGGGATTGCAAAAACCACCAGAAGAAACAAAATAAATATACGTTTCATGATTTGAGACATAATTTATTAATGACAATGTGCAAATATATCAAATCTCCTTGAGACATGATCCTAAATATAGCATAATAGGGGCTGAGCCCCTATATGCTATTGTGCCAATTTCTTGAAGGCTTCGCTGAATATCAGGTAATTGCAGTTGCCGGCTATAGTGCCCTCATTCTGTCCCCAAAGGAATGGCCAATCATCAAAGTTCTCAAAATGGTCAGGTTTGCGGAACAGCAGACCGGGAGCAACATTGCCAGGGATGAATGAGAAATCAGCACGGTTGTTGCCGTAGAAAACCTGCTTGGGGCGCGCAGCACCTACAGCTGCCACAAGTGAATAGTTGTGATACGGATGGCAGCCAAACATGAATGCGGCGGCGTTATAAGCGTATTTCTTATCAATAATATCCGGGAAGTAGAGGTTTGCAAAGCAGGCGGTGGTACCGAATGTAACAACGGCACCGCTGCCGGCCCAGTTACCCTCACCGATAGGCACACCGTAAGGATTGTTGTTACTTACCTGCTCCAGATACTCCTTATATTTCTCAGCATACGGACGCAGCTTCTCCTTGTACGATGCATCCATATAAGGTATGGCATCCATTGCTGTGCGGATGCTGTTGTTCACGTTGCGGTCCAGTGCCGACCATATCTGCTGCTCAAACTGATCCAGATATGATTTATCACCTGTTGCCACATACAGCTGCAGGTTTGTGGCCATATTACCGGCACCCTGCCTGTTGAAGTTCATATTCTGAGCCATCTGATTATTTTGCCCTCCCTGGAAATTCTGAGGTCTCTGAGCATTCTGACCACCCTGACCGTTCATGGCATTCTGGGGACGCTGAGCGTTCTGCGGTCGCTGAGCATTCTGCCCTCCCTGGAAACCCTGACCGCCCTGGCGTCCTCCGAAGTTGGCAGTGCGGTTCTGCTGAAGTTTGGTAACCTCCTCCTGCAGGCGCTTGGACTGTTTCAGGCAGCGCTCAGCCAGAGCATCATTGTAACCTTTGAGTACATGGCTTGCAGCTGCAAACATCGTGGCGGCATTCATATCATTGTTCAAGTTGCGGTTGGTGAAAGCCCACATGTCATCGGGAGTACCGCTGCGCTTACCGTCGGCTGATTTCACATATTTGGGCAGGCTGGGGTCATAATGCAGTCCATCAGTTATTGCGGCTGCATCACCCAGATGATGATAGTTGTCAAGCACTGAATTGGACAGAGTCTGTGACATGAAACCGATGTTCTCAGCCTGTGCCAGCAGGTTCAGTACACCATGCTCAATGTACTGCAGGATATCGGGTTTGCCGTCCGGACGGTGCAGGTCAACATAACGCTGCTCCTCACTGACGAACGTCTCATCACGCATGGGATGGAACAGTTCCCATGCCGATACAAGACTCTGGACCACGTTGATGTTTGAACCGGTCTCAATATCAAAGTCACCGGCATCAAAGTAGCCGCCCACGTTCAGACCGGGTATCAGCTCGTATGGTTTGTACTTGGTGTTGGTCTGGGCGCCCTGTGAGTGAAGGTCAAAGTGATCACTCTGGGGAGCCTGCAGATAACCCTCCTTGAAGGGCTCGCCGTGCCAGATACGGTAGGCCTCATTCACGGTCATGTGGTTCATGTGAATGGGAATCCACACATCGCTGGTGGCATCGGTAATCCAGTTATAAACTGAACTGTCTATGATAAAATTACCGGTCGTAAAATCACCGTATTTAATATAATAGACACCCGGTTCTTTAACCTCGGAGAAATCAAACTTCACGTAATTGTACTTGTAATACTCGCCCCAAACAGTGGTCTTGCCGCTATAAACCAGTTTCTCACTTCCGTCATTCTCAATCCTGTAGATTGATGCCTTAGGCAGCGGCTTGTCATTCTTGTCAAGTTCAATGACCGCGGTCTTGGGCTGTGAGGGAACGTAACCCACCTGTGAGAAACCAATGTTAGGCTCGCGGATCCATCCCGGCACGGAATTGGGCTCAACAGTCCAGGTTACAACCTTACCTGTCTTGCCGGCGGGCAGAACTGAACGGAGTACGAACCAGCCGTTCTGGGCCAGCATACGGCCGTCATAAAGCTCCAGCATAGCATCATCGCTGCTGATCTTTATCATGCGTTCGGGAGCATCGGGAGCAATCACGATATCATGACCTGTCTCCAACGGCAGCGGATCAACAAACATCTCCGTACCACGGTCATCATACGTGCGGAACCCCTTGAACTGACGCGGTTTCTCACTGTTGGGACGTACGGTGGTGTTGCTCACCGCATAGCGCGGGAACCTGTTGGGGCGTCCGTCCATCACATAGGTCTTGCCCCAGTACTGTGAGGGAAGGAACTCCAGGTTGAATCCGGCATCACCGGCCAGGAACTCAGGCACGGGTTTGTCCAGATAGACAGCAATCTCCACGGCCTTACCCTTTGCGGTTACAACCACACGTGAGTCAAAATCATAATCCGCATAGCGCATGGTCACCTCAATGGAGTTGTTCACTGAGTCCACCTTGCGCGAGGGTGAAGCCGGAACAAGATCCCACTGCTCGGGAGTCTTGCTGAGACGTACCGCACCACCCTGCACCGTCCGTACACCATGATGGATAATCTCTATTCCGGAGTTTTTCTCATCATTGAATCCTCCGTTGAAAGTGTTGCTGAATACCAGGACGTTCACGCCTTGAGTCTCAAAATACTCCTTGTCATTCAGCTTAAGGTCGGCTGCCTGTTGAGGCGCCTTGTCACACGCGGCGATGGCAAATGCCGCCAATGCAACAAATAAAAAGGATCTTTTCATATGGCAATGGTTAGTTAATTAATTGACTTGACCGCTAATATAGGTAATTATTTTAAAAGTGCAAAATGATACCAAAGGGGACAGACCCCAATGGTACACTTTTGTGTATCTTTGCGGCCGATATGGATAGACTGGTGATTTTTGATCTTGACGGAACGCTGCTCAACACCATTGCGGATCTGGGTAACGCAGCAAACCATACGTTAGCAGAGTTGGGGCTGCCTCAGCATACCCTTGATGAGTACCGCCTGATGGTAGGTAACGGGATGCGCAGACTCATCATGCGTGCCCTGCCCGATGACAAGGCCTCCGATGATGCGTTTGTGGACAGTACGCTGGCCAGATTCCTTGAATATTACGCTGAGCATATAGATGTTTACACCACGCCATATCCCGGCATACCGGAATTGATTTCCGACCTTTCCACAGATGGATACAAGCTTGCAGTTGCATCAAACAAGATTCAGGCCGGAGCAGAGAAACTGATAGGGAAGTTCTTTCCCGGCATAGACTTTGTAGCGGTAATGGGCAACAGTCCCGCTTATCCTCTCAAGCCCGATGCTGCAGTAGTGGAGTACATCATGGACAAGGCCGGAACTGACCGCGCCCACACCATAATGGTAGGTGATTCAGGCACCGATATCCAGACCGCACGCAACGCCGGCATCCCCGTAATCGCAGTAAGCTGGGGCTTCCGTCCCCGCCACGAACTAACTGCCGCCGACCATATCGCCGACAATACCGATCAACTGTCCCTATTGTGTACGAATCTTGGAAAGTAGTGATTCCAACGCCTGGTTGCGCTGGGATTCAAATTTTGCGGCTTGAAGTGTGCCGGGATTAAGGATCTTGTGCTGCATCATGGAGCGGACCTTTTCAGCCTCAGCCAAAAGAGGGCGGTCTGCATCGGCCAATACAAAATCCATGAAACGGTCAAAAATGTAATCGGCAGCCTGGGCCGACGGGTGCATCATGTCATCGGCAAAGAAGCGGTAGTCACGCAGTTCATCCAGCAGAATCTCATAGGCCGGAAAGTAATGCGCATTGGGATAGCGGTTTACCAGTTTCTCGATACCCAGATGAAGGGTGCTCTTGCTCAAAGTATTGGCATGAAGCCCGTCAGCAAGATGGCGCACCGGACTTACAGTGAATATCCATTGCCTTTGCGGGCGTGCAGCCACATACTGGCTCAACGCATCGTACACCTGATCAGCATCTATCATGGTGCGCTCAAAGCGCTCAGAAGGCAGCTTATGGCAGTTTGCCACCACCATGCCGCTCTCCTTATCAGTATAAATGAATGCCGTACCCAATGTAACCACCACCCAGCCCTCACGGTAGTAAAATTCAGAGCTTTTGGCCAATTCATTGTTTGCATTCTCCAGAAACTCCTGTGCCGTAGGCCTGCAAAAACTGCCGTGATGATGGAACGAGCAGAATCCTCCGGAGGTCTCAATCACATCCTCGGGTATGAAACTGCACTGTTCCGCATTGATGCCATAACCCTCAAGCAAGCCCAGGCAGTCAGAAATCGAGCAGGGGTTGAACAGCACGCCAAACGGATTCACCTGCGTGTCAAAATACCGCTCCGTACAGCGCCGGCCTATCTCATCGGCAAAACAGGAGCCCACAAACAGGATGCTGTCCTTGAATGTGAACCTCCTTTCAAGCGGCTTTATCTCAACAGGTGTGGTGAATGTCATTTTATGCCTTTGTATTCTTCACAAACCTTGTGGTAAGACTCCAGGTTACCGATGTCATAGCGCCTGCCAGGCATCTCCATTGCATAAACGGGAGTCTGCGTACAGAGCCAGGCAATGTAACTGCCGGGAGCATCAGTGCCGCATCCGGCGGCTATGCCTGCGGGAACCAGTCGTGCATCGGCCTTGGTATAGAAATAGAACGGTGGGCAGCACCAGTTTGAACGGGGCTGTGCCGGTTTCTCCTCCATACCGATGATACGGTCATCAGGAGCCACCTCAACAACACCGCACTTGGTAAGGCGCTTGGCATCGGCCTCAAAGTAACGCATGATGCACGATGTCTGCTTGCCGTGCGCATAACGCACAAACTTCTGCAGACTGAAATCGAGCACGTTGTCACCGGCTATCACCAGCATATCATCATCAAGCCCAAGTTTGTCAATTGCAAACTGGATGTCACGCACTGCACCCAGACGGGTCTCGTTGGTGCTGGTACCGTCATCAACAACGGTAATCTTTACACTCTTGCCCGATGCCCAATCCGTGAAGTGCTGAGCAAACTTGTGGTTTGAAATAACCACGTATTCATCGACCAATCCCGCACCCTCAATGTCATCGATGAGCCAGTCAAGGATGGTCTTGTCACCCACCTTAAGCAGAGGTTTGGGGAAGTTCTCGGTAAGCGGATACAACCTGGTTGCATAACCCGCTGCAAGTATCAGGCACTTCATAATATCAGTCCGTCGGCTGAATGACAGATGGTAGTCATATATTTACCCTCAAGTGCCGGGAATGCCTTGAGATACTCCTTTGATACCTTCTCAATAATGCTCTCCCTGTAAGCGGGATCAATCAACGCCATGCAGCAGCCCTTGAAACCGGCACCGCTGAATCGGCCTCCATAGATGCCGTCTGTTCGGGTCATAATGTCATACAGCGTCTTGAGTTCAGGTGAACCGGTCTCCCAGTTGTAGATTGATGAGTTACCTGACTGGAAACTCAGACGGCCATACTCCTCAATGTCACCCTTGCGCCATGCCTCGGCACCTGCCATGACACGCTCCTGCTCCGTGTACCAATGCTCGGCACGCTTGCGCCAGTTATCAGGCAGACGGTCCTTGTAGGTATCATAGACATCACGCGGCACCATGCGGAAATAGGTCTCGCCAAACTTTCCGTACTCCATTCCGGCGTATGCCATCAGGGCGTAAGCGGCACTGCGGCACTCATCAACCCTCATGTTGAACTTACTGCCTGCCAGGGTGCGCTCCACACCGCTAAAGAAAATGGCTATCTCATACGGCTTCATCTTGGGGCTTGTGGGAATCAGCTCGTATGTATCATCCTTGGTGTCAAGATAGAGCAGATGATCTTTCTTGGAGTACATCTCGCAACTCTGGTCCAGCTTACCGCTGTTCACACCCACGTAGTTGTTTTCTGATGCCATGGCTATCGTTATCATCTCCAACGGCGTCAGCTTTATGTTGTTCACCCTGCACAGAGCCGAAAGGTAAACCAGGCATACTGCTGCCGATGATGACAGGCCGCCTATGGGCAGAGTACCCTCAATCACGCCGCAAAGTCCGGTGGAAAGGGTATATTTCTGTGCCAATGCTATTGTTACACCGCGCAGATAATCGGCCCAGTCATTCTGCTTGACATCGGCTATCTCACGGATATGGAACTGTGCGCGTTTGTCAAACTGCAATGACTGCAGCTCAATTACACCGTTCTGCTTTGAACTGTAGGCAAAATATATGCCCCTGTCTATAGCCAGACCAGTTATGCGGCCCAGCTGATGATCCACATGCGCACCTATCGGGCAAATCCTGTACGGGCAGAACGCCACATCATCTGGCGCCTTGCGGTAAGTCTCTTCAAAAATCTCCTCGCACCTCATATTGTTCAATTCAATGTCCCAAAGGGGAGTCCCCATTGGGACATTTCAATTTTCAATTTTCAATTCTCAATTTTCAAAACCCGTCAGGGTTTTTCTTCTGCCAGTTCCAACTGTCACGGACCATCTCATCAAGACCATATTGAGCCTTCCAACCCAGTTCACGCTCAGCCTTTGAGGGATCACTGTAGCAGGTGGCAATATCGCCCGGACGGCGAGGCTTGATGCTGTACGGAACCTTAACGCCGTTCACCTTCTCAAATGCCTTGACAACATCAAGCACAGAATAACCGTGACCTGTACCCAGGTTATAGAGTCCCAGACCACACTTGCGCTCAATAGCCTTGAGTGCGCACACATGACCGCGTGCCAGATCCACCACATGGATATAGTCACGCACGCCTGTGCCATCGGGAGTATCATAATCATTACCAAAAACGCCCAATTCAGCGCGCTTTCCGACTGCCACCTGGGTCACATACGGCATCAGGTTATTGGGAATACCGTTGGGATTCTCACCTATCAGGCCGCTCTCATGGGCGCCGATGGGATTGAAATAGCGCAGCAACACCACGTTCCACTCCTTATCGGCAAACTGCATATCGGTAAGAACCTGCTCCAGCATGCTCTTGGTCCAGCCATAAGGGTTGGTGCACACGCCCTTGGGGCACTCCTCGGTAATAGGAATTATCTCCGGATTGCCATAGACGGTTGCGCTCGATGAGAATATTATGTTCTTGCATCCGTGGTCACGCATAGCCTGAACCAGCACCAGTGTACCGCTGATGTTGTTCTCATAGTACTCAATAGGCATGCTCACTGATTCACCCACAGCCTTGAGCCCTGCAAAATGTATGCAGGCGTCAAACTTGTACTGCTCCAGCACCTTGTCCAGACCTGCACGGTCGCGGATATCGACCTTAAAGAAAGGTATCTCCGTGCCACCCAGAATCTTGGATACACGCCTCAGACTCTCAGGGTTTGAGTTACTCAGATTATCAACCACTACGGCAGTGTGACCTGCCTTGTACAACTCAATAAGTGTATGGGAGCCGATGAATCCTGCTCCACCTGTTACAAGTATGTTCATACTATTATTATATCAATCGATTTTCTTCTTTTCAACTGTCCAATCCGGACGGGACTCAAGACCGCATGGGCTGCCCTTAAGCATAGCAGAAGCCTCCTTGTCACCCTTGAGCTGCCACTTGAGCCATGCCAAGGCTGCAATTGAGAACTCACCGCCGTGAGGCTGGCCGTATGTGCCACCGTGACCTACCGGATAGTTCACTGCAATGGCAGGTACATGGTCTATCTTGTGGAAATCATCCATGCCGTTCTCATATGCAATATCGGTGGGACCGCCCAGCAGATACATCACCGGAGTGTGAATCTTCTTGAGATCCTCCTTCTGTGGCATCGGCATACCGGGAACAGCGCCAGACGGATCGATGAATGAACCGCTGTTGCATATCATGATTGCCTTGAGGCGCTCATCAGCAGCATTGACCAGGGTCTGCAACCCGCCGCATGACATGCCTGCAGCAGCAATGTTCTTTACATCCAGCTTATTGTAGTACGGACTGTTCTTGTCAGAGTTCTGAGCGATTGCCCAGTCAAGTCCCTCAATCTGCTGCTCAGCCTTGGACTGTGCTCCGCGGTAACGTTCGCCCTCGGCCGGCCAATATCCTATGGCTACTACCATGAATCCGTGTGATGCTATCTCGCTCAGGAAATTCTGATGNNTCCCAAGGTGAATTGGTGCAGGCGCCGTTACCCCATACCAGGATAGGCAGCGGATTCTTCTTGTCAAACTTGCTCAGGTCTGCGGGGCGGAAGATGGTATGGGCCTCCAGACTGGGCTCCTCAACCATGATTGCCTTGTAAGGACCTGTTCCTCCATCCTCAACAGTGCGGTTCTTAGTATAAGTCTCTGCCACCTGGGCCTTGCAGCCCACTACCACTAATGCAGCAATCGCTGCCAAAAACGAAATCCTTTTCATTGCTATTAATTTGTATTAGCGCAAATATACATAATCATAAACTTTTGTTCACTATTCAAGGGAACTTTTTGGGGTATCAGTATCTGAAGCACCGCAGAACTATCAGTCTGGGGAGACAACGTTCCGTGGCTACTCCGGCCCCCTCCAGACCCTAAACGTCGAACTCGTCCTCATAGTCCCCTTCGGGGCCTAACGTTCCTCGAACATGCGCCGTTCTTAACGGGATCTTCCAGGGGCCTACGCTTAACGCCACTGCACTGATGCTCCCCAGACTGATAGTTCTGCTCCTGCAAAGGGAAAGTTATGATACCGATACCCCAAAAAGTTCTGTGCACCTGGAAAGATTTACTCGAATCGCTTAGTTATGGTCAAAACGCCAGCGGAAAGGGCGGGGATGTCAAGAATTACATCATTGCCTTCTACCTTGCCAGAAGCTTTCTGCAGGGCAACGGCATTCTTGTCCTCCATGCTGTTGGCTACGGTCAGTGAACCCGGAGCATAGTACTCAAACTCTGTTGATGAAACTCCGGCCCAGTCACCCTTGATGCGCAGTTTGGCAGGTTCATCGGTAGGATTGACCACCTTTACTATTACATCGGCACCGTTCTCAGACATGGTGGTGCTCACGCTTACATTACCGGTCTCACCGCTATATGCAAGACGGTACTTTGAGAAATGGTCATACCAAAGTTCCGTAACCTGGCAGTTGGGAGCCTTGAAAAGGTCCTTGTAGTCAAAATTGATGAAAGCATTGTTCCAGTCGGGAGCATCAGTACGGCGTATGAACAGGGCGGCTGCACCCATGGCAACCACGTCACGGGCCTCGCACATGTTCAGGAATCCGCTGGCAAAAAGACCGGTGCGCCAGTCAATGCTGTTAAGGTTCCACTCTGATATAAAGAGTTTGATGTTGGGGTTGGGGCTCTCGGCAATCATCTTGGCATAGCGGTCATACTGCTGTCCCAAACGGGCTGGACCGGTTGCGTAACCGCCCTGCTGCTCGTAGTGGTGCAGACTCAGATAGTCAAAGTAACTGCCGCTGCGCTTGATGAACTGCTCATCCTCACCGAATCCACCGCAGGCAATGATCTTGATTGACGGGTCAATCTCACGCATGGCGGTGCTGAAATCACGTACGCACTTCTCATAGCGCTCAATGCCCATCTCCCACATCTCATTGTCAATCTCCCAGTACTTAACGTTATAAGGTTCCGGATGTCCGTTGGCGGCACGCCTGGCACCCCACTCATCAGTAGCGGGAGCATTGCAGTAACGCAGCCAGTTCACAGCATCCTCAAGAATCTGGTCGTATTCATCGGCCGGACGCTCAAACTTGACGCTCACCACAATCACCGGCTCAGAGTTCACCTCACGGCAGAACTTTATGAACTCATCGGTACCAAAGCAGTTCTGGTCATAGTCCATCCACATCCAGTGTGCCCAGCGCTCACGGTTCTCCTGCGGGCCGATACCCCATTGCCAGTCATACTGCGCAACGTATCCGCCACCCGGCCAGCGCAGACATGTAGGATGCAGTTCCTTTACAGCCTGCAGGATATCGGGACGGAAACCGCCCAGGTCCTTTCCGGTCTGAGTGCTCATGGTAACCATATCTATCTGTACGGTTCCACCCTTGACTACTATCGCAAAATCACCGTCACAGCTTATCTGATTCTGTTCAATTCTGCCTCCGATACTTGCATTGATTCTTGCTCTAACCAGACCGGTTCCAAGGCTCTGAGGTTCAAGTGTGAATTCATATTTCTTCCACTCCTTGCTATTTATTTTGCCCAATGACTGGCGTGCTACGAACTCGCCGTTCTCATTACGCAGCCCGACTATCAGTTCACCTTTGCCCTTGGCATAAACGGAACCTACGTACTTTTCACGTACAATTATATTCTGCGGTCCCTGTGCAATGCCGGCCTCAGCCTTCTTGCCTGCCGTAATCTCCTGTGAGTAGCGCATATTAACGGCATCGTCCTTGATAAGACGGTACTTTCCATCACCGAATGCGGTCCACTCAGGAGCCACTTCCGGTATCTGAACATCCTTGGGAGTGCCGGTAAACACGGTCTGGTCACCACTCATAACCGTGATATTACGGTATGTGGCCTCAGTATAGTTCACCCAGAAAACGATGTCGTTCTTACCGGTCTTTTCAAGTCCACTGTATTTTACAACCTCCTTGTCATCAAAGTACATGGTAACATCGGCACCCTTGCGGCTTATGCGCAGTTTGTGCCAATCCTGATTCTCATTTACCTGATCCTTGGTGGCAGGGGTCGATGCCAAAGCAGTGAGCGTATTCATTCGTCTGCCGGGACGGCCTCCGAAACCTTGTGATTCACGCACCTCCATAGCGCAAATGGAGAAATCGGCAGTGGAACTCTGCGGCTGCAATGCAGCGCGGGCGTTGGCCTCATTGGCGGCGTCTATCTGTGACTGTGTCTGGGCGGGAGTGAATGTACGGCCCTCGTAGTAGGGATCGTGTATGCGTGCATAATAGGCGTTTCCATCGGCCTTTTGACCGAATGCAAACCTTATGTCCATAAGGCCGCCGCTCCATGAACGCCTTGCCAGTTTATATGAGCGCCAGTTCAGGTCCATGGTGATTTCATAGTCATCGGACTCAACGGTGGTGATGTTCAAAGGCTGCTCGTAACGTGTAGGTGAATGCAGGATCATGTCATCATCCATATACCAGCCGTCAAAATAACCGTCACGCGGCGGAATGCCCGGGTACTGCTCCGGCTCGAATGAACGGCCGTAGATGAGCTCTTGCCATACGCCGTTGTTGGCACTGAAATAGATGTGCTCAAACAGCTGTCCGTACAGCATCTCGTCAATGATTCCTGAGGGCTGCTTGCTCTCAACTGTGATTTCATACTCGTTCTGCGCGCTGGCTGATAACGCCAGCATAGACAATGCAATGGTTAGTAGTTTTTTCATATTTAGTTGGTAATTAATTACGCAGGTGCGACCCATTTAATTCTCAATTTTTCGTGATACCACTTTAAACAGTTTATCCCCCCGTCTAACCCGCTCTGGGGTTTTAAAGGAGACGCGTACTCCTTGCGGGACGGTCTCTACGGTCTTGAGGTCCACTCGGGGATCATCAAGGTTGAACGTGATGCAGCCCGTGGTGGCTCCGGTTACCATCAGTTTGTCACCGGCGCTGATGGGTGCAGCCTCTATTGAGAACTCAGCCACCTCAATCTTGGAGAACCAGTCGGTACACTTGCCCACATATACCTTTGTCTCTGTGGCCTGTGATCCATATACGTCATTCCACTCGCCAAGACGCTGGCCCAGATAGTAGCCATCCCAGAATCCGCGGTTGAACACGGTAGCAAGACGTTTGTCCCAATTATCCTTCTTTTCATCGGTGAAATCGCCGTCCAGAACTGCCTGGATTGCCTCACCGTAACACTCGGCAACGGTACGCACGTATTCAGGTCCGCGTGCACGACCCTCAATTTTGAACACCTGCACGCCGGCCTCGATCATACGGTCCATAAAGCGTATTGTCTTGAGGTCCTTGGGTGACATAATGTACTGGTTCTCGATGGCCAGTTCTATATCTGTCTCGCGGTCCTTCACGATGTATCCGCGGCGGCACAGCTGCATGCATGCACCGCGGTTGGCGCTTGCGTTCATCTCGTTCAGGCTCAGGTAGCACTTGCCGCTTATGGCCATGCAGAGTGCTCCGTGGCAGAACATCTCAATGCGGATACGCTCGCCCTTGGGTCCGCGTATATCCTGCTCTATTATCTGCTTATGGATCTCAGTCACCTGATCCAGGTTAAGTTCACGCGCCAGCACCACCACATCGGCAAACTGGGCATAGAACTTAAGTGCCTCGATGTTGCTTATGTTGAGCTGGGTTGAAAGATGCACCTCCATACCCACCTTGTTGCAGTAGGTCATCACGGCGATATCGCACGCAATTATGGCCGATATCCCCGCCGCAAGTGCTGCATCAACAATATCGTGTACCAGCGGAATGTCCTCACCGTACATCACGGTGTTCAGGGTCAGGTAGCTCTTTACCCCGTGTGCATCGCACTGGGAGGCTATCTCGCGCAGGTCATCAAGCGTAAAATGGCTGGCACTGCGTGAACGCATGTTCAGCTTCTCCACGCCAAAGTAGATTGATCCCGCTCCTGCCTGGAACGCAGCCGCCAGACTCTCCCAAGAGCCCACCGGCGCCATTATCTCAAAATCGTGCAATTGGGGACAGTCCCCTTTTGCACATTTTGCATTACTATCAATATCTGTCATATTTCTGTGCAATGTGCAAAAGGGGACTGTCCCCAATTGCACGTTATTCGATCCATTATTGCGAACAATTCATCTACCGTTTCGGCACGGAGCATCTCGATGCGGGTGTGACGGAAATCCTCCAGGCCTTTGAACAGCGGGCTGGAGGCAAGGTGACGGCGTATATGCACTATGCCCCGGCGCTCATCCAGACGGGCTATACTGTCCAGAGTCTCCTGCTTGAGCACATCCATCTTCCACTGGAATCCGGGATCTTGCCACAACTCTCCTGTTTCAAGATAATGCTTCACCTCACGGAAAATCCAAGGCCGTCCGAAACTGCCCCGGCCAATCATTATGGCATCCACCCCATATCGGTCAAAACACTCTTTGGCACGCTCAGGTGTAATTATATCGCCGTTTCCGATGATAGGGATCTTCATCCTGGGGTTCTCCTTGACCTTACCTATCAGTGTCCAGTCAGCCTGCCCGGTGTACATCTGCGCACGGGTACGTCCGTGGATGGTCAACGCCTTGATGCCGCAGTCCTGCAACTGCTCAGCCAGTTCCACAATTATCTTGCTCTCATCATTCCATCCCAAGCGGGTCTTGACGGTGACGGGAATCTTCACAGCATCCACCACCGCACGGGTAATCTCCAGCATCTTGGGGATGTTCTGCAACATACCTGCGCCACCGCCCTTGCCTGCCACCTTCTTTACCGGGCAGCCAAAGTTCAGGTCCAGCACATCGGGGCCTGCAGCCTCAACCATCTTTGCGGCACCCACCATGGCATCGGTATCCTTGCCGTAAATCTGTATGGCCACAGGGCGTTCCTCATCACAAATGGTCAGTTTCTGCATGGAGCGGTTCACCTCACGTATTAGGGCGTCGCTCGATACGAACTCGGTATATACCATATCGGCCCCGAACCGCTTGCAGAGCAGGCGGAACGCAGGGTCGGTAACATCCTCCATAGGAGCCAGAAACACCGGCCTCTCCCCAAAATCAATCTCTCCTATCTTCATTTAAGGTGCTAAATTACTGATTTCCCACACATCTCTGCCCCTACATCATAAAAAAAGAGTACCTTTGGCTCCCAATAATCATAACTAGCCATAATGTCTATGAAGAAATCATTGCTTTTTGCAATAGTGGCAATCATGTCACTTTCCTGCAATTCCCAGAATCATGAACTGAAACTTTGGTACAACACCCCCGCTCAACAGTGGACCGATGCCCTCCCGTTAGGTAACGGCCGGTTGGGTGCCATGATATTCGGCACACCCTCCCAAGAGCGCATCCAGATAAATGAGGAGACCATCTGGGGCGGCGGGCCACACAACAACGTGAACTATGCCGCCAAGGACGGGCTGGAGCAGATACGCCAAGCCCTTTGGGAAGGCCGCCGTTCAGACGCACAGGCTCTCTGTGATGAGTACATCTCATCCAAAGGCGCCCACGGAATGCCCTACCAGACAGCCGGCTCACTCATGCTTGATTTTGACAGAATCACCGATTTCACCGACTATTACAGGGAGCTTGACCTCAACCGCGCCGTGGCTCTGACACGCTTCAAAGCCAATGGCGTTGAATATACCCGTGAGAGTTTCGTATCATTCCCTGACCAGGTTATTGTAATGCGCCTTACCGCATCCCAAAAGGGTGCTCTCTCATTCAATGCCAGCTACAATCTGCCGTACCGTGACGATCGCATAGTCAATAAGACTTCCGCACTGCTTCATGACGGAAAGGTGGGTGTCCTGTCATTGACATGTAAAGGTGATGACCACGAGGGTGTAGAAGGTAAGATAAGGTTCACAGACTACGCAGTCATAGAAGCTGATGGCGGTAAGATAACCGTTGTTGATGACCGCAACCTCACAGTTAAGGATGCCGATGTCGTAACTATCTATATTTCAATAGGAACCAATTTCGTCAATTATCAGGATGTAAGCGGCAACGAACTGAATACGGCTACACAGCCTGCCGTAAAATTCAGGGACGGCAAGGATAATAAGAAGTATGAAAATGCACTGGCTGCCCACATCAAGGAGTACCAGAAGCAGTTCGGCAACGTAACCCTTGACCTGGGCACCAATGACCAGGCCAAGCTGCCAACCGATCAGCGTGTAGCCCAGTTTGCCAGCACCTTTGACCCGCAGATGGTTGAACTCTATTTCCAGTTTGGCCGATACCTCTTAATATGTTGCTCACAGCCGGGCGGACAGGCCGCAAACCTGCAGGGCATCTGGAACGAGAGCCGACAGGCCCCCTGGGATGGCAAATACACCACCAACATCAATGTTGAAATGAACTACTGGCCCGCATTCGTATGCGGAATCTCCCAGACCTTTGACCCGTTCCTGCAACTGGTCAAGGATTGTGCCGAGCACGGTAAAGAGACCGCACAGATGTACGGCTGCCGCGGCTGGACACTGCACCACAACACAGATATCTGGCGCTCAACAGGCGCTGTAGACGGTGCCTACAACGGCATGTGGCCCACCGGAGCCGCCTGGTTCTGCCAGCAGATATGGGACGGCTACCTGTTCAATCAGGACCCCAAGTATCTGGAGGAGATATATCCTATTATGAAGAGTGCCTGCGAGTTCTTCATTGATTTCCTGGTTGCTGAACCCGTATCGGGCCACAACTACCTTGTTGTAGCACCCTCATACTCCCCTGAGAACGCACCCCATGTACAGGATGTGCTGGGCAAGGGCAACATAACCACCGTATTCGGTGCCACCATGGACAACCAGATGATGGCCGACCTCTTTGGAAACACCATTGAAGCCGCCGCGCTGATGGGTGAGAAGGGTGCATTTGTAGATACACTCAAGAACATACAGAGCCGTCTGGCTCCAATGAAGATAGGTAAGTGGGGACAGTTGCAGGAGTGGTTTGAGGATTGGGATGACCCCAAGGACAATCACCGCCACGTATCACACCTGTGGGGCATGTATCCCGGACGTCAGATTACGGCCGATGGCACACCAGACCTCTTCAAGGCCGTACGTACCAGCCTTGAGGCCCGCGGTGACGAGTCAACCGGTTGGTCCATGGGCTGGAAAGTATGCCTATGGGCACGCCTGCTTGACGGCAACCATGCCTACAAGCTTATTCAGGATCAGCTCAAGCCCGCCCGCAGCCGTGGATTCGGCGGAAGCGGCGGCACTTATAACAACCTGTTTGATGCCCACCCGCCATTCCAGATTGACGGAAACTTCGGTTGCACCGCAGGTATAGCCGAGATGCTGGTACAGAGCCACACCGGCAAGATTGTACTCCTGCCCGCTCTGCCCGATGTATGGAAAGACGGAACCGTAAAAGGCCTGCAGTGCCGCGGCGGTTTCATCCTTGAGGAACTCACCTGGAAGGACGGCAAACCCGCCACAGTCAAGGTCCGCTCCACCGTAGGCGGCAAACTCAATATCAGCTGGAACGGAACTAATCAGACCCTTGACACCAAAGCCGGAAAGGTTTACAGCATCAAATTTTAATACGAACGCACCTGTGTAATAACCTGCGTAACATTTTTATAAATAAAATATGAAAATCAGAACATTAGTCCTGCAGGCCCTGATAGCAAGCCTGCTCCCCCTGAGCGTAAGCGCCCAGAAGAAAGCCACAATTGACTGGTACGGTTTCGTAGCCGCACAATCATTCATGGATTCCCGCCGAAATATGGCAGGCGCCGAGGGCTTCCTCTCTCTGTATCCCGCACCCCAAGACAAAAACTCATCCGGCACCGATGAAAATGATTATTCAAGCGAATCATGGTATGGCACAATGGCCCGTTTCGGCGTCAACATCAAAGGTCCTGAAATTTTTGGTGCAGCCAGCCGTGCAAGAGCAGAAATAGAGTTCTCTGGTCATTCACAGACAGAAAATCACGTTCTCTACCGTCACGCATTCATAGCATTGGATTGGGAGGATGAAACTCTCCTTTTGGGTCAGACCTGGCATCCCATGAATGACCTGTTCCCTTCAACCGTAAGCATTGCTCTGGGCTCTCCCTTCAACGCACTGAACCGAAGCCCTCAGTTCCGTGGCGAGAAATATTTCGGTAAAGAGAACCAGCACAAGTTGATAATTGCAACCATTTTCCAGGCAATGAACACATCTGTAGGTCCCGATGCCACGAACCCCGGAAAAACAATCAAATCAAACAGTTTCCAGCGCAATTCAGGTATGCCTATGATCTATGCCGGTGCCGATTTCACTTTCGGTGCCCTCAAAATAGGTGCAGGTGCTGAATACCAGCGCATAGTGCCTTTCATTGACAGCAATGACAACAATAAGAAATACTATCTGAACGGTTTTTCAGGTATGCTCCAGGCACAGTACAATCAGGAAAAACTGTCAGTAAAAGCCAAAGCACTGGTAGGCCAGAATATGTCACATTTAGGCATCTGCTCCGGATACGGTCTGGCTGCCGGTACTGACAGGGAATATGTTCCTCTCACTGCCGCCACCTCATGGGCTCAGGTCCAGTACGGTGATGCTCTCAAGTGGGGAGTATTCGGCGGTTACATGAAGAATCTGGGTGCAAGCAAGGATATTGTAGCAGTCTATTTAAACTGTGCCGATGACATTGACCAGATGTGGAGAATCGCCCCCAGCGTATCATACACCGTAGGCAACATGAACCTTGCCTGTGAGTATGAACTGACCACAGTTGCATACGGCAAACTAAAGGACAACGGTACCGTTACCGATACACACGATGTCATGAACCACCGCGTGCTCCTGTCTGTAATGTACAGCTTTTGACAATTGAGAATTTTTGGAGCAATGAGAGCCATCAAGCTTGCTTGTTTGGCCGAATCGCGACAAAAATCATGGCACGAAGTGACATAATTGAGAATTGATACGCAGAACTTGCGTGTCAATTCCTTTTGTGTATTATGTACTTTTTCAGTATATTTGCTGCCTAAAAGTGAACTAGAACCAATTAATAATATTACGGAATGTATCTATTAGGTTATGACATAGGCAGCTCTTCAGTGAAGTGCAGTCTTGTAGATGCCCAGAACGGCAGTTGCGTGGCAACAGCGTTTGCCCCCAAGAGTGAAGCACCCATTAAAGCAGTCAACCCGGGATGGGCTGAGCAGAATCCTGAAGACTGGTGGTCTTACCTGAAAGAAGCCACCGCCGATGTCCTTTCACAAAGCAACGCCGATGTAAGTGACATCAAAGCCATAGGTATCTCTTACCAGATGCACGGACTGGTGTGCGTTGACAAGCATCAGAAAGTGCTGCGCCCCGCCATCATCTGGTGTGACTCCCGCGCAGTAGGCATAGGTGAGACCGCATTCCAGGATCTGGGCCGCTCACAGTGTCTGACCCACCTGCTCAACACCCCCGGTAACTTCACAGCCTCCAAGCTGGCCTGGGTAAAGCAGAACGAGCCCAAGATTTTTGACAAGATTGACAAGATAATGCTCCCCGGTGATTACATCGCAATGCGTCTTACCGGTGAGATTGCCACCACCATATCAGGCCTTTCAGAGGGTATGTTCTGGGATTTCCAGACAGGCGATGTAGCCGGATTCCTGCTTGACTACTATGGAATACCGCGCTCATTCATACCCAAGATAGTACCCACATTCGCCGAGCAGGGCAGGCTTACATCAGCCGCAGCCAAGGAGCTTTGCCTGGCTGAAGGCACACCCGTAACCTACCGTGCCGGTGACCAGCCCAACAACGCACTGTCACTCAACGTATTCGAGCCCGGTGAGATAGCATCCACCGCAGGCACATCAGGTGTAGTGTATGGTGTAAACGGCGAGATAAGCTATGACCCCAAGTCAAGAGTAAACACCTTTGCCCACGTAAACCACAAGACCGGATTCAACCGCTTAGGTATTCTGCTCTGCATCAACGGCACAGGTATCCTCAACGCCTGGATGAAACGCAACATCGTTCCTGAGGGCATTGGCTATGCTGAGATGAATGACCTGGCTGCCCAGGCCCCCATAGGTTCAGGCGGCGTATCAGTACTGCCGTTCGGCAACGGCGCAGAGCGTGTACTTGAGAACAAGGAGCGCGGCTGCAGCTTCAACGGAGTGAACTTCAACATCAACAACCGTTCACACCTGATCCGTGCCGCCCAAGAGGGTATAGTATTCTCATTCAAATACGGAATAGAGATAATGGAGGATATGGGTATGCCAGTGAACAAGATTCATGCCGGTAACGCCAACATGTTCCTGAGCCCCATCTTCCGTGACACCTTGGCCGGTGTAACCGGTGCCACCATTGAGCTCTACAACACTGACGGCTCAATAGGTGCAGCCAAGGGTGCAGGCATGGGAGCCCATATCTACAATGATCACAACGAGGCATTCGCTTCACTGCAGAAGATACGCGTCATAGAGCCCAAGGCTTCCGATATGCCTGCATACGACGAGGCCTACCAGCGCTGGAAATCATACGTACAACAATAAGCCAATTAATTAACTAAAATGAGAAAGAACAAGACAAAAGCCATATTCATGGCAGCTCTCTGCGCATTTTTGGCCCTTGCCGCATGCGCATCATCAGCAAAAGCAAAGAAACTGGAACCGGCCAAGAAAGGCTACATAGAGACAGGCAAGTACCGCAACTATCTCAAGGAAGTGGGCTTCAGCCAGGCTGAGATTGACGCCAAGATCAATGAGATCTATTCAATCATATTTGAGGGTCCCGATGCTGCCTATAAGGACGTTGACGTTGAGGTTGACGGCAAAATCGTAAAGATGGGTTACATATCAGACGTAAAGAACAATGACGTCCGTACTGAGGGTCAGTCATACGCCATGATGGTAGCCGTACAGATGGATAAACCTGAAATATTCAATAAGGTATGGCGCTGGTCAAAGCACTTTATGCGTCACAATGAGGAGGGTCCCTCACACGGTCTGTTTGCATGGTCATGCCGCACCGACGGCCGCCGTACATCACAGGGTTCAGCCAGTGACGGTGAGCTCTACTACGTGACAGACCTGCTGCTGGCTTCACGCCGCTGGGGCAGCTATGAGGAGTTTGACTACCTCAAGGAGGCTCAGGAGCTGCTTAATGACCTCTTCTCAAAGGACGGCACAGGTGGTGTGACCAACATCATCAACATGGACAAGAAACTCATCAACTTCTGCCCCGATACACGTTCAAACGAGTGGACCGATCCTTCATACCACCTGCCCGCATTCTATGAGATCTGGGCCGAGACAGCCAAGGACGGTCGTGAGGCCATCTACCGTGAGCTTGCAGACAGCGCACGTGCATACCTGCACCGCGCCACTGACCCTGTTACCGGTATCAACCCTGACCAGAGCCAGTTTGACGGTACTCCCAACCGCGGCAGTGAGTTCCACTATGACTCTTGGCGCGTACCTATGAATATAGCAATGGACTTCACGTGGTATCACAAGGATGCAGAGTGGCAGACAGAGTATGCCAAGAAGTTCCAGAACGCCATCCTGGGCCGCTACGGAATCACCGAGTTCCCTGACCAGTTTGCTCTTAACGGTGACGCTCCCCGCTTCCTCATGGGCGGCGGACGCTGGAGAGGCAACCTGCGCCACTCAATAGGTTTTGTAGGAACCATGGCCACCACAGCACTCATGTGCAGCAGTGATTACAATGAGGAGCTGATACGCCACATGTTCTCACTCAAGCATGAGCCCTATGAGGACGGTTACTATGACATCTACTATGACGGACTGATCTACCTGTTCTCACTGCTCCATCTGAGCGGAAACTATCGCATGAACTGGTAAAAGCCCCAGAATATACCAACCTTATGCGTCCGGACCGTTACAAACATGGCCCGGACGCATTTTTTAATAAAAAAAGGTATAATAATATCATCATATCTGAAATTCTTATTATCTTTACGCGCTATAACTGCGCAATCCGTGCGGACAGTCCTTTGGCCAAATGGGTGGAAGATATAGCCAATAACCTGATAACTAAATAATTAATTAACCAACAATATGAAAATCAACAAAAGATCAATCAGAAAGTCAGCGATTGCCGCAGTCGCAACAGTTCTGTTAGGCATTGCATCTTCATGTACAGACCTTTGGAGTGAGCAGCATCCCGGCACATTCTACATCAGTGACGGTAAAACCGTTGCCAATTTCCTTGAGGAGTATGTAGATGAAGACGGACAGCAAGTCTTCTCAGATTTTATCTACATTCTCAAAAAAATGAATCTTTGGGAAGACCTCAAGACTTATGGAGACCGTACAGTTTTCGCTCCTGACAACAAGGCCATCAGTGAATATCTTCAAGAAAGACAGAATGCAGAAAAAGATGCAACAAACAAGGCTCTTTTCAATAGCATTACAACTGTGCCGGACTCAATCCTGGATACAATAGCCAGAACTCATCTATGCCGTAGTTCCATTTACATCAAAGACTTAAACGCAGCAGCAGAAGGAACGCTTCCTTCTTCAAATATGCTGGACCGTTATCTCACATTCTCAATTGATTATGATTCCGCTAATGATCATATAGCATATTATATTAACCAGCTCTCACAGATAATGGGTGGAGGTGATGACTCAACGGTAAACGGTGTGGTACAGAGAATTAACCATGTTATCAGTCAGAGTAACCAGTATATCCCCGGATATCTTAAATACCAGAACGCAAAAGCTGATAAAGGCCACGAGGCAAATATTTTTTATGAAGCATTGATTGTTACTGGATTGGGTTTGGATAATGGAGAACTTGGTAAATTCATTGATGATGATTACCATAAATATCATAAGCCCCAATATGATTCCACTTTTGCATGTCTGGAATATACTGGAAAGGTTGCTGTAGAGTACTCTACCGGTAATGAGGATGAAAGAGTAGTATGGCCGGAAGAACGTTACTTCAAATATACCCTGTTCGTGGTAACTGACACCATACTTGCCCATTACAGTGATAAATATACCTCACAGGCAGGCTTGAACGGTATCGATAGTTTACCCGATCTTATAAAATATGCAGAAGAGGTTTATCCTGAAGGAAAAGGCAAGGATCCTAAAGACCCGGAAAGTTCAATTTATAAGCTCGTTTCATATCACATTCTGCCGTGTTTCCTGCCACGCAGTCTCATGAACTTTACAGACAACAGAATAGTAAAGGATTATAAGGATTATGCCGCACATTGTGATATGGAGGATTTCTATGAGACCCTGCATCCATATGCAATCATGAGAATCAGTACTCCATATGACTCAAAAGTAAATGGTGGAAACGGTAGCCAGATATATATTAACCGTAAAGGAACTTTGTCAGACAATAATCTCGCATATAAAGGAATCAGAATCTGGAGTGCCAATGAAACTAAAGAGATCAAAACAACTGATGCCTTAAACGGCGGTTACTATTATGTTGACAGTCTGCTGTTGTTTGATGATCACACCAAGAGTGCGCTTACAACCAGAATAAGGGTTATGGGTAATACCCTTTCTCCTGACTTCATAAACAGCGGAGCACGCGGTCATATGAATGTAAATAAGCAAGCTGTTGATTATAGAGTATATTCTTTCAAAGACGGTTTCTGCAAAAACTTCAAAGTAAACAATGACCAATCATTATTGGTAGTAAGATATCAGATGGACGTGTGGGATATCTACATGCATGATGAAATGAACATACGTGGTTTGTTTGATTTCACACTGCGTCTCCCGCCTGTTCCCAAAGACGGTACATATGAGATCCGTATATTCGGTAATGCTCAGGCAACAGATGCTGCAAAGAAAACCCGTGGCATAGTACAATTCCTGATAAGTGAAGACGGAGAAAACTTTACTCCCCTTGATATTCCGGTAGATATGGCCAGGGCATCAGACCACCCGTTGATTGGATATGTCAAAGATGAGGACTTAAAGAAAGACAAGTCAGAAGAAGAAGGCGAGAAAGCAGTAATAGCTAATGACAAGGCTATGCGTAACCGCGGTTACATGAAAGCTCCCGGTAATTTTAAAGTATCAGCTACAGGTGGTACAAATCTTCGTGATAACAAGAATGTATTCCGTAAGATTCTTTGCACACAGCAATTCAGAGCCGGACAGGATTATTATCTGCGCTTCAAGCAGGTTAAGGATAGCCCTGAAAGTATTTGTCAGCTGAACTTCATTGAAATTGTTCCAAAGGAAGTATTCGCTGGTAATATACCTGAGGATATTTATTAATAAATGATAGCTCTAAGAATGAGGCCGACTAATTAGTCGGCCTCATTCCTTTTTCTATATAACAATAAAAGCGCGACCTTATTAAGGCCACGCTTTATTGTTATCAGTAGATAAGAGTTATCTGGATCTGTTGGTATTATTGAATCCAGGACCAAACTGAGGAGCAAACTGAGGACCAACATTATTCTGTTGCTGACCTCTCTGAAAACCCATCTGAGGCACCTGTGGAATAAACCCCGGACCGAACTGAGGGCCGAACTGCCCACCTGACTGAGGGCCGAACTGCCCACCTGACTGGGGACCAAACTGCTGCCTGCGCTGCTGCCACAGGCTGTCACGTTCACGAAAACGGCGACGAGTCTCCTCCATACGGCGTATCATTGCCGTATCAGGCTCACCCCAGTTACGCCAGTAGTTCTCCCACCACTGTTGCTGCTGCTCATCAGCCTGCTGCATTTCACGCTGACGGAAACGCTGGAAATCATACATGTGAGGCTGCATCATGAACTGAGGGTTCATCTGATTCCACTGCCCCATCATCTGAAACTGACGCTCCGAATTCATACGGGTCTGCTCTGAACGCTGACCCCAAACTTTCTGGCCAAGCTCCCATTGGGCTACACCCACTTTCTGACGGGTGGAGTCAGGCAGAGCCTTGTCAAGTTTCTGCATATAGCTGGAGTTTATCTCCTGCCAACGCTTCATGTAATCACGTGACTCAGGTTGTAGTTCACGATTCAACTTGGCAAGCTG
The DNA here is from genome assembly GCA_002310015.1 of Bacteroidales bacterium UBA1182. Taxonomy (GTDB): domain Bacteria; phylum Bacteroidota; class Bacteroidia; order Bacteroidales; family Bacteroidaceae; genus Colenecus. The sequence continues at coordinate 24,574 of DBYQ01000066.1, forward strand.
CTCATTATACTCAATGTAAATCTTGGCAAACTTCTCATACTCCTTCTTGGTGAGATTGGCATTCTCCTTTATGAAACGCAGTGACGCATTAATCATCTGCTCATCCCTTTCCTGCGCCATCATAGAAGGCGAGGTAAGGAGCAAGCCTGCAAGAATCAACAATGCCGTCCAGCGCTTTTTCATAATCAATTACCGTAATAGTTGCTCATCATTGAATACAGGCTCAGTTCTTCAGCAGACATATCCTGTAGCACCTCATCCACACTTGCGCACTGTGAGATGTTATCATAATCAGGAATATCAAGACTGCTTCCAAACGGATGCAGGAACAGCAGAGCAACCGCTGCAGCACTGGCTACGCTTGCAAACAGAGCATAAATCTTACGCTCCTTGTTCTGCTTGCGCTGCTTACCAATCTGGGACACGACACGCTCTGTCATGTCATCAAGGAAATGCTCAGGCATCTTGAAAGGCATCTCCCTACTCAAACTTTCTAGATCAAACTCTTTCATAACTGATGTTCTAATATATAATCCTTTATCTTTTGTACTGCGTAATGATAGTTGGTTTTAAGCGTATTGACGCTATCACCTACTATCTGGTGTATCTCCTCATAACTCTTGTCATCATAGTAACGCAAGTTAAACACCATCTTTTGCTTGGCAGGCAGCAAGGCTATGGCCTCCTGTAGCAAAATCAGAGTCTCGTCAGCATTTGGGCTTGCCTCTTCACGCACGCTGTCCTTAAGTGAATCACCCAGATCATCAACTGACATCGTGAAGCCGGCCCTGCTCTTTAATAATTTGAGACTCTCATTGGTTGCTATCTTGTAGAGCCAAGATGAAAGCGGGTACTCGTTAGAGTATGTGCTACGGTACTTGTACACGTTTATCATCGTCTCCTGCAAGCAGTCCTCAGCATCATCATGTGCCACCACCATTCTGCGTATGTGCCAGTATAACTGTTCACCATACTTCTTCATAATGAGGCGCACAGCCTGTTCCACGTGATTGTCATCACACAGCATACGGGCAATGGATTCATCGCTCACTGAAAGGGATCCTTGACTCTGCATACTGTCACTCAAATCACGCTTCATCCTTATTATATCAGATTGATGTGAAAGTTAAGTTATTATGATTTTTTAACTTTATCAATAAACCGCCTGATGGAAATAATCAAAATCGGCATAGCCGCCGGCAGCCTCAGTGGCGTAAGTGTAGAGGCCGGTACGGTAGCCGGTAAAGTAGTCAAGGCTGAAAGACATCTGGAGAACGGCATCTATATCAGTCCAGTTCTTACCGTCTAAAGAGTAGCTCATGAATGCCTGATCAGCACGCTCACCATCCTCCTGGGGAGTAAATACATACTTTATCTTGAGCCAAACCTTATCCTGATTAAACGGGATGCGCAGAGCCTCAGTATCGGGGCTTGGCTGCTGACCTCCCTGCTGTCCCCAACGGCGACCTTGAGCACGGTGTGTCATGGCTACAAGACTCTTGGAACCATCCTGAGCCACTTCAATACCTATAGTGCAGTAATTGCTCTGGAAAGCCACAATTCCGGCCCTGTCGCCGGGTTTCATACCGCTGGCATCCATACATACCTCACTGAAGCAACGAGGGCCTACAGTGCGCTGCGTAAGCGTATTGCGGGCATTAGAAATATTTGTTGCTATCTGGCCCGTCTTGAGGCGGAGCCATCCCTTGCGCTCGGTTACACTCCAAGCGTTGTTATCAGGCTTATGGTTCCATTGCCATACCAGATCAAGTTCATTCTTCTTATAGTTGAATTCATCATTATCCCAAGTACGGTTCTTACCACTCTCCGGCAGGTTTACGGTAAACTGCTTTACAGGTTTAGTCTCATCACCCAGAATAGGCCATCCGTCAACCCACTTCATAGGCTGCAAGGTAGGAATGCGCCCTACAGCACCGTGATCCTGGAACATTATGGCATACCAATCACCGTTCTGAGTCTCAATGATACCACCCTGAGCCACACCGTCTCCACGGCCGTCAAAAGCACCGCTCAGAATGGTCTTGCTCTCATAGGGACCCATCAGGTCCTTGGAGCGCCAGCAGGTCTCTGTACGTACACCGCCGCTGGGCCAGTCAATGACGATTACATAGTAATACTCACCTATGTGGTAGATGTGGGCGCCTTCGGCACGCAGGTTATAACCCTGACGCGGAGAATCAATGATAATCTTTTCCTCTGCACCGGCCTTGATAGCAGAACCGTCCGGCTCAAGCTCAATGATACGGATCTCACCGTTACCCCATACCACATACAGATGGCCGTCCTCAAACAGCATACTGGCATCATGGAACGGGCGGTTTATCACTGAGCGTTCCCAATTACTCTTGGTAATATCCTTGGTATGATAAATGTATGTCTTGCTCTGGTCATTGGCTATGAACAAGGCATAGTATGTGCCGTTTACATAACGCAATGATGTAGCCCACTGTCCTTTGCCGTATGCGTTACGGCCGTTACGCAGGTTATATACATCATCATCCTCAAGAAAATCATACACGTAGCTTAACAATTCCCAATGCACCAGATCCTTGGAGTGCATGATAGGAGCACCCGGGCAGAAATACATGGTTGTACTCACCATATAATAATCATTACCCACACGGATCCAGTCATTATCCGGAATGTCAGTATAAGTAAGCGGGTTTACACACTCGGTCTGCTTGTCCTTAGCAGAACAACCTGACCATGCAAGAAGCATGGTCAGGGTTATAGTAAAAACAGTAATTGCTTTCATGTTACATATTTGTATAATTCTTATTCAAAAGAGAGCCAGTCAACCTGGACATTGCCCTTAGAGGCTAAACGTACCTTCAAGTGGTGTACACCTGTAGCAGCACCCTTTACCTCTGCTACGACCTCTGATGCGGTGCTTTTGGGGTTGAGCTTAACCTTTGAGATAACCTTGTCGTCCTGAAGTATCTCAAGTGTACCTGTAGAAGGAGTAATAACCTTTACCTTTACTCTGGCAGGAGCCTTCTCAAAGTTTACGGTATTGTATTTTACCCATGCACCCGGCTCGTAGAACACGGTCTTCCAGCCTGCAAAATAGTTATCTGTGTCAAGATATGCTATTGAATCACCGCTCTGGCTAATCTCCGAGTAACGGTCTATCTGGATCTCAGTGTTAGCCTGAGTTACGCCAATACCACGCAGTGAAGGCTTTACCATACGGATAGAGCCGTCGGGCTCAAAGAAGATGCTGTCAGCGCAGACTGAACGGTTCTTGTCAAATGCAGGCGAGAAGTCATTGTGGTGGTAGAACAGGTAGGTCTGGCCCTTGAACTCTATGATTGAGTGGTGGTTGGTCCAGCACTTGTTGGCATGTTCCTCAAAGAATACGCCCATGAACTTGTAGGGACCGAATATGTTGTCTGCCATGCAGTATGCCAGCACCTCTTCAACGTCACGCGCCCAGGGGAATGTCATATAGTACTTACCGTTATGCTTGAACAGGTACGGACCCTCTACAAGCCCCTTGGTGGGGACCTCCTCTACACGATGACGGTCTGCAGGATCTGTTGAAACAGAGAGCCAGTCATCATTCATCTTGGTGATGGTTATTCCGGGCATTACAAGATAAGCCTGACCGTCATCATCAACAAAGATACAGGGGTCAATACCGCCTACACCCTCCAGCGGAGTAGCCTCAGGGATATAGGGTCCAAAAGGATTATGTGCAATAGCCACACCTACACGGTTTCCGCCCATACCACGACGACCATTGGCACTAGGCTGCGGTTTGGAACCTGCCGGCCAGAAGAAGTAGTAATTACCGTTGTTAGGATTCTGCTTGCAATCAGGAGCCCACATTGAGTAACCCTTCTCATTAACCCAAGGTGCTGTCCACTGGTCAACAATCACACCATGGTCCTTCCAATCTGTAAGGTTATCACTTGAGAATACATGATAGTCCGCCATGCAGAACCAGTCCTTACGGGCATATTCATCCGGAGCCGGAATATCATGTGAAGGGAATACATATACGCGGTCACCTACCACAAGAGCAGAAGGATCGGCCGAGAACTGGTCACGGATAATAGGATTCTGTGCCTGTAAGGCAATGCCGGCCATCATAAAAGCGGCCATAAGTGTAAATCTTGCTTTCATCTTTATAATGATAATGTTAATAATTAGCACTCTTTCGGTTAGCGGTTATAAAGATACCTTGTTTTACTCAAATGGCATAATAGACTGCACTAAAAAGTGATAAAAAGAGAATCGGCGGGGAGCCTTGCGCTCTCCGCCGATTCATTATTATGGTTTTGTTATCTTAAGATTACTTGAAAATAACCTTTTCAACAACATTACCGCTCTTACGGAAGTAAACCTGTCCCTTCTCAGGAATTGCTACTGGCAGCCAGTTGAGAGTGTAGTACTCATACTCACCAGCCTCAGCCTCAACAAAGTCAACAACCGTTACAAGTGCGTCATAGTCATAACCCTTAAGAGGAGTGAATGTCAGTGAGAAGTTATCAGCCTTTGACCAGTTGTTTCCTGAAGCCAGGATGAAGTCAATAGACATCAAGCCTTCCTCAATGGTGATACCAGCAACACTTAATACACCTTCACTTGAAGGATTCTCCTTATAAGACTTACCATCTGCAACTGCCGTAAGACTAGAGCTACCGCCGTTACCATTAGCCTTAATGTCAATGCCCAAAGAATAAGTACCTACAGGAAGTCCGGTAACAGTCTGCTTCAACTCAGCCTTTGAGTTCCAGTCCATAGCGAGCTGGCCGTCAAATACCATGTACTTGCTTTCATCCTCACCGGTGAAGGTAGGATAACCCTCATCATCAGGAGTTACATATCTGTTACCACTGCCGCCGTTGTTATCAGCCTTGAAGTTCCAACCCGGATAGAGGTTCTCAAATTCCTTATCAAGGATTACGCCCCATACCTGGTTAGTATTCCATCTGTGCTCAATATGCTGAATCTGAGCACCAGGAGTAACAATCTTTGCATTCTTCAATGTATTACCATCATCCTTAGTAACAGAACCTGTAACATTAAGGATAGGAGTAGCATACAGATAATAGTTCTTGATGAACGGAGTAAGATCAACTGTCAAGGTATCATTTCCAGCTACAATCTTATCATAGATAGCCTCCTTGATAGCCTCCTTCATTATTTCAGCAAGATTATCATCATCCTTCTTGACATTTGCTATACTCTGAGCTGTCTCATCATCATAACTTACCTCAAGTAAATTGCTTATTGCATTCAGAGCCTTAATGCGCTCAATTGCAACCTTAGCCAAACCTGGAGCAAGTTTAACCTGATAAACAGCATCAGCAAGAGCAGCGATAGCACCATCAATTTCAGCATCAGTTGAAGTAACTAAAGACATAGTTTTAGCAGTTTCAATAATATCAATCAAGTCTGCAAACTCATCAGATGTGCCATAATTAGCTACGTTAGCGCTGTCCTTACTGAATGCTTCTGCAGCATCTATAGCAGGTTTAAGCTTATCATTAAGGGCCAGACGATCATCAACAGCCTTGAGTGCATCTGTCAATACCTTGGTATCAGCAGCTATCTGGCCAGGAGCCTGTGCTTTGCAAATATAACCGGCATATGAGTCATAAGTAGCCTGCAAATCCTTTACGCAAGCCATATCCTTATAAGCCTTGAGTGAATCAGCAAAAATAGCCAACTTAGCCTCAACGTCAGCATAAGCCTTGAAGAATGCATCAACAGTATCAATATGCTTCTGCATAACATCTACAGCCTTGTTGACAACGCTTACTACAGAATCATAAGCAGCAGGAATATGACCCTTACCGGTTACAAGGTTCTCAGCAACCATTCTATCAATATATCCATCCTCTGTTTCAGTTCCGGCTGCAGAATTTCTGACAATCACCAAAGCATCATACTCAGAACCCTGGTACTTGTTTTCATTACCCACTGTTTCTGCCAATGTAATCCTTTCTTCAGCAGAAGCAACAGCTGCATTCAACTTATGTACAGAAGCATCAGAAAGAGCACCGCCTGATGTTATGGTAATATCACTGTACAGAGTACCGTTCCAGTTAGCAGCCTTAGGCATCTCAAACTCAATTATATATTTGCCGTCAGCAGGCACGCTGAATCCATAACTCAAAGCATCTGCAGTAGAAATAACATAATCGGTCTTCTTACCATCACTGTTAGGAATATGATTGGTAGGTGTAAATGTACCAATGAGAGTCTTGTCATCTGTTGCTACCTTATCAGGTGTTTTTCCTTCTGGTGCAGGATATACATAGAGATTTGTAGCTGACTTACCATCCCAACCTAAAGCAAAGAATGAGATGTTATATCTGCCGGCTGTAAGATTGATGGCATATTTAGAGGTATCAGGTACACCAATGAAGAGGTGTGCGTCTGTGCTGGTACCACGCGGGCACAGATAATAAGCGCAATCCATCTGGCCAGAAGCACTGTATCTGTAGAGACGGCTGCCTGAACCCTTGGCACCTGTACCAAGCGTATAGTTCTTGTTAGAACCATCAATAATAGCTACGCCCAGGCAGACTGCTTCTTTTACATTTTCAGGAACATTCCAATTTGTCTGATAAACAGTAACTACAACAGGATTCTTGTCAATATCACCGAAATGCAGATTTAACTCAACATCTTCACCGTAATCATCACTTACAGTAAGATCAGCATCTGACAGATGAGTAACCTGATCGAAAAGAATTACATAGTCACCGCTGAGATCACCATTTGTTGATTTATAGCTGTCAGGACGAGAAATGACTGTTCTGCCACCATCATATGACTTGATTGTCCAATACTCAGTCTTACCGTTACCCTTAACAGTTACAACAGTTCCATTTGTTTCTGCCGCACCCTTATTCTCATAATAAAGTTTTCTTGAGAACTTGAACCAGATGCTGTCCATATCACCTGACAGACCGAATGTGCCATCAGCAAACTGCGCATCTTGCCATACAGGAGGCAGGTTCTTAAGAGATCTTACAGTCTTACCCTTTTCATTATATTTAATGGTGGGGTTAAGAGCAGAAATCTCATTGTGGAAATCAAATACGGCCTTGCTGTCAGCAACCCATAATGAATCCAATCCATTAGGATAATAGTTACCCTTATAGACAAGTTTCAGGTCCGGACGATCTATAGGATTGCGGAAAGATACAAGAACTGAATCTGCTTCATTGAAGTCACGCATATATCCGCCATCATAAGGCTTTGACCACATATACAGATATTTGCCATGATACTCAGCTGAGAGAATAGGCATATACTCCCAATAGTATTCCTTCTCATCATCATCATAATATCTTGCCCATACGTCAAAATACTCACCGGGAAGCTCTACTGCAGCAATTTTGTTCTTCTCCATAGCTGCCTGAGCCAGATCAGGCATATTGGTCTGATAACCGAAGTCAACACGGATCATGTCATCACAGTGCTCAACACCACCTATCCATGACTTGGTAAGTGAAAGGTTATCAACCTGGAATGTAGTAGAGTCTGAACGGAAAGCCAGACGTACAAAGTACTTGTCAGGCTGCTGGACGAACTTAAGGGTAGCGGTATCCGCACTGCCCGGCTCAACCTCACCGGTCTCCTTGTTGATAGGAGTAACCCAATCCCAGTCATCAGCCCAATAATAACCAAGCAGATAAGCGGAGGCATTACCTACTGAATCATTGTTGTAGTATGCCATAAGGGTTATCTTCTGCCACTTGTCTTTATCAGATGCACTAGAATAGATAGTGTAATCAGTCTTGTCAGAGAATGTGTTTCTGTCACCTGTGTTAGTTACCAGGAAAGACTTCTCTGAGTGGAAGTAACCACGCATCAGATCAAGGCCGATAGTAGGAGCCACTGGATCAGTGGCGATATTACGTGAAGTAGCCCTTACGAATACGGTAACACGGTAAGATGAACGCTCCTGAATAGTACCAGGGTCAAGACGTACGAACAGGTTTCTACGATACTCAGGAGTCTTACTGTTGCTGGCATTTGCTACGCCGCTACTGTTACCTGAAATATAGGTAAAGTACTGTTCACCTGCATTTTCATTCTCACCATAACGGCTAAGACCAAATTGATCTCCACCAATACCATAACCGATCAGGCTTTCTGGGCCATGTTTAGAAATCATATGAGTATCCTCTGCCTGAAGAATAGAATCATCAGGCTGAACGGCATCAGTTCTCATGACACCAGAATAAAGATACATCAAAGTATCCCTTATACCTGCAATCTCCCACTGCTTCTCACCATTATAAATGTCGGTACCACCAGAGGGATTACCAGTGGCATCACCCTTGTAGTTTCTCTTGTAGTAAGCAACCTGAGTAATGGAGTCAACAGGTTCTGCCTGCCAGGTAAAAAGAGTAGTAGGACGATTTGGATTAGGATTCAATCTGATTGTATCCCAATCAGCAGACCCCTCAAAGCCCTGCATGAAAATAACTTTTGCGTCATCATCGTAACGCACCGGTTCTGTTTCACCATTGGGGCCTAAGCCGTCGTCTTGAGCGAAAGCAGAAACCGAAAACAGGAATAATCCTGCCAATAATAAGTCTCTTTTTTTCATAAAAAAGTTGTTTAGTGAATAATTAGGTAAAAAAACACTCAATTTTAAGTTAATTCCAAGTTAAAAAATTAGTTAAACAAAATTTAATAACTCACTCTATTACGATTTTCACAACATATCCCCCTGTTTGATCAGGAGAACATGTTGTAAAAATAGTTTATCAGTATCAGTCTTCAGGCAGCTTGAGGAACCAGTTAGGATTAAATGAATATCCATCACCACCCTTTAACAGGTTATGAATTTCAGCATCCCTAGAATCTTCTAACCAAGGATTATCCATAGTTGCACCCCTGCGCGCAGCTACCCTCTTGGCAAGGAAATCATTCTCTGCAAATCCGCTTCCATTATCAGCGGCACGATGCATTGCTATACGCATCAGATCACCAAAACGATATCCTTCAAAACAGGTTTCAAGAGCCATCTCATCAATAAGGAATTCCTCAACAGCACGAATTGAATCCGTCAAAGGATCTTTTCCCATCAACGGATCTTTCTGAACTCCCGTGGACGGATTTCCATTTGTAAGATCAGCAATCTTCTTACCAATAGTATATGTAGAATCTACATTGGCATCACCACAACCTCTTGAATGAATACCCATAGTGTTTCCTCTCAAAATTGTGGTGTTATACTTTGTAACCTCCTTGCCATCAATTGTCCTTTTGGCATTTGATGTCTTGGCCTCTCTGTCAAAACTCTCTATGTCATAAACTACCCGTTGGAAAGAGTTTCTGTCAAAATTCAAGACTCCCGGCATGTTCAGTTGAGCTGCCCTCTTAATGCTGGTACTGTCAATGACCTCACTGCACAACCCTGTCTTAAGTATGTTAAATGCCATCTGGGGCATTCCTGCTCTATTCAGGGCTTCTGCAAGTCTCAAATATACGACATCATTTCTGTACAACCAAACTTTTTCTGCATTAATTTTAATTAACGTTTGTTCACTTGTACTGAGGTTCTTGGAACTGAACTCATCAACTGTTCTGCTCTTTTGGGTAAGAACAGACTGTAGGCGCAAATCTCCACGACGCAATTCAACATCGACATCAAGTTTATTGTCTATGTATCTGGGGGCAGGAGTAGGATTTGTTGCCTGAGGATTCAGAAAATGGAAAGAGTATTTCTGACGGGTACTTAGACCTACAAGAGCCTCGGAACTTGTAAGCTGATAATAATAGTCATTATCCTTAGTAGAATTGAAGATATTGGGCAGGTCACTCACAACGCCATTATAGATATCAGCCTCCATCGGGATATAGCATATGTGCGCATCATCAGTTGAGGCATTGGCACCTAATTTGCCTGCATAAGTGTCGCCGTTAGGATCAAGATAAATCCAGTCATAACCGAACCACAGAACCTTGGAAGTTGTGGTTGGTCTGGGATTCTCAAATCTGGTCAGATAATCATGATAGTACATGGCAGCTCTGTCATAATGCTCTGCCCATAATGCGAGGTCACCCATTATCAGCCTAACCGGGATGAAAAGGTCTACTGAATGATGACTGGTTGAAGACTGTGAACTTCCGGTTTCTCCACCCAGATCCTTATAATTAGGAGTCTCCTCATCCATATATCTGTCCTTATTCTTCTCAAACTCATAGAGCAAAGTATCAGCTATCCATCTGATATCCCTGAGCTCACCCTTGAGACTTTGAGCCATGTCACCACTCAGGATGGGTTTATCCAGGAAATATACTTTACCGTAAATCTGAGCCAATTGCAGATATGTCCATGCCCTATAGCAAAGAACAGCTATATATTCTCTAATAAATACGTTCTTGCGATCCTTATAGAGAGCGGTATCCGCATGAGCAAGGAAGAAATTACAGTTATTGATGATAGAATAATAATCAGTGGGATTATTATAACGGTTAGAAGATTTCAGATCCTGAAGTTTGTAATCATACAACTCGGCAAGGTCCTTGTTTGCACGATCTGAAGTCTTAACAAGATCACCTCTTACCTCACCTAAAATGACGGCGCGGTCAGCAATCTTCTGCATTCCCTTCAAAATACCGAGTACTGAATATACAGTATCAGTAGGACTGTCCAAAGTGTTCTCGTCATCATACAATACTATCTTGGAATCAACCCTAAGCATATCCTCACATGAGGATGATACAAAAATTGCGATTAAGACAATAAACGCAGATGCTATTTTTTTAAGTTTCATATTCCAAAATATTTAGAGGTTAATCTTTAATCCAAAAGAGAAATTGGTTGACTGAGGCAGCAAGCCACGGTCCACACCACGTGTAAGAACATTGTTACTTGCAGAGAATTCAGGATCTGAACCCAGATACTTGGTAAGAGTAAACAGATTATTAGCTGAACCCCACACAGTAATACCCTGCAGATAAGTACTGGTGAAAGGAATCTTATAACTCAAGGTTATATTCTTAAGACGCAGATAAGAACCGTCTTCAATCCAACGATCTGAGAAACGGTTGTTTCCATGAGGATCACCAAAGTCTGCTCTTGGAATATCCGTAATCTGGCCCTCTGCTGTCCAACGGTTGGTAACAGCCACAGTCTGGTTCATGAATCTGGAACCGCTCTCAAGCAACATACGCTGATAGTTATAGATATCACCGCCTACAGAATATGTGAATGTAGCACTCAATGAAAGGTTTTTATACCCCATGCGTGTAAAGATACGGCCATAGAAATCAGGATTAGGATCACCTATCACGGTCATATCATTCTCATCAATGATATTCTTGGCATCACCGTCCAAATTTGCAAAAATCATGTCGCCGGCTTCAAAAGCTGTTTCAGCGCCTGTGTCAGAAACCATGTGTAAACCGGATGCTTTAGCCTGATCCTCTGAGGCAAAGACTCCATTAGTCTTATAGCCATAGAATACACCTACGGGAGAACCCTCCTGAGTCCTAATCGTAGCACCACAATATTCATAATCTATCTCCTTGCCACCTGGCAACTTGTCAACCGTATTCTTGTAATGACCTATACTGGCGCCAGCCTCCCACTTGAACTGAGGTGAGTTAATGATCTTAACATTGAAAGAAGCATCAAATCCCTTGTTGCTGAGAGAGCCGCCATTGCTCCAGGTATTAGGAAGACCTGTAAGATATGAAAGTGAACTTACTGAAAGCAGATTGTCTGTCTTGCTGCTGAAAACATTTGCAGAGACATTGAGACGATTATTGAAGAGATTCATCTCCAGACCTGCCGTAAGTTTCCTGGTCGTCTCCCATTCAAGGGAGGTATTACCTATATTAGCAAGACTTACACCATTCACTCCAAGAACCTTGACAGGCGAGAAATAACTTCTTGATGCTGAATCATCAAATCCGTCATTACCGGTTATGTCAAGTCCCGCATTCAACTTAAGATAATTGACAAAATCAAGATTGAACCAAGGCTCTGCTGAAACCAGCCAAGCACCTGATATGGATGGGAATATTCCCCAAGGCACTCCAAAGAGTTTCATTCCGTTTGAAACATCTCCGCCGAATCTGGAAGAAGAAGTAACACCCATACTTGCTGAAAGATAATACCTCTCCTTGAAATTATAATCACCCTGAGCCCACCATGTTATTGAAATATCCTTGGTGTCTGTTCCATCCGTATCCTTATACTGAAGATCTCCATTCATGTTTGGAGTCTTATCATTTCCGGAATTGTATCCCGTCATGGATGTCTGGTATAACGAATTGTTTACATAACGTACGCCTCCGCGAACATCAACATCATGTGCACCGTAGCGTCTGTTAAATGTGACATAGGTATCACTGCTGAATCCGTCCTGCTTGGCATTCATGGCAGACACCTTGTTCTGAACCATTCCGATACCTTCAACGCGGAATTCAGGAGTTCCATCCAGCGGAATATAGTAATTCTCATCAGCATTTGTCAGCACATATGAGAAATGCTCATAGAGTGTCAGTCTGCGACGCTTTCCGAACTGCCATTTGGGAGTAACGGCAAGAGTGATAAGACGGTTTCCGAAATAGTTCTTGTTAAGCCCCTCACCATTAACCAAAATAGCCAACGGATTGGAAAGAGAGTTCTCTCCACCCAACACCTCATTAAGATAATCATCCTCTATGGCAACATAATCAGTCAAACGGCCCTGATCATCATATGAGTAGGGAGAAAGGAACGGAGACTTTACCAATGACAGGAATCCCGGAGAATTAATCATCTGATTATTTACCTCCACAGGCGCTCCGTCATCACGCATATCACGGGTAATGTCACTGTAGTTTGCATCAAACCGGAGTGAAAGATGATCACTCAAAATGATGTCTGAATTAAGACGCAGGTTGAAACGTGAGAAATCATTATCAACTAAAGTGGCGTCACCCATGGCATAACCTACTGAAAGGTTATAATTGGCTATTTCATCACCACCCTGCACATTCACATTATAATTCTGAACGAAAGCCTCTCTGTAAACCTCCTTACTCCAATCCGTATTATTATGATAAGTATAATAATAGGGATTGCTCTTAATATTAGGATCATTATTGAGGAACTTGTAGTTATTAAGCTTAGCGCCCGTTGTACCCAAAAGCTCTGATGCGTATGACCTGTACTGACTGGCATTCATCATTTCAGGCATACCGGGCAGTGTCTGATAAGAACCTATCAGATTGACGTCAATCTTGGTAGCCATACTTTTATTACGTTTTGACTTGATAAGTATGACACCATTGGCGCCCTTGGCTCCATATATACCGTAGCCGTTCTTGAGAATCTCAACAGACTCAATATCCTCAAGCTGAAGGTTTGCCAGCAGATTATTATAAAATCCGTCATGCATGGCAATGCGGTCATAGCCCATATCTAAAATGATACCGTCCAGGACCACCAGCGGCTGAGTATTGATATTAAGAGTATTGATACCGTCTATCTGCATATACGCACCCACACCCAACTGGCCGGAACGGATTACAGATAACACACTTCCCTGAAGGGATTGCTGTATCTGATTGTCCACCTCAATATCAGCTCCCAGATTGGCAATCCTGGCACTGACTGAACTTGTGGAAACAGTCTGAGAAGAATAGATCTCTGAGAATGCATCAGAATACATCATTACGTTTATCTCATCTGTCTTGCCATTGAGGGAACGTACAACAGTGTTGCATCCGTCAACAGAGAAAGTCAAAGATGATACATAATCAGGCACCTTTATTGAGAAAGAGCCGTCAGACTTGGTCATTGTAGAATGAAGCGCATTGTTATAAGCCTGAACTCTGACACCCGCCATCGCAGTACCTAAAGCTGCATCGGTTACAATACCAGTTACCACCACTGTATTCTCAGAATTATCATTCTGAGCAGGAACAATAGCCGGCATTAGCAACATTAAACTGGCCAGCCCTAAAGGCATAAACCTCTTTTTGTTTATTATTTTCATATAACCTAACTTTATTATTCAAAAACCGGTTCAAGCATGATACAATCAAGCCACATCTCATGGGAGTATTTTGTATAGTTGCTGTTGTCAAGAGCACTCTTAATCTTAACTACAGCTTTAGGAGAATTGTTCTTATAGCTGCAATCGCGAAGAGTAAACGGACCTACAACAATAGTATCTGGTTTTTGCAGATTACTCCCTATCTCATAAGTCTTATCGTATTTCTTTTTACCAACTTTTATCTTTTCATCAATAACCGTCTCATATTTATCACCTACAACATATTGTACGGAAGGATGAACAAGAGTAACCGGATTATCGGAACCGGTATTGGCAAAGAATACCAACTTAAGCTTATATTGTCCCTTCAAGTTATCAGGAATCTCAAAATCCAGAACATAACCTACACCATTCTTTTCCAACTGCATGACGCGGACATTCGTTTTCTTGCCGTTAACTTCATAAAGAATGTTTTTAGGAGAGGCCTTCTTATATTCACTGGAATATACCAAGCTTTCTGCCTCAAGTTTGATTGTTTTATGGAAAACAGAATCAGTATAAGGCCACTTGTTCCTGATGTATATTTTACCGTTACTGCAAATAACAGAATCATCGCAAAGGTCCTTATGGAATAATCCGCCTAAGCCATACGGGTTACGATAAATATGATATGGGTATCCATCCTGTTCATCGTTTTTCTTGAATAATGTGGATGTAACAGAATCCCTTCCTTCATTCTTCTGGATCTTAAGATTAAAAAAAGCATCAGTAAGCATGGATACTCTTGTCCAGTATGTCTGGAGATCAGCATCATCATCAGATATGATAGGAATGGTATCATTTCCTACTATATTGTAACCGCTGACATATTGGAAATACCCCTTGACTGAATCAAAGACAGAACTCCACAACTGAGGTGAAGGAAGAACCACAGCGTAACTGCTGTCCTCAACGTTTATGAAACTCTTGTATTTGGTCATCAGTTCATTTGACGTGATAACAACGGAGTCCAACCATTCCTTTTCACCGGTCTCCATATTGATTTCACCAGGCACGCTCTTGTTTGGATCAATTGTTTTAACAGTATAACTGGCAAACCATTTTCCAAAAAGAGTATCATATCTGTATTCCTTATTATTGGCACTCTTGTAAACAGTATTGCCTGTCAGGTAGTCATATATGTTAGGACTGTAAGGAACAGTACCGTTTAGAATATGAAGAAGACCATTTGTACAACGGATATTTGTACGGTTATAACCTACAGTATGAAAGGTTTTTTCATGATCTGCAGTATAACTCTTATCGTTCATCATCTTGACACGCTCATAAGTCCTGGTTCCTACGGAATGTTTAAAACGTGCTACATGATTCAGGATGAAATCCCTACCCACCTCAATATTTTCTTCAGGAGACTTGTTTCTCTTAGCATATGTATTCTTCCAAACAGTCTCATCAATATTAGTTGGCAACCATACCGTGAAATACTGATCATCAGTCAACAGATCCCAATAAGTGACAAGTGTCTTGTTCTTGCCATTATAAACATAGGTGTTTTGAAGAGTCTGAGCAAAATATTGAGCATCAAGGTTACCGTTTTTACCCAATTCCTCAATCGTTGCGCCAAGGGTACTTACAGACTCACCGTTATCCGTTTTGTAGCTGTAATGGTCTTTCCACACATCGCTCTCACAAGATGACAGAACAACTGATGCAACAATCAACACCCTGACAGGTTTGATTAGCGCTTTAATTAAATTATTCATATCGATTATTTTTTTTATTCAAATTAAGTTCATCTTTGTTATTGAGCTTTATGACTTTGCTCACGCTCTGTAGAATAAGCTGAATTCTGTATAAGCTTATCATTGATCTTTATCTCATCATAATTGATGGGAAGGAACAAACCTTTCAAGTTCTTAAGTTTATTTGTAATAACACTGCTGTTTGAACCATTTGGGTTTTTTCCTGCTACTTTCTGAGAAACATAATCAGCATTTCCATCTCTCAAAGCTTTACGTACCAGATCAAACCAACGCTTGCCCTCAAACATCAATTCTCTACGACGCTCAGCAAGCACAAGCTCTTCCATGTCATTTACAGTATTGTACTTGTTATAATCCAACGGAGTGGAAGCATAACGGGGATAGCAAATGGCGCGCTTATTAACCGCATCTACAAGATCAAAGGCTTTCTTAAGCATAGAGTTTACAGAATCAGCATCAGCTGTCTGCTTAGCCCACATTACATATGCTTCAGCCTCCATAAGCATTATATCCGTATAACGGTAAACAATCCAGTTGGGTTCAGAATTATTCTGACGTCTGGTGCCGACGCTGCTGGATGGAGCCGTGCCATCTTTCATATTATACTTAACAGATTGATAAACATATTTTACAATACCTTTATCTGAACCTGATTCAAGGATATTCTGATAATATCTTATATCATAATTATTATCGAATACGGCATCGCTACTTCCTCTGTTAATGCGAGAAGTTGCTTTAAGCCTACCCGTGGTACTGTTCTGACCATTATAATAACTTGAAACAAAAGGATTAGAGCTGTTTCTGTCAAACGGCAACTCAAATATGGTTTCAAAAGATTTACCATCACCGAATATCTCATTATAAGCATTTCCGCAAACATCACTTCCTACAGTTTCTGCTATAAGCGGATAACCATTTATGAGATCTATAGTACAATCCAAGCCCTGAGCGGCTTTGATTGCAGGATATTCCACCACTAACTTAATGGAATCTATATATTTACAATGATCAATGCAATTCTTCCAGTCTCCTTTCCAAAGATACATATCAGCAAGCAAAGCCTCTATAGCAGTGCGTGTAAAGCGGGAGGTATTCTCCTGATCACGGGCAGAAATCTGCTTCTTTTGCCAGTTTGATGAGAAGTGACCTTGAGCAGCTTTCTTATAATTCTCCAAATCGCTGATAAGAGACTCAAGAATATCATCAAACTTAGTCTGTCCTATAAAGAAATCCTTAGTGTCATCAATAGAAGGCTCTGTAACATAAGGAACATCTCCGAATGCACGGATCAGATACCAATAGCAGAGACTGCGAATGGCTATGGCTTCAGCCTCGACAGCCGCAAGTTCTGAGCCATGGAAGTTAGGATCCTTCACCTTTACCTCCGGGGCATAATGCAGGACGGTATTGGCATAATTGATGGCTTTATAGAAACAAAGATATGTGGTCAGAGAATTCTTGGAAGTAAAATTCTCATTAATGAACTGGGAAAGATCATCATCACCGGAATTATCTGTTCCAGGGATGATATTGTCAGAACGCATCTCACCCCAGGCCGCCATCCTGGTTACACAATCAGAGGTCTCAAGAGAAGCATATGCTCCTAAAAGAACACTTTCCACGTCCTTTTCATTGGTCCAGAAATTTTCCAGGACCACCTCATTAAGAGGCATAAGAGTCAGGAAGTCCTCGCAAGATGTGACTGACAGTCCCACCATTGCTACAAGTATATATGATTTAATCTTTTTCATAATATCCTTCATTAAAGATTAGAACTGTACTGAAACACCGCATGAAATTGACTTGGAACGAGGAGTCTGTGAATTATCCTTGGCTACGCTGCCACGGCCTCCACTACCGGCACTCTCAGGATCCAAACCTGAATACTTGGTGAATGTCAACACATTGTTAAGGTTGAAGTTAAAGCTTATACTGCTTACATGCAGTTTCTTTGTGATCTTGGGATCCAGTGAGTAGTTCAACACTGTATTGTTCCAACGAAGGAATGAACCATCCTCAACATAACGGTCTGAACCGAGAGAGTTATAACCATACTGGTGGAGAGCACGCGGCATGATGGTGTCATCACCCTCAACACGCCAACGCCAGTTGATGGCAGCAGATGTGTTATCTGTATTGTACATCATCTCCGCATTCTGACGTGAACCGTTAACGATTCTGTTACCGTAACGGAAGTTGAACTGGTTGCTCCATCTCAGGCGTCCCCATGATATGTTGAAACCGAAACCACCGTTGAGTTTAGGCAGAGAACTACCCAAATAGACTATATCAAGCTCATTGATGTTACCGTCATGGTTAATATCCTCATAAATGGCATCGCCACCAACAAACTCATAGTTGGTACGACCTATACCATAGTCAAACATCATAGGCCTGGTGTAGTATCTTCCGTTCTTATACACCTTAATAACCTCACCGTTAGCATCTCTTGCTACAGGAGCATTAGGACCTTTAACATATTTTTCTTCTTCATCATCATACACGCTGTACTGATATACGCCCTGACTCTTGAATCCATATATTGAACCGAAGGCATTCTTAAGAGCTACGTATGACAGATAAGAACCGTTCTTATAGTCAAAATCATTTGTCATCTTCTCCAACAGAGTAGGATTCAGCTCAAGAATCTGGTTGGTGTTATCAGCAAAGTTGATGTTTGCTCCTATATTGAAATCCTGTCCCCACAGTCTGGTTGAGAAAATACGGTTGGCACTAACGCTCAACTCCCAACCCTGGTTACGCATAGTTCCGTCATTTGCAACAGGCTTGGTTGTATAACCTGAAGATGAAGGAATGGCATAACCTGACTGAATCATATTTGTGGTAAGACGGTCATAAACCTCAACACCGACGTTGACCTTACCTCTGAAGAACCCGAAATCAAATCCCAGGTTCCAGGAATTAGTCTCCTCCCACTGCATCTTGCTGGCACGAATATTGTCCGGTTTCATTGTTGACTGTCCCATATATGAATCGCCACTGGAATACTTACTGTAGAACATACCGTCACCACCGGGAGCGTTACCCTGTAAACCCCAGCTGAAACGGATGGCCAGCATATCAAGAATACCGGATTGACGGATACGCTCCATGAAATTCTCATCAATTATATTCCAACGGCCATTGGCTGACGGGAACGCAGCCCAACGGTTTGCATCACCAAAACGGGTATTGCCGTCTGCACGTACAGAGAAATCCAGTGAATATTTACTCTTATAAGAATAGTGGGCAGTAAACGCTGCATTCATACTGCGACTACGGCTTGCACTGGTTGAAATACTGTTGATGTTACCGGGAAGACCAACTGACTCAAACTTTGAAGGAAGTCCTGTCAAGCCACCATTCTGTCCTTTACTGTTACTGGTGTTAATCTGACCTCTAACCATCATCATAAACGAGTGGTTGGGGTTATTCAGATGAGGAATGAATGTAAGAGAATGGGTGGTATTGATTGAAGAACTCTTGTTTGAATTTGCAGAAACGGAGTTTGCGTTGCTGTCTGCCCATCCATTTCTAGCCAAACTGGAAGGAGTGTAATTATCACCACCGCTGTTTGTAACACCAAACGTTATACGGCCCTCATATGTAAGTTTAGTCTGATCGTTCTCAAGACCGAGCAGATTGTAGTTAATTGAGAACTGAGGATTGACGTTAAGTGAAGTACTGTACTGCTTTTTCTCTGCAGCCTCAGCAACAGGGTTGCTGTTACTGGGAAGTTCATCAGATGCAGAAGGAAGCATGTGATAGAATTCACCGGTTGAGTTTCCATCAGCATCCTCATAATATATTGCCAGGTTAGGCATCATCTTCATGGCTGTACCAATAGCGGCAGAATTCTGCTTGTTCTTGGAATAAGTCATGGAGAAGTCTGTAGAGATCCTGATACGCTCTGAAACGAAGTAGTCAAAAGCCACACGTGTAGTAAAACGGTTCATCTTCTGACCTATAACAGAACCATCCTGACTATCAAAACCGGCTGAAATACGGAAGTTGGCCTTATCACCGCCACCTGATACATTGACGTTATGTGAATGCTGCAGACCTACCTGCTTAACAGCTGCTACCCAGTCTGTGTTATCATTATACATCTCATATTCAGAGAAATTCCTGTCATAATTAAGCTCAATGATATCTGCAGCTTCATCACTCATGGCAGGATTGAAGAAAGACTCCTTCATGAACATGGTGTATTGATCACCATTCAACAGTTTATAGCCCTCAGGCTGCCATGTTGCATTGAGTCTATATGAGTAACCGACACGGGTCTTACCGCGCTGACCACGCTTGGTCTTGATCTCCATGACACCATTGGCACCACGTGCACCCCAAAGGGCAGTTGCGGCAGCATCCCTAAGAATATTGATAGAGGCAATATCCTCAGGATTGATGTTAAGAAGCTCTGATACCTTCTCAGTATTCTGAGACTCATTAGTGTAGTCAAAGTTGTTCTTAAGGTTACTCTCAATCTCCCAAATGTTACCGTCCACAACAATCAACGGGTTGGCATCACCGGTCATGGTGGTCACACCGCGAAGGTGCATGGTAGAACGGGCACCAAGGTCACCGGAGTTGAACACGATATCAAGTCCGGGAACACGACCCTGAAGAGCCTCATCAACCGTGGTCATACCCAAACCCTCAAACTCTTCCATGTTGATGGTTGTAATGGCCGATCCAACCTCACGCAGAGGAATGGGTAATCCATTACCCTCAAGGACACGGTCAGCAATGATATCAACAGGAGGAAGATCTGACTGATCTTTCATCTTGATCTCAAAGTAAAGCTTGTCAATAGGAATATCGACAGTTTCATAACCTACGTATGAAATCTGTATCCTGTCCTTAGGGTTTTTAAGCTGGAAAGAGAAGTTACCTTCAATATCGGTAATGGCATGAGCCACAATACGGTCTGCTGCATCTCTTTCTGTAACGTTAACCATCATCATAGGGCCGTCATTGTCTTCAATGACACCGCTTATGATGTCACCGGCTTTCTGAGCTAAAAGCAAGCTTGGCAATGTTGCCAAAGCAAAAGCAAAAGCCCCTTTCAATAATCTGTTATTGTATTTCATCTTCATTTGATTTGCTGATTAAAATTCGCCGTTGTACAATGGGCCGTCTATAAGATGGATTACTGCATATGACGATGTTTCCAACTTTGTCTTGGTAACATCAGTAACAGAACCTGTTGCCTTTGCATCACTGCCAAATCCTTCCTTGAATTCATATTCACGACACATAATGTTATAGTATTTTTCATCATCTGTTATGACATGACGAGGTAAACTACTCTTCTCCGGATGATATTTGTCATATTTAGCATCCCATAATGTCAAACCGTCCTTTTTTGCATCAACAGTCAGTTTGATGTAACGCTTATCGGAAGCTCTCATATAAGCAGTCTGATAATCAGATTCTCCAAAGTTGAATTCCGGATTGACATACACCGAGTTATCCTGTATGTGATACTTGACGAAATTAGTAAGGACATCACGCTGCTTATCGATAAATTCATTGTATTCAAAGACAGAATCCTCATGTGTGTCAGCATCAGCAACAGCAGCCTTACGTAACTCTCTGCTCTTGGCAATCCTGTATACCAACCATGCGCTGTCTGCGCTCTCCTTATCAAGACCATACTCCTCATATATGGAATCATGAATACTGTCACAAAGTGTATAAAGATTGTTAAGGAAATCAGGAGAATACAACTTTCCATTGTCAAAGAGAGCCTGAATTGAATCACTTTGCGGAACATAAACCGTATAATTAAATGTACTGAAGAAGTTTACACAGTTTGTTGATCCGATTTCCGTTCCGTTGGATGTACTTGAGAACAACTTAGCTTCTTGCATAAGTTTAAAGAACAAGTTGAACTTGGGATACTTTTCAGAATCTGAAAGAATATCATATACTGACATTCTTGATGTCATGAGCGGCTTATCAATAATATAGGTGATTCCGTTTCCAAAAGACCTCTCATACATATCAAAACGATCTACGATTTTGACTTTCTGACCGGTTTCTATCTGCCAGCCTCCGTCAACCTCCATATTAGCAAAATTGGTCTTGGGATCAGTAACATTACCCATTTTGAAACGGACTGCACCGCCACCCTTGGTGCGATAGAAAGAATACTTACTCTGGTCAACAATAGTATTTTCAACACCCCTCTTGGTATCACCAGTTCTGGTTGTTACAATAATATGATAATTCAGAATATCTTCAAGACGGTTACGCAAAAAATCCAGATTCGTAATAGGTCCTGAAGTATTCAATGGTGAACCTACGGGCTCGCCACTTACTTCATCATAATCATATATATCTGCGTAAACCTTGTTTTTACTGTCTTCATTGTAACCAAAGACAATAGCTTTAAGGGACTTTCCTTCTGAACCTGCAGCATTATATTTCTTAATAGCAAATGAAGCCGGATCCACCCAAACTATCTTATCTTCAAACTTAGGATCAGAACTGGTTTGAGGCAAGAACAAGCTATAGGAAATCTGCATGGCATTCAGATAGTAGATAAATGACATGTCCTCATCCTCTATGGCCCAATCCATAATCTTAAGCTTTTCATTTACAAGAGCAGGATATGCCACAGACCTATAAGAGGTGGGAGTAGGTACGTAATTGGAGAAATAAATAGCTCCGTTGCAGCACATGGCAACTCTATCTATAGTACTTTTTGGATCTGCAATGCCTTCCCACAACGGATCCTGGGCATCATTCAAAACATCCTTGAACTTACTGGGAACAGTTGATACAAGTGAAGCAAGCATAGTATTGTTTAAAAGCTTGACTATCACATTCAAATCTATACTGTCCATATCCTCGGCAACTTCTGCAGGAGTAGAAGGCGCATTAGGATACTTATACTTGGCAATACCATATTTTTCTCTCATTTCCTTTCCGCCCTTATTCAACCACCAATCCATCATGGCTTCATCGGTAGGAACAATCATTACACCCATATTCTGTTGTAAGGCGGTTGCGTCATCTGAAATTGAGGTAACAAAATAAGAATTCCATCCCGGATCAAACTTAAGCAGTGATGACTCCTTAATAGTGTCTTTTGTAGAAGATATCTGAAGGATATCAGAACCCTGATTTCGTTTGGATAAGAACAGTTTGGTATAAACAGTCTTATTTGCCAAAGCCGCTTTCTGTTCAGGAGACAACCTCATATTTTTTTTATCAACCTGTTGGAGGATATTATTATAATGAGTATTAGAAGTTGTAAGCCCGCCGACAGGATAGGTACGGTTAGCAGCCGTTGACCTTACCTCATAAGGACTGGAGAAACGCTCCAGAATAGAATTATATATTATAGAGGTCTTCTTAGGATCATTTTCATTAGGATCAGACATAGCCAGATATTCAGCCATACTGGGGAGCAGATATACCACATCCTCCATCACATGAATGAATCCGTTGAAACATTTCTTATTACCCTGCTGAATCCTTATACCATTGACACTTGCCTCACCACTCTTACTAGTCCCGGCCGGCAAATTGAAAAGGAAATCATAATCTTTACGTTCAATACCCTTTTTCTCCAAGAACTTGTCAGAGAAGATAATCATGGGCTTTTGTGTACCATCTTCAAGAATTACGATACCCGAAGCATTTTTAGGATCATTCTTGACCTCACTCCAATAAGGCGTTGAAGGCATTTCGTCAGGAAGCATGACTCGGACACTGTCATATATACCGGAAGATGTTAAACGGCGCATGCAATCACCTATGGTAGGGCCTTCAGTATTGGAAAGAGCCGCTACCTGATATACATTGTTCAACATGGATCCGTAAAAAATCTGCTTCATCTGAGATATTGTCAGATCTTCAAACCTAATTGATTGGTTATTTGCAAGCGGACATTTAGCCAAGAACCTTTTAAACGCCTCATCATCTGCAACAAAAAGCGTTTTACTACCGGTCTTTTCAAGTACACTCCTGTATTGAAGAGAATCAATAATGGTTACGAAACACTTAAAAGAGTGACCGTCAAAACCTTCATTAAGGGTCTCATAGATACTGGTACCAAGTTCTGAAGGGAACCTTTTGTCAAGGTCAAATTCCGGACGGCAAGAAGAAAATCCGAATGTTACGGCCAAGAAAGCCATAACAGCTCCGAACAACCCGGAACGGCCTGTACCCGTAAGTAATTTGATTTTTTTCATTCTATAATGTATTTAAATATTATACTTATTAGAGATATTATTCCTTATCAATACCCTCAATGGTCTTGATGCGGCCCTCTGCGTCATACTCAAGTTCACAAACCTTGAGACTGCGGAGCCATGACTTACCGCCTGAAGGCACACTGTCATGATGGAACAGATACCACTTGCCCTTATATTCAATAATGGAGTGGTGGGTTGTCCAACCCACAACGGGAGTAAGGATTACACCCTGATAAGTGAATGGGCCGTAAGGATTGTCACCGGTAGCATAGCACAGGAAGTGGCTGTCACCGGTAGAATATGAAAAGTAATATTTGCCTTTGTATTTATGCATCCATGAAGCCTCGAAGAAGCGGTGAGGATCATCTGCCTTAAGAGGATTACCTTTCTCGTCAACCACCAGGATTGGACGCGGAGCCTCTGCAAAGTTCAAGCCGTCCTTGGTAAGACGTACGCAACGGCTTGGCAGGGCATCCTCCTTACCCTCAGGAAGATACGGAGTTTCCAGATGGATGTTATCCTTGTAGCGCTGAAGCTGTCCGCCCCAAAGGCCGCCGAAATATACATAAACCTCACCGTCAGCATCATCACGGAAAGCACACATATCGATGCTGTAACTGCCGGCTACAGGCGCAGGATTAGGGATGAACGGGCCCTCAGGACGCTGAGCTATGGCTGTACCCCAATGGAACACGTCATTGCGGTCCTTCATGGGGAAGTACATGATGTAACGCTTAACTTTCTTGCTGAATCCCATACCCTGGGACTGTTCCTCAGCGTTGGTGGGAACTTCAATTTCATACTCTTGGACATCACAATCCCAAAGCTGGCGACCTGCCCATGGAATATCCTCCAGGCCTATCACCTTGCCGTGGTCAACAACCTGACCGTACATGATGTCATCTGTGGAAAGGACGTGATAATCCTTCATCACGTACTGGTCACCGTTGTCGTTCTCAACGTTCTCACACTCCCAGTCATGAGAAGGATAGATGTAAACCCTGCCGTTAAACACATGTACAGAGGGATCTGCCATGTAATCTGCGGGGAAAAGATAACGCTTCTTCATAAGTTTTTTGGTTAATATTTTATTATTTAAAAATTCAGTTAGCGGCCAAAGTTAACTCTTTTTTTGCTTTTGAAACACCTTTCTCCTGTTTTTTTTCAATAAAACACAGAAAAAAACCTTTCGGGATACTTGTGCCTCGTTTTTCGAGTCTATTTAAAATGTTAAAACCTTCACAATTGAGATGTTAAAATTAAGATTGCAAAAAAGCGTTGGATGACATATAGAAAAAGGCCGCTTGAAAGCAGCCCTTTTTCTCAGTCTCATGCCACATCTTCTCAGACCGGCAGAGACTTCACGAAAGTCAATTACTAACCAAATATGTGCATGAAAACTTACACCACAAAGATAGCGTCCCTTTCACAAACAGGCGTCACTGTGTGTATCAATGGGATTAACATTTGTTCCATGCTTCTTAAAATGTACCGCCAGACCCCTTGGAATTGTTTCAAATTAGTTAGAAAATGTTTCACAAACCCCTCTCCTGCATACACAAAAGCAGGGTGAGACAAATATCTCACCCTGCCAGCTGTCGTACCCGGATTCGAACCAGGACAAACAGAACCAAAACCTGTTGTGCTACCATTACACCATACGACAATCGCCTTATAGCGCTAAGCGCATGCAAAGATACTCAAATATCCCGAATTAATCAGCTATAAGCAAATAATAGTTCTTTTTGCCACGCTGAAGAATGATATATCGGTTATCAATCAAATCGGATTCAGTGAAGATGCGTGAATGGTCATAAGTTTTCTCCTTGTTGATGGAAACGCCGCCTCCCTGCATCATCTTGCGGGCCTCACTCTTGGAGAAGAAAACCGGACAGATGTCTGTCAGGAAATCCGAGGCCTTGACATTCTCATTCAACACCTGACGGTTAAAACGGAACTGCGGAACACCGTCAAACATGGAGAGCAGCATATCCTCATCAATGCTCTTCAACTCATCGGATGAAGCATTACCTCCGAACAGTATGTCTGAAGCGCCTGCTGCAGCCTCATAATCAGCCTCGCTGTGAACCATGCAGGTTACATCCTTGGCCAGACGTTTCTGGAGAAGACGAAGATGCGGAGCGGCATCATGCTCTGCTATCAGAGCCTCACACTCTTCCTTCTCAATGTTTGTGAAAATCTTAATGTAACGCTTGGCATCCTCATCGCTTACGTTCAGCCAGAACTGGTAGAATTTGTAAGGTGAAGTATACTCAGGGTTAAGCCAAACGTTACCGCCCTCTGTCTTGCCGAACTTGGTGCCGTCAGACTTGGTGATGAGGGGGCAGGTCAAGGCAAAGCACTCAGTGCCGTTGATACGGCGGATAAGCTCTGCACCGGTGGTTATGTTTCCCCACTGGTCTGCACCACCCATCTGGAGCTTGCAGTTCTTATGTTCGTTGAGATAGAGAAAATCGTAACCTTGAAGCAACTGGTAGGTAAACTCTGTGAATGATAGGCCGTCACGAGCTTCACCGTTAAGACGCTTCTTCACGGAGTCTTTAGCCATCATGTAATTTACAGTGATGTGCTTGCCTATATCGCGTGAAAAATCAAGGAATGTTACATCCTTGAGCCAGTCATAATTGTTTACAAGTTCAGCCTTGTTGGGGGCATCGCTGTCAAAGTCCAGAAACTTTCCCAACTGCTTACGGATGCACTCCACATTATGCTTGAGCGTCTCCTCATTCAGGAGGTTGCGCTCCTGTGATTTTCCACTGGGGTCACCTATCATTCCTGTGGCTCCGCCTATCAGTGCCAGGGGCTTGTGGCCGCAACGCTGGAAGTGACGGAGTATCATGATGCTACACAGATGTCCTATATGGAGGGAATCTGCGGTGGGATCAAAACCAACATACGCTGTAACCTGTTCCTTGCTCAGAAGTTCATCAGTACCGGGCATCATCTGGTGAATCATGCCTCTCCAGGTAAGTTCTTCAACAAAATTAGTCATAGTTATGATTTTAGATTCTCTATAAAAAGTGCGCAAATATACAATTCTTTATGTAAAGACACAACAAGACTGTTTCTTTTGTTTAGAAGCTACGCCGTAGTAAGTGCAAAAGGAAACGTTGGTGATTTGATGTTACTGTATATTCTATTTCAGCTGGATTTGCTCCTTTTGCAACAGCGGCGGTTTGGATTACTTCTGAGATGTTGGTTTTACCGTCGGTTTCAAGGAAGAGACGATCTAAGGGGATCTGCTTCAGGGTTTCTGGACTGGATTTCTGGCCTATAGAGAGCAGAAGGCCGTTTTTGAGGAGCTGGTTCATTTGATCCGGGTTTCCGCGGAATCCGTGAATGAGCCAGTCCTGTGTAGGTTTGAGCTGTTTGCGCAGACGGATTATGCTGTCAAAATCACGGACTACGTGCAGGATCATGGGCTTTTTGAAACGTTCGGATAGTTCTACCTGGCGGACAAAGGCCTGTTCCTGCAGTTCATGCGAGGGGCCTTTCAGCGTGTCAAACCCGCACTCACCTACTGCAAGTAACTGCGGTAGCGCAAGCAGTTGCTCCAAAGCGCGAAACTGCAGTTCATCACTTCCCGTAACATCCCACGGATGGAGGCCTGCGCTGAAAAAATGGCCATCCTGCTCAGGCAACGGACCGCAGCCTATGCACACCAGCGCCGTTCCCGGCTCCTCCGGCAAATTATGAGTATGTATATCCAGAATTCTCAATTTTCAATTCTCAATTCTCAAGGTACCGGGTCATAACCTGAGCCTCCACCCGGCCTGCACCGTAAAACCCGCTTTATGGCAAGCCACCCGCCCTTGAACGGGCCGTGTTTGGTTATTGCTTCAATTGCGTATTGAGAGCAGGTGGGAGTAAACCGGCAGGAAGGTGGGGTAAGAGGTGATATAAACTTCCTGTAAAAACGGATGGGAAGCATTAGGATCCAGCCCAGTGCTTTAGTAAAAATATTTAACAAGCTTTTCATTTTTCCTGACATTTGCCAGACTGGGATTCCACATCTTCCTGAACTGCATCAGTAAGCCGATCCATTACTGCCTGTAGCCTAGACTGAAGCTTCTCAGTATCCCACAGTTTATTGTCATTGAACAAAAAAGCAAGTGCAAGCCCCTTGTTTCTTGAGGCTACGGCATCCTTGAGCGGAGCGGATGATGTGCGATAGAACTCACGTATCTGACGCTTTATCCGGTTCCTGTCAACAGCATGGTGGAAATTGCGCTTGGGAGCGCTTATCAGAATACGGACACCTTCAAATTCCGAATAATCGGACAAGAGCCACACCAACCGGATGGGGAAAGCCGATATCTGGCGATTTCCCTCAGTAAAGAGCCTGTCAATGAGTTTCTGACCGCAAAGACGCTCTTGCTTGGAAAATGTGTTTGCTCCTGTTTTCATAAAAAAAACGGGTTCCGCATACAGACGCAATGTCTGGATTAAGGGAACCCGCCGGTATATTGTATGTATTACTTCTTCTGGTTGGCAGCGAACCAGGCATCAATGGCGGCTGACATGGAGGTGATGCCAGGAACCGGAGCCTCAATGTCAAGACGCAGACCTGCGTCACGGATAGCCTTGGCGGTAGTACCACCAAAACAGCCTATTACCTTCTCACCCTGAACAAAGTCAGGAGCATTCTCCTTAAGTGACTCTATTCCGGCAGGGCTGAAGAATACCAGCATATCATAATCATCAAGCTCACCGGCTGCGAACTCGTTGCTTACGGTACGGTACATGATAGCTTCCGTATGGGCTATCTTGTTAGCATCAAGTAACTCCTTGAGTTCACCGGTGTGCACATTTGACATTGGGATGAAATATCTCTCTGTCTTGTGCTTGAGGATAGGAGTCATAAGGCTGTCCACCTTACCGGTATTGCCGAAGAAAACTTTACGTTTGCGGTACTGAACGTACTTCTGGATATAGAGAGAAACAGTTTCCGTGATGCAGAAATACTTCATGTCCTCAGGGATGACAACTCTCATTTCAGCGCAAAGTTGGAAAAAATGATCAACGGCGTGACGTGATGTGAATACTACAGCTGTGTGGTCAAGTATGTTGACATGCTGCTGTCTGAACTCTTTGGCACTTAGCGGCTCAACGCGGATGAAAGGTTTGAATACAAACTCCACGCCATACTTCTCAGCCAGGTCAAAATAAGGTGATTTACCTGTTGTAGGCTGCGGTTGAGAAATAAGAACCTTCTTAACTTTCAAGGCTGTACGGTTTAAATTAGACCAAATAATCTGCTCGTTAGCACGAACTCCACAATGATAGGTGCTATTTCGAACGCACAAAGGTACACAATAAATCCCAAATTGGAACGCTTATTCTTGAATAAGGCTGTTTTTATCTTGAAAATTCTTCCGGAAATGACCAAAATGCGCATCAGATATGCAAAAACAAGCAGTAAAATAAGCGGCAAATCAAGAAACAGCACCAGTATTGTAAAGCACAGGATAAACAATCCTGCCTCAGAAAACGTAACCACGAAAAAGCAATTCCATCGGCCCGGTTTTACAGTTATGATCTGTTTGTTATAAAGGATCTTGTTTACTGTAGTATAAAGCAACAACTTGATTACAAAGCAAGCAACTACTGCAAATGAGTACCACATCAGGAAAAAAACCGGTGAAGAGCCCTCCTCCATCAAATCCTGGGAATAGACGGCAACCGCTATCCCCACGCTTATGCACGATAGGATAAAAACAAATACATAACCCATTGAGGAGAGCAGAGGATAACTCACATCTCCGTCAGGGTTATTAAACTTGAACATCGATGAAAAGGAAGCAATGTAGGCTGACCTGTGAGGTCCCATGATTATCAGCATGAACAGCAATGTCACTATCATTGCCGACAGGAACCAGTCATTGACTTGAAAGGAGTCAGTTGAAATCATTATCGGGACAGAGATCATTTATCCAGATTGACTTTACTTGTCAAATCATTCCAGTCAGAAATCGAATCTACAAGATTGAGAGCTTCCTCCGGAGTCTGGGCTACCGCCCAAAGCTTTTTGAATACAGGTTTCATGAAACTGCGCTCAGCAGTGCGGTCAAGCATCTCAAGCAAAGGATCATAGTAATGGTCCGTATTCAGAATTATAATAGGTTTTACAAACAGGCCCAGCATCTTCCAGGTAATGATTTCAAAGAGCTCCTCAAATGTTCCTGTGCCGCCGGGGAGTGCAATCACTGCATCGGCCATCTTGGCCATGCGGTTCTTGCGCTCATGCATGGTGGGAGTTATGACAACCTCAGTAAGCCCTTCATGCAGCCAACCGTTGTCAACCATGAACTGAGGAATGATACCTATCGATACGCCACCGGCATCAAGCGCACCATTCTCAACGGCAGCCATCAGACCGGTGCTGCCAGCACCGCTCACAAGCCTCCTGCCGGTTTTTGCTATGAGCCCGCCCAGCGCATAAGCCGCATCCACGAACACCTGCTCAGCATCAGCGCTCGATGCCCCATATACCACTATCGTCTTCCTTTCCATGTGCACCGCGTCTGCAATGTGCAATTGGGGTCTGACCCCTT
>DBYQ01000066.1:55145-56894 GCA_002310015.1 Bacteroidales bacterium UBA1182
AAGGGGTCAGACCCCAATTGCACATTTTGATCAATACCTATAATGCTCCGCCTTATAAGGGCCCTCTACCGGAACGCCTATATAGTCTGCCTGAGCCTGGGTGAGCTTGGACAGATGTACGCCAATGCGCTCCAGATGCAGACGTGCCACCTCCTCATCAAGATGCTTAGGCAGACGATACACATCAACCGGATACTGCTTGTTGAAGAGCTCAATCTGGGCAAGTGTCTGGTTGGTAAAGCTGTTGCTCATTACAAAACTGGGGTGACCTGTAGCGCAACCCAGGTTAACCAGACGGCCATCGGCCAGAAGGATAATGCTGTGTCCGTCAGGGAAGAAGTAGCGATCTACCTGAGGCTTTACATTCTGGCACTTGATGCCGGGAATCTTCTTGAGCTTGTCAACCTGTATCTCACTGTCAAAGTGACCTATGTTGCAGACTATTGCCTGGTCAGGCATAACCTTGAGATGCTCTGTAGTAATTACATCTATGTTACCTGTGGTAGTTACAAAGATATTACCCAGAGGGGCAGCCTCTTCCATGGTTACTACCTCATAGCCCTCCATGGCAGCCTGCAGTGCACAAATGGGATCAATCTCAGTTACCAGTACGCGGGCACCGTAAGAACGCATGCTCTGGGCACAACCTTTACCTACCTCACCGTAACCGCATACCACACAAACCTTACCGGCTATCATGACATCGGTGGCACGCTTTATACCGTCGGCCAATGACTCACGGCAACCGTACAGATTGTCAAACTTGCTCTTAGTTACAGAGTCATTCACATTGAAAGCAGGGAACAGCAGTTCACCGTTCTGCTGCATACGGTACAGACGATGCACGCCCGTGGTGGTCTCCTCACTGACACCCTTTATGCTCTTGGCCATATTCTGCCAATAAGAACCGCCCTTGACCTTGGCTACCTCCTTGAGAGCCGCCAAAAGAGCCTTTTCATCGGCCGATTCAGCCTCATAATCCAAAGCCTTGGAATCTTTTTCACCCTTTACGCCCAGATGTATCATAAGTGTGGCGTCACCACCGTCATCAACTATCATGTTGGGACCACCCTCCGGAAAGTTCATAGCCTGAAGTGTGCACCACCAATATTCCTCAGCTGTTTCACCCTTCCAGGCAAAAACGGCTGCACTGCCTGCAGCAGCAATGGCTGCGG
The DNA here is from genome assembly GCA_002310015.1 of Bacteroidales bacterium UBA1182. GTDB lineage: Bacteria > Bacteroidota > Bacteroidia > Bacteroidales > Bacteroidaceae > Colenecus. Next base: position 56,321 of record DBYQ01000066.1, read on the forward strand.
CGGCATGGTCCTGAGTTGAATATATGTTGCATGAGCACCAGCGTATCTCTGCGCCCAGTTCATGCAGTGTCTCTATAAGGACTGCAGTCTGAATGGTCATGTGCAATGAACCCATTATGCGGGCACCCTTGAGGGGTTTTGAATCACGGTACTTGTCACGGAGAGCCATCAGACCGGGCATCTCCTTCTCAGCCATCTCTATCTCTTTGCGGCCAAAATCGGCCAGATTGATGTCTGCCACCTTGTAGGGCAGGGTAGAATATAAATCCATAGTTAAATAAATGTACTAGTGTCTAATTGGAGTACAAAGATACTTTATAATTGAGAATTGAAAATTGAAAATTGAAAATTAATACATACGCACCTGCGTAAGCTCGCGACATAAGACGCTTGAGTCTTTCAATTCTCAATTTTCAATTTTCAATTACAAGAAAGAAGAGGGGTTGGCCTCCAGGTCAACCCCTCTTCTTTCTTGTCTAGCCTTACTTACGCAGACCGAGAGCGTTAACGTAGCGTCTACTGATAATATTGACAGAGTTACTAAAGAGGTAGAGAAAGACATTGCAGACCAAGG
>DBYQ01000089.1:0-20571 GCA_002310015.1 Bacteroidales bacterium UBA1182
CTTGCCTCACCTGAGGAGATTCTGACTAACTCCAGCGGTGAGGTACTCAAGCCTGAGACCATTAACTACCGTACATACAAGCCTGAGCGTGACGGTCTCTTCTGCGAGCGCATATTCGGTCCTGTCAAGGATTACGAGTGCCATTGCGGAAAGTACAAGAGAATCCGTTATAAAGGTATCGTATGCGAGCGTTGCGGTGTTGAGGTAACAGAGAAGAAGGTGCGTCGTGAGCGTATGGGCCATATCCAGCTCGTCGTTCCGGTAGCACACATCTGGTATTTCCGTTCACTCCCCAACAAGATTGGTTATCTTTTAGGTATTCCTACCAAGCTGCTTGATGCAATCATCTACTACGAGCGTTACATTGTTATAAATAAGGGTGCATGGGATGATCCTCTTAAGGAGACCCGTAAGCCCGATGAGCCTATTCTCCTTACTGAGGACGAGTACTTGGATATCATAGACAAGCTGCCCAAGGAGAATCAGATGCTTGATGACAGTGATCCTGAAAAGTTCGTTGCCAAGATGGGTGCCGAGGCTATCTATGACCTGCTTTGCAAGCTTGACCTTGACAAGCTCTCATACCAGCTTCGTGAGAAGGCCAATGATGAGAAGGCCACCATGCAGCGCAAGACTGAGGCCCTGAAGCGCCTTCAGATTGTGGAGTCATTCCGTTCATCACGTGAACTTAACCGTCCTGAGTGGATGATCCTCAAGGTGGTTCCCGTTACTCCTCCTGAGCTCCGTCCTCTGGTGCCTCTGGACGGCGGACGTTTTGCCACTTCTGACCTGAACGAGCTCTATCGCCGCGTCATAATCCGTAACAACCGTCTTAAGAGACTTATAGAGATAAAGGCTCCTGAGGTTATCCTGCGTAACGAGAANNCTGCAGGAGGCCGTTGACAGCCTGTTTGACAACAGCCGCAAGGCCAGCGCCGTCAAGAGCGAGGCCAACCGTCCTCTTAAGTCACTCTCTGACTCACTCAAGGGTAAGCAGGGTCGTTTCCGTCAGAACTTGCTTGGTAAGCGTGTTGACTACTCAGCACGTTCAGTTATCGTGGTAGGTCCTGAGCTCAAGATGGGTGAGTGCGGTATTCCTAAACTGATGGCTGCAGAGCTTTACAAGCCGTTCATCATCCGTAAGCTCATTGAGCGCGGTATCGTGAAGACCGTCAAGTCTGCCAAGAAGATTGTTGACCGCAAGGATCCTATAGTATGGGATATCCTGGAATATGTAATGAAGGGTCACCCCGTTCTGTTGAACCGTGCTCCTACACTGCACCGTCTGGGTATCCAGGCCTTCCAGCCCAAGATGATTGAGGGTAAGGCCATTCAGCTGCACCCGCTGGCTTGTACCGCTTTCAACGCCGACTTTGACGGTGACCAGATGGCCGTACACCTCCCGCTCAGCAATGAGGCTATCCTTGAGGCTCAGATGCTCATGCTTCAGTCTCACAACATCCTGAACCCTGCCAACGGTGCACCTATCACAGTGCCTGCACAGGATATGGTACTTGGTCTGTATTACATCACCAAGCTCCGTCGTTCAGTCAAGGATGCTGATGGCAACTACATAGAGAAGGTAAAGGGTGAGGGTCTGACATTCTACGGACCTGAGGAGGCTCTGATTGCCTACAATGAGGGTAAGGTTGATATCCACGCTGTTGTCAAGGTTATGGTTAATGACATTGACGAGCAGGGTAGCCCCATCACTCATCTGGTAGAGACATCAGTTGGTCGTGTAATCGTTAATGAACTTGTACCTGATGAGGTAGGTTACATTAACTACATCATATCAAAAAAGACTCTGCGTGACCTCATCTCTGATGTTATCAAGAAGGTAGGTGTGGCCCGCGCTTGCGAGTTCCTGGACGGAATCAAGAACCTGGGTTACAAGATGGCCTTCCAGGGTGGTCTGTCATTCAACCTGAATGATATCATCATACCTAAGGAGAAGCAGGAACTTGTTGCCAAAGGTAATGAGGAGGTTGAAGGTATCATGGCTGAGTATAACATGGGTCTTATCACCGATAACGAGCGTTACAACAAGGTTATCGATGTATGGACACACGTCAATGAGGACCTGTCAAAGGTGCTGATGAAGACCATCTCTTCTGATGACCAGGGCTTCAACTCAGTATATATGATGCTTGACTCCGGTGCCCGTGGTTCTAAGGAGCAGATCCGTCAGCTGTCCGGTATGCGTGGTCTGATGGCCAAGCCTCAGAAAGCCGGTGCCGAGGGTGCACAGATCATTGAGAACCCGATTCTTTCTAACTTTAAGGAGGGTCTGTCAGTGCTGGAGTACTTCATCTCCACACACGGTGCCCGTAAGGGTCTTGCCGATACCGCTCTTAAGACAGCCGATGCCGGTTATCTGACACGTCGTCTGGTTGACGTATCACATGATGTGATCATCACTGAGGAGGACTGCGGTACACTGCGTGGTCTGGTCTGCACCGCCCTTAAGGAGAATGAGGAGGTTGTAGCATCACTTTATGAAAGAATCCTGGGTCGTGTATCAGTACACGATGTAATACATCCTACTACAGGTGAACTTCTGGTTGCTGACGGTGAGATGATCACTGAGGAGATAGCCAAGAAGATAGACGAGTCACCTATTGAGAGCGTTGAGATACGTTCAGTGCTCACCTGCGAGAGCAAGCGTGGTGTTTGCGCCAAGTGCTACGGACGTAACCTGGCAACAGGCCGTCTGGTTGAGAAGGGTGAGGCTGTAGGTGTTATCGCCGCCCAGTCTATCGGTGAGCCTGGTACACAGTTGACACTGCGTACATTCCACGCCGGTGGTACTGCATCTAACATCGCTGCTAACTCAAGCCTGACAGCCAAGTATGACTGCCGCATTGAACTTGAGGAGGTACGTACCGTTGATGCTCTGGCTGATGACGGCAGCAAGGTTCAGGTTGTCGTAGGTCGTCTGGGTGAGGTGAAATTCATCGATGAAAACACCGGAATTGCACTTTCAACCCATAACCTGCCTTACGGTTCAAAGCTCTATGTCAAGAACGGTGCAACCGTAAAGAAGGGTGACATGATTGCTACATGGGATCCTTTCAATGCCCTTATCATCACTGAGGTGGCCGGTAAGGTCAAGCTGACAGACGTCATCGCTAACGTAACATATAAGATTGACTCCGATGAGGCTACCGGTCTTGAGGAGATGATCATAATTGAGACCAAAGACAGAACCAAGATTCCTTCAGCCGATATCATCGGTCCTAAGGGTGAGGTGCTCCGTTCATATAACCTGCCTGTGGGCGGTCACGTGGTCATCAAGGATGGTCAGGAGCTTGTAGCCGGTGACATCCTCGTCAAGATTCCTCGTGTACAGGGTAAGGCTGGTGATATCACCGGTGGTCTGCCCCGTGTTACCGAGCTCTTTGAGGCACGTAACCCGTCTAACCCCGCTGTGGTATCAGAAATTGACGGTACCGTACACATGGGTAAGATTAAGCGTGGTAACCGTGAGATATCAGTCGTATCACGTACTGATGATGAGAAGAAGTACCTGGTTGCCCTGTCCAAGCAGATCCTTGTTCAGGAGGGTGACTATGTACGTGCCGGAACACCGCTCTCTGACGGTGCCATCACACCGAGCGATATCCTTGCCATCAAGGGTCCCACAGCCGTACAGGAGTACATTGTGAACGAGGTTCAGGATGTATATCGTCTGCAGGGTGTAAAGATCAACGACAAGCATTTTGAGATTATCGTTCGCCAGATGATGCGTAAGGTTGAGATTGACGAGCCGGGCGATACCCGCTTCCTTGCTCAGCAGGTTGTTGACAAGCTGGAGTTCATGGAGGAGAATGACCGCATCTGGGGCAAGTATGTAGTTACTGATCCGGGTGACAGCGAGAACCTCTTTGCAGGCCAGATGGTAACCGCACGCAAGCTTCGTGATGAGAACTCACAGCTCAAGCGTAAGGACCTCAAGCTGGTTCAGGCACAGGAGGCACGTCCTGCTACATCAACCCAGATCCTGCAGGGTATCACACGTGCAGCTTTGGCTACTCAGAGCTTCATGTCAGCCGCATCATTCCAGGAGACCACCAAGGTTCTGAATGAGGCTGCCATCAACGGTAAGAGCGATAGCCTGCTTGGTATGAAGGAGAACGTTATCTGCGGTCACCTGATTCCTGCCGGTACCGGTCTGCGTGAGTTCGAGAAGATTATTGTAGGTGACAAGGAGGAGTATGAACGCCTCCAGGCATCCCGCAACAACTTCCTGGACATGAATCTCCCATCAAGAGGAAATTGATTATACTTGATAGAAGAAAGGGGTGATCGGCTTGACCGGTCACCCCTTTCTGTTTTTTTGTACACAATAGGGACGGTTCCTTCTGTGTGCTTTATGCGTTATTTGAGGGAACTTTTTGGGGTATCAGTATCTGAAGCACCGCAGAACTATCAGTTTGGGGAGACAACGCTCCAAGGCTACTTCGTACCCCTACGGACCCTAAACGTCGAACGCCTCCTTTTTAGTCCCCTTCGGGGCCTAACAGTCGTTAAACGCAGCGCCGTTCTTAACGGGATCCTCCGTGGGCACTACGCTTACGCCTTTCCACGATGCTCCCCAGACTGATAGTTCTGCTACTGCAAAGGGAAAGTTTTAATACCGATACCCCAAAAAGTTCTGTGCACCTAGGAAATATATCATAATAAATATACAGAAAGAACCGTTCCTATTGTATCAGGTATATAAATAGACCTGACTCAACAAAGAGCAACAAATTGCAACATCATTTTTTCTCCCTAAAAGTTTTTGATAACTAAATTTGCGAAAACGATTTTGTTTTATGGGAGCATACCTAATCATATTTGGAGTCATTGTTCTGGACATATTGGCTATAGTTGATGTGAAAAAGAGTGGTGTAGAAAATGCCTGGGCATATATTGTTTTGATAGTGGCAATACCTTTACTTGGTTTCTCAATATGGTATCTTACTAAAACGTTTCTTGGTGTAAAGAAAAAATCTCCATCAGGATCATCAATAGAATCTAAAAAAAGAAGTATTAAGGATTATGTTTTAATGCGTTTAAATGAATCTCTGATATATTGTAACCGTATTTTTAGAGAAAGTGATGACTATAACAAGTTAAGAAATAAACTATATATTTATACTCCTTCAGAGTCTAATTCCATTATTGACAATCTGGCATCACAATATGATGTGATTATTAATGCTTTAGCTTCGTTTTTGAGTAATAGGGAATGTTTGGTCTGCATCTTGTCATCATTAGAGATATCAGAAGATTCTATAGCTTCTCTTCTTTTTGTAACAAACACTACGGTCCGTGCTTATAAATCAAAAATCAAATCTAAACTGCCTGCTTCGTATTATGAGATGTTTATTTTGAATAAAGTCTCAGCACTGAAAAGAAATACTTATTCCAAACGCCGGCAACCTATAATACAAGAACTAATTTTTTTGTTTATCATCAAAACTGTATATTGAATTATGAAAAGAAAGTCTTTATTATTTGCGCTTGCTTTTTTATCATCAACAATGTGTTCTGTAGCCAGAGAGAGTTTCATATCTGGTGGAATACGATATGAGATTGAAGATGACAGTACTGTTTGTGTAATTCCTTTAGGAGACACTGATAAGTATGAAGGTGATGTTACTATTCCGACAAGTGTGAGTTACAATGGAGTTGAATACAATGTCATAGGTATTGGAAGTATGGCATTCTATAAATGTGACAATCTTACTTCAATAACCATCTCGGATGGGCCAATATATATTAACGAATATGCATTTGCACAGTGTGGAAAACTGACATCAGTAAACATACCGAATAGCATACAACGAATATATTCTCATGTATTTGATAATACGGTATGGTATGAAGCTCAACCGGATGGCGTTTTATATGCAGGTAAAGTGGCTTATAAGTATAAGGGAACAATGGCTCAAGATACCAGTATTGTCATAAAAGAAGGTACAATAACTATTGCTGATTATGCTTTTGAGCGTTGTTCAAATCTTAAAGCGATAGAAATACCTTCAACCGTCTTGAGTATTGGTGCCTATGCCTTTTACAATTGTGCAAAACTGGCCTCAGTTACTGTTCCTCAAAGTGTTTATAATGTTGGAATAGGTACTTTTGAAGGTACTGCGTGGTATGACGCACAACCGGATGGCATCATTTATATAGGCTCAATGCTCTATGGATATAAAGGAGATCGCCTATTGGGGGATACATTGGTTGTCAGAGAAGGAACCAAGAGTATTAACAGACAGTCTTTGCCATGTCAAAGCAGATTAAAAGCCGTAATTATTCCGGAAGGGGTAACCATTATAGGTGTGGAAGCCTTCTACCATTGCGAGAATATGGATTCTGTTCACCTTCCTGGTAGTTTGACATTTTTAAGCGCTTATTCCTTTGCTGAATGTGTAAATATTAAGTCAATAACCATACCACACAACGTTGATTATATAGGATATGGTGCATTTGATAGATGTGACAAACTGATGTCAATCAGATCATTGTCTGTTATTCCGCCCACAATGTATCAGAATGCTTTTACAAGCACTGTATATGATAATGCAGTTCTTTATGTTCCGGCTGAAAGTGTGAATGATTATAAGAACGCGGACGGATGGAACCAGTTCAGTAACATACGGGAGATTGCCACAACAGGTGTTGATATGATAGGTAGTAACAATGCAAGTGTAGAGTATTATGACCTATCTGGCATAATGATTGATGCTCCGAAAAGCGGTTTCAATATCATAAAATACAGAAACGGACTAACCAAACAGGTTTTCATTAAGGAAGAATAACTCCTTTACCATCTGTGGGTTCAAGTTCTTTCCATCTTAATCCGGTGCGTAACAGTCAATAGCCAACAGTTGTCCGCGGGTGGTGTTATACGGCGGGGAGGCTGTTGCCGTTGATTTTGCGGTAGATGTCTAGGGCGTAGACATCGGTCATGCCGCTTATGTAGTCCAGGACTGCAAGCAGTCTGTTGTAGATATCCTTGGCATGGATGTCATACTGGCTGGATACACGGTCTATGAGCAGCTTGGAATACTCGCGGTCGGGGTTGAGCACTGCTTCAACCATGAGGTCCAGCAAGGTGCTTATGATGCGGAAACCGGCCAGTTCCACCTCCAGCACGTCATGTGAACGGTAAATCTTGGTCACTGAGAGCTTGGCGCAGCGGCTGTAGGCCTCTCTGGGTATGTCACTGATATGTTTTATCAGAGAGCCTTCAAACTGTCCGTCAAGGATAGCTTTCTCATTCTCAAGGAACACCTTTGTGCACTCCTCGACAAGCAGTCCTATCAGTTTGGAGCGCAGATATGAGACCTGCTCGTTAACATCGGTCACCATACCTATGATACTGCGTGCATGCTCCTGTTCCTGTGGTTTGAGGAATGCCATCATAAGCTCTATGGTCTGTTCTGTTGACAGTAGCTTGAGTTTGTGGGCATCCTCCAGATCCATGAGCAGATAGCAGATGTCATCGGCAGCCTCTACCAGAAATACCAGTGGATAGCGTACATAATTGAGCGGTTCTCCGGGAGCGGACTTGCGTATTATGCCCAATTCATCGGCAATTTTGGCAAATATCGGAGCCTCGCTGTCAAAGAAACCGAACTTGTGTTTGCCGTTGGCAAGTATCGATGCATAGGGATATTTCACTATCGATGCAAGTGTAGAGTATGTCATGGCAAAACCGCCTTTGCGACGTCCTATGAACTGGTGAGCCAGCAGACGGAATGCGTTTGCATTACCCTCAAAATTTATGATATCGGTCCACTGACCGCGGTTGGATTCAAACTCTTTTTCCAGAATCTGTCCCTTTCCTTCAGTAAAATAGGCAGAAATAGCTTTCTCACCGGAGTGACCGAACGGAGGGTTGCCCATGTCGTGTGCCAGACATGCGGCCGAAACTATATTTCCAATCTCGGTTATATATGTATTGCCCAGTTCCGGGTGCAGCTGCAATAAGCCACGTGACACGTTGTTTCCAAGGGAGCGGCCCACGCAAGCTACCTCCAGGCTGTGTGTCAAACGGTTGTGTACAAATACGCTGCCGGGCAGGGGGAAAACCTGCGTCTTGTTCTGCAGCCGGCGGAACGGTGCGGAGAAGATGAGGCGGTCATAATCACGTAAAAACGCTGAGCGGTCATCCTTGTGTACTGACTCTATGCCTTCCATACCCAGCCGCTTGGCTGATATTAGTCTTTCCCAATCCATCTGTTAGTTTCTTTTGTTTCAAAATTAATGGTTTTTCAGATGAATTCTGACTTAGTTGGCGGTATATTTGCTATTTTCGCTGTGTAAAACCGTAATGCATTGCAATATGAAGGTAAAAATCATAAACCGTTCACATCATCAGCTTCCTGAATATGCTACGGCACAGTCTGCCGGAGTGGATCTGAGAGCAAATCTGGATGAACCCGTAGTGATGAAACCCATGGAGCGCCGTCTTATACCTACCGGCCTGTTCATATCACTTCCTGTGGGCTTTGAGGCCCAGGTACGTCCGCGCAGCGGTCTTGCTATCAAGAAAGGTATAACCGTGCTCAATACTCCGGGTACCATTGATGCCGATTACCGCGGTGAGATAGGCGTTATTCTTATCAATCTGTCACAGGAGGATTTCACTGTGAATGACGGCGAGCGCATTGCCCAGATGGTGATAGCACGCCATGAGCAGGCAGAGTGGATTCAAGTGGAGACACTTGATGAGACTGAGCGCGGCGCCGGCGGATTTGGTCATAGCGGAGTATAACCTGATGAAAAGAAGCGGGCTCTTAGCGGTATTGTTTATTGCATTGGCTGCATGTATTTCATGCGGTTCATTGCGTCATGCCTCATCAGACCCCTTATCCCAGGCGCAGATTGCCGATTATGCCCGTGACCATTATTACATGGAGGGCACAAAGATGTTCAATGATTTTAAGTATGATGCCGCCATGGACCTGATGGAGCATAGCCTGTATTATGATACAGCATCGGCAGCTACCTGTTACAGCCTGGCGCAATACTACATGTCTATACGTGACAGGGATCTGATTGAGAAAAACAGTAAAAAAGCTGAGACTCTCTTGCTCAGGGCAGTCCGTCTGGAGCCAGACAACTACTGGTACCGCCGTCTGCTGGCCATGAATTATCTGCGTCAGAACCGTCAGGCTGAGGGTATAGTACAATATGAGGAGATATCCCGCCGCTTCCCCGGCAGGACTGATGTCCTTATAACCTTGGCGAGCCTGTATGATGAGACAGGTGACTTTGAGAAAGAGTTGTGGGCGTTGAAGCGTTACGGACAGCTTGAGGATGTGGATGATGAGCTCAAGTTCCAGCGTTTTGTCTGCTATCTGCAGCTGGGTGAACTTGATTCTGCTTATTATGAGTCCGGAAACCCGGCTCAGGTGATAGAGATACTGATGAACACCACAAGTGACATGGTAAGGCAGGCTGAGAGTCAGATGGACAGGATAAGAAGCCGTGCTCTGCTGGATCTTGTAATGAGTTTCTGTGACGTGGTATCCGCGCATGAGCCGGCTTTGGCAGAACCCTATATACAGAAGTCATTGGGTTATATGTGGCTGGGAGAGGATGATGATGCTCTTGCACTGCTGGCCAAAGGCTTGAAAGATGTCCGTACAGATAAGGATAAGGCCAGGATTTTCAGTATGATGGGAGATTATTACCATTCCTTAGGGCAAAAGGAGCAGATGTTTGCCAGCTATGATTCCACATTGCTGTATGATCCGCAGAACATAAGTGTTCTCAACAATTATGCCTACTATATGGCTCTTGAGGACCGTGATCTTGAAAAAGCTCTGCAGATGAGCGCCAAGACCCTTGAGGCAGAGCCGCTGAGTGCCACCTTCCTGGATACATATGCCTGGATACTGTTCAGGATGAAGAAGTACAAGGAGGCATTGAGCTATATGGAGAAGGCACTGCGTTATCTTGATGCAGACAATGCTGAGATATATGAGCACTACGGTGACGTACTCTTTATGTGCGGTGAGAAGGATAAAGCACTTGAAAACTGGCACAGAGCCGTACAGTTAAACAGCACTTCTGAGACTCTGGATCGTAAAATACGTGAGGAGAAATATCTGGAATGAGACATTTAAGATACATATTGCCTGTTCTTATTGCCGCTCTGTTCTTGGGAGGTTGCCGCTCTGCAAATGCTTTGAAGAGACAGAAAGGAGATGAGGAGCAGGAGGGTTCCCGTCTCATCCGTACGCTTGTTGCGCCTCCGCCTGTAAGTGAACTCACGGCAAGCCTGTCATTTAACATTAACGGAAACAAGGTGAGCGGACAGCTCAGGATGCGGCGCGGACGTAGCATCCAGCTCAGTGCCAGTGTTCTGGGTCTGATGGAAATGGCACGTATAGAATTATTCCCGGATATGGTGGTGGTCATGGACCGCTATCATAATCTTTACTCAGTATGTCATTATGCCGATATTCCCCATAGAAATGAGTTGGGTTTTGATTTTGAAGAGGTCCAGGCGTTGCTTTGGAACAGGATATTCTGTCCGGGTTTTCCGGCAGAGGAGGATGCGGTAAGCCGTTTGGAGGTGACTAAGGCCGATGAGGCTGGTAAGGTCCGGATAAAGGAAAAGGAGTACGGATACACTTTTGTAACGGATGGCAACGAGCGGTTGGAATCTATAATGAAATCAAGCGGCGGATACAGTTTCAGGATGGATTATTCTGATTTCACCGCATTATCCGGAAGTTGGAGATATCCGTTGGAACTCTCTGTTGAGATAACATCTTCAGGTGTTACTAATAACGTATCGGTCAAGATGTCATCAGTATCGGTGGAGAAGAAGAACTGGGCTGACCGTACCCAGGTGACGCGCAGGATGAAACAGGTTTCACTTGATGAATTGTTGGATAATCTGGATTTATGATGAAAAGAAATATACTCCTGATTCTGTTGTTGTCTGTAGTTCTGTCCATGCAGGGACAGACCAATTCCGTCATTGAAAAGATGCGCAGGGAACGCGCTGAGATGGAGGAACAGATAGCCAGCCAGGAGAAGATTCTGGTAAGTACAGAGAGTGATATTTCAAGTCAGGTCAAGAATCTGGACATCATAACGGCCCGGCTTAAGGAACGTACCAGGATGCTTGAAAAGACACGCTCCGAGATACGTTCGCTTGACCGCGAATCAACCCGGTTGGAAAAGGAGATTGCGCAGCTTGAAACAGAATATGAGCAGTGCAAGGATCGCTATGCTGATGCCTGCCGTTTTTATCAGCATCAGAATACCGGCTTCAATGTTCTTACATTCATATTGGCTACTGAGTCTTTCCGTGAGATGAGCCGCAGGGCACGTTATGTGAGTGAATACTCCAACTCGCTTCAGGAGATGGCAGAAGAGATCAGCCATAAGAAGGATACTCTTGAGGACAGGAAAGCCCAGGTGGAGTTGATAAAGGTTGAAAAGGTTTCATTGCAGGAGGTTCAGAAAAAAAATGAGGATGAGGCACGTAAGGAGGAGAACCAACAGAAGACTCTGGTCAGCCAACTCAAGAACAAGCGCTCCCAACTGAAAAAGGAGATTTCATCCAAGCAGAAGAAGATGAATGACCTGTCCAAGGAGATAGACCGTCAGATACAGCTTGCCATTAAGGAGGAGCAAGAACAAAAAAAGAAACAGCAGCAAAACCAACAACAGCAGCAAAACCAACAACAGTCGCAGCAACAGCTGAATGCGGCTCAAGCGGATATCAGGCTGTCTGGCAGTTTTGAAAGCAATAAAGGAAAACTGCCCATGCCTATTACAGGTCCTTATCTTGTGGTAGGTGAGTATGGTGTACAGCAGGTGGCAGGTATGAAGGATGTCAAGACCAATAATCTGGGCATAGACATTCAGGGACAGGAGGGAGCACAAGCCAAGGCCGTATTTGACGGTACTGTTTCATCAATATTCCAGCAGGGCAAAGGTCAGATAGGAGTCCTTATCCGTCACGGTTCCTACATTTCAGTATATTGTAACCTGAGTGAGACCCCTCTTAAGAAGGGTGATACGGTAAAGATGTCAGACATTGTGGGAAATATCCAGACTTCTGAGGACGGAACACCTGTCCTGCATTTCCAATTGCATAAAGAGAGCACCCGCCTTAATCCTTCGGCATGGCTGCGACGTTGATATATGAGATTTTTTGACTAATTTCGCAGTCCAAAACAAACTCTTATGATTACAGCTGAACAACTTAAAGACGTACTTGACCGCACTGAAGCGCTTAAACGCTATCTCAATATTGATGCCAAACTGATACAGGTTGAGGAGGAGCAGTTGCGTACCCAAGCTCCCGGATTCTGGGATGACCCCAAGAAAGCCGAGGTGCAGATGAAAAAGGTCAAGGACCTCCAGAGTTGGATTGACGGATACAAGCAGGTCAAGGCTCTGGCCGATGAGTTGCAGTTGGCCATGGACTTCTTCAAGGAGGAACTGGTAACAGAGAAGGAGGTTGATGAGAACTACGCCAAGGCATTGGATGCAGTTGAGTCACTTGAACTCAAGAATATGTTGCGTGAGGAGGCCGATGAGATGGATTGTGTACTCAAGATCAACTCCGGTGCAGGTGGTACAGAGAGTCAGGATTGGGCCCAGATGCTTATGCGTATGTATATGCGCTGGGGTGAAGATAACAAATACAAGGTTACGGTTGCCAATCTGCAGGAGGGCGATGAGGCCGGTATCAAGCAGGTTACCATGGAGATAGAGGGCCCGTTCGCATACGGCTATCTTAAGGGCGAGAACGGTGTGCACCGTCTGGTACGCGTATCACCATATAATGCCCAGGGCAAGCGCATGACATCATTTGCCAGTGTATTTGTCACTCCGCTTATTGATGACTCGATAGAGGTTGACATAAATCCTGCCCTTATGAGCTGGGATACATTCCGCAGCGGCGGTGCCGGCGGTCAGAACGTGAACAAGGTGGAATCAGGCGTACGTCTGCGCTACCAGTTCAAGGATCCTTATACCGGAGCTGAGGAGGAAATCCTTATTGAAAACACCGAGACCCGTGACCAGCCCAAGAACAAGGAACGTGCCCTGCAGCATCTGCGTTCCATACTGTATGACAAGGAACTGCAGCACCGCATGGCAGAGCAGGAGAAGATAGAGGCAGGTAAGAAAAAGATAGAGTGGGGTTCACAGATACGTTCTTACGTGTTTGATGACCGCCGCGTAAAAGACCATCGTACAGGCTATCAGACATCCGATGTAAACGGCGTTATGGACGGTCACATAGACGGATTCATAAAGTCCTACCTGATGTCATTTGCCGAGTCAAAAGAACAACAGATGCAATAGTTTCAAACCAATAATCACTAATACTATGTCTATAGAGATTGAACGTAAGTTCCTGGTAAAGGGAACGTCTTACCGCACACAGGCATTCAGTTATTATGACATTCTCCAGGGTTACATTGCCCATGAGAACGGCCGTTCTGTACGTGTGCGCATCACTGACAAGGAGGCAATCCTTACTATCAAAGGTCCGTCGGACAGCAAGGGCATGAGCCGCTATGAGTGGAATCATCTTATCCCGGTAGATGATGCGCGTGAACTGTTTGAACTGCATCAGAGCGGTGCCATTGATAAACGCCGCTATCTGGTACACAGCGGTCCTCACGTGTTTGAGGTGGATGAGTTCCATGGTGACAATGAAGGCCTTGTTATGGCTGAGGTGGAACTCAATTCAGAAACTGAGGTATTCGTAAAACCTGATTTCATAGGTAAGGAGGTTACTGGTGACCATCGTTATTACAACGCATATCTGGCCGCCAATCCTTTCAAGACCTGGAATAAGGATTGATTATCCCTTGCGGGTTACTATCTTTCGCAGTAGGAAGTAACTTATTGCCGCTCCTGCCAACACTCCTATGGCATCAGCGATAAGGTCTATCCAATCACCGCTGCGGGTATCGGTCAAGAACGCCTGTGCAAGCTCCATGGCACCTCCTAATGCGATGGGTGCTATGATTCCCAGCAGAATGATCTTCACTTTGTCCAATCCCGTATGGTGACGCAGGTATTCAAACCATATTATAAGTTCCAGACCGCCGTACATGCAGACATGGGCTATCTTATCTATAAAGGTAATGGTGTCCAGTTTGGTCTTGGGTGGATTGAATAGTGAAAGGAACAGTATGGCCGCAGTGACCATAAGTGATAAAGGATATTTCCTGATGAATCTTATCATGGCACAAAATTAACCAATTATACCGTAACACATGTCTAAAGACCATTTCTATTTCAGCCGTAATGACAGGATTGTGGCATTGATACTTCTCTCTATTATAATAGTTTTCAATATAGTGCGCACTCCATGGCATCCTCCCGTTCCGGATGAGATTGCGGAGACAGATGCTGTGGTTCATCTTACTGATACTGTCAGGCGAATCGTATATGTCAGGGATACAGTCAGAAAGGAATGGTACGTCTGGGACACTGTATCAGTTAAAGCAAAGAGTGTCCGTTATACCGTCAAGACCAGACCTGTATCTAAGATTGACCTGAATGAATCTGATAGTAGCGAGCTGGTCAAACTGCCGGGAATAGGGCCTGTATTTGCAGCAAGAATCATCAGATACAGGGAGAAGTTAGGCGGGTACTCAGATATTGCACAGCTTATGGAGATTGACGGATTGCCGGATTCGCTGATGGAATGGTTTGTTGTTGCAGATACTGTACCTGTCAGAAAAATCAATGTCAATGCTTCAACTCTCGCTGAACTGAGAAAGCATCCGTATATTGATTTCTACCAGGCAAGAGCCATTGTGGAGTTCAGGCGTGAGAGGGGTAAAATAACAGGTCCTGAACAGCTCTCTTTTATGGAAGAGTTCACTGATCAGGACCTTATAAGGCTTGAACCCTATCTGGATTTCAGATAGGATCAGTAACCGGCAAGTTTCTTTATCTTCATGGGAATCTCCGTGTTGTCCATCTGGCCGGTAAAGAGTTCAGCTCCGGCACCTATAGCAAATACGGGGACATAGCTGCCTGAGTGGCATCCGGCGGCCCAACTTATCTGTGCGGCCTCTGTCATGATACGTGCAGCCTCATCAGTCAGTTTCTCAACCTCAAAATACTCACCCTCCTTGAGTTCGCCCGGACCCATTCCGAAAGTCTCAACATATACGCTTCTCAAACGGTCTGTCTGCTTGTCAGTAAGTTCAACGGTATCCCAGAATCCAAAGTTTTCCTTGAGTTCCTGCTGAACCTCGTCCCAAGTAAGGATGTCACCTATCTCTAGGCCCATCTTCTTAAGATGTTCGCTGAATGCGGTCTTACTCATCTTCTGATACTGGAGCACCTTGAGGTTGGTCTTGTAATCACCGGCCGTAAGACCAAGTCCACCTGTCTCATGGTCTGCAGTGATGACTATCAGAGTCTCTTTCTTATGTTTCAGATAGAAATCATATGCAACCTTGATAGCCTCGTCAAAATCAAGCATCTCCTGAATATATGCACCGGGATCATTGGCGTGGCATGCATTGTCAATCCTGCCTCCTTCCATCATCATGAAGAAACCTTTCTTGGGATTCTTCATGGTAAGATAGTCAATGGCAGCCTCTGTAATCTCTGCCAGTTTAAGGTCACCTTCCTTCTGGTCAATGGCATAGGCTAAGGCATTCTCGCTCTTGGGCTCCTTGTCAAAAAGAATGATTTTATCGGTGGATTTGGCCTTTTCCTTGTATTCATCATATCCCCTGACTACGGTATAACCGGCCTTTTCTGCCTGAACGTAGTTGCCTTCATCGCTGTCATCGCGTGTCATGGGTGAACGGAACTGTGCTCCGCCAAAGAACTCAAATCCGGATTCACTCAACTGGGTTCCAATCTGATGATACATGTTGCGGTGACGGGTGTGTCCGTAGAAACTGCCTGGAGTAGCATGATCAACAGAACATGATGTTCCTATTGCTACGGGAATACCTTTTTTATGAGCCATTTCTGCTATTGTCACAACAGGGGTCTCCTTGTCGGGCAAAAGACCCAGGACATTGTTGTCAGTCTTTTCTCCAGAAGCTAAGGCTGTTCCTGCTGCAGAACTGTCAGTCACATCGCTGTTGGCGGAGTAGGTTACAACCAGTCCGCTATAGGGGAACTGTGTAAAGCACAGGGGCTTGAAACCGTATTTGCCTTCAACATCCTGAAGGTAATACTGGACACCCATGACCTGGTTGGTGCCCATTCCGTCGCCGATAAAATAGAACACATACTTGGGTCCTTTCTTAGCTGATGCCGTCAATATGAGCAGCATCATGGCTAAAACAAGTGTAATTTTCTTTCTCATAGGTCAGTAATTATTTGATTATTTCCATCGTAATGATTCTTATGTCCTTGCGCGGACGGTCATTCATGTCAGTTCCGGCTGCCTCTATCTTATCTACCACCTTCATTCCATCCACAACCTCACCAAATACGGTGTACTGTCTGTCCAGGAAGGGTGTGCCACCCTCATTCATATAGGCATCCACCTGCGCCTCAGTGAACTTGAACTTACCCAGTTCCTTGAGAGTCTGTTCTGTCTTGGAAACAAGTTCTTCCTGCAGTTTCATGATACCCTCCTCATCACCTGCTGCCTGCAGCCTGATTATTGAATCGCGGTTCTGGATGCAGAGCCTGTCAAATATGCTCCGTCCCTCCTGCTGGTCAAGTTGCTGCTCCATATCCTGCAAATCATATTTGCGGTATTTCTTACCTGTAACGATATAGAACTGTGAACCTGATGAACGGCGTTCAGGGTTAGCCTGGTCCGGCTTGCGGGCGGCACTGAGTGCTCCGCGTTTATGGAAATACTTGGGATAGACAAATTCTGCCGGAAGATCATATCCCGGATCACCTGCTCCCAGCTGGGTATATTTATCGGCGGTCTTGGAATCAGGATCACCGGCCTGTACCATGAATTCACGTATTACGCGATGAAACAGGATGCTGTCATAAAAATGTTCCTCAACCAGTTTTATGAAATTGTCCCTGTGCTGGGGAGTCTCATTGTAGAGTTTGATTGTAATGTCACCGGCAGTGGTCTTGATAAGAACATGGGTCTCTTTTTCAGTCCCCTGTGCCTTGGCGTTCTGTGCAGAACGTGCTCCGCAGGAATTGATAGTTGTTGCCATCAGAATGAGTAATGCTAAAAGTTTGTATTTCATTTGTACATATTTCTTTGGCACAAAGGTAGCCTATTTTTGTTACAAATCAGTTATCTTTGCGCAAAAGCAAAAAAGCAGCATGCCCCTATTTCCTGTCGGAACAGAAATACCGGATTTTTATACCAAACCTCAATGGTTCATAGGTAGGGTAAAGTATTGCCATGAGCATAAGGTGGCCGCGAAATTAAAGGAGATGGACGTGGAATATTTTCTACCTGAGCAGACTGTTTCCCGCAAGTGGAGTGACCGTATCAAGAAGATGAAAGTGCTTCTGTTGCCCAGATACATTTTTATCCGTTGCATGAACTCCAAGCGTGTTGAGATATTACAGAATATCTCCAGCATTACAAACTTTATGGCGGATCATGAAACACATCTCGCAGCCGTAATACGGGACAAGGATCTTGAGACATTCCGCCTTATGGTTGACTATGAAGACAGGCCTATTACAATAGACTCCGGAAAGTTCTCTCCGGGTGACCGCGTTCGTGTAATCTGCGGTCCGTTGATGGACCACGAATGTGAACTGGTGGAGGTGTCAAGCAAGAAATGTATTGCGGTAGGTCTGGGAATATTGGGGTCTGCCAGAATAGAGTTGCCCCTTTCATTTATACAATCTATAGATAATAACACAACAGAATAGATTATGAAGATAGCAGTAGCAGGAACAGGTTATGTAGGTCTTTCTATAGCCACATTACTTGCACAGAAGAATCAGGTTACAGCGGTAGATGTAATCAAGGAGAAGGTTGATCTCATAAATAACCGCAAATCACCTATCCAGGATGATTATATAGAGCAATATCTGGCTGAGAAGAAACTGGACCTGACCGCCACATTAGACGGTGAAAAGGCCTATTCCGATGCTGATTTCATTGTTATTGCCGCTCCCACCAACTATGACAGCAAGAAGAACTTCTTTGATACCAGTCATGTTGAGGAGGTGATAGACCTTGTTCTCAAGGTTAACCCCGATGCAATCATGGTCATCAAGTCAACAATCCCTGTGGGTTATACTGAGAGCGTAAGGGAAAAGTTCTCATACCGTGAGCGCCAGGCAGACGGTACTATGAAGGTGGTTGTACCAAACATCATATTCGCCCCTGAGTTCCTGCGTGAGAGCAAGGCCCTGTATGATAACCTCTATCCGTCCAGAATCATCGTTGGATTCGATAAGAAAGTGCCTCGTCTTGAGGAGGCAGCTCATACATTTGCACGCCTACTGCAGGAGGGAGCCATCAAGGATAACATAGACACCCTCTATATGGGAACCACCGAGGCCGAGGCCGTGAAGCTGTTTGCCAACACATATCTGGCACTGCGCGTAAGTTTCTTCAATGAACTTGATACATACGCCGAGATGAAGGGGCTTGACACCCGAGCCATCATTGACGGCGTGGGCCTTGATCCTCGTATAGGCAATCACTACAACAACCCGTCATTCGGTTACGGCGGTTACTGCCTGCCCAAGGATACCAAGCAGCTGCTGGCTAATTACAATGACGTACCTGAGAATCTTATCCAGGCCATTGTTGACAGCAACCGTACCCGTAAGGATTTCATTGCCGACCGCGTTCTGGAAAAGGCCGGTTACTACACCGCCAACAGTACATGGAATGAGGCATCCGAGAAGGTCATTACCGTTGGTGTTTACCGCCTTACAATGAAGTCAAATTCAGACAACTTCCGCCAGAGTTCCATTCAGGGCGTAATGAAGCGTGTCAAGGCCAAGGGTGCAAAAGTCATTATATATGAGCCCACGCTCAAGGATGGTGATACATTCTTCGGAAGTGAAGTGGTCAACAATCTGGACGAGTTCAAGCGCCGCTGCAACTCTATCATAGCCAACCGCTATGACGCTTGTTTGGATGACGTTCAGGAAAAGGTCTATACCCGTGACCTCTTCCGCCGCGACTGATCAGAAGGTTTTATCTTTGGTGCTGGACATAATATCCTCCTCAATTACCGCGTCAGTAACTGGGATAGCCAGTTTTTTGTAGTAATCTTTTCTGAAGTTGACAGGAATTGTATATTTTACCCGTTGGACTTCACCATTCTGCCTGCCGGGTTTCCATTTGGGCATTGCCGATACAAGGCGTAATGCCTCTGCATCAAGAATGGGGTGTACACTCTTCACAACCTCCGGTTTTGTGATGGAACCATCCTTTTCAACGATGAATGTAACCAGGACACGCCCCTGAATATTATTCTCCCGGCAGGAGTCAGGATATATCATATTCTTTCTGAGATATTCCTGTAGGGCGTTCATGCCGCCAGGGAACTCAGGTGATTCCTCAACCACCATAAATACATCCTCCTCACCGGGAGATTCGCTCAATTGGGCATTTTCCATCGTCTCTCCCAAATCACCATCAATATCAATGGTAATCCATTGTACGGTGTTATCAGTATCAGGCTTGTCGGATTGTTGTTGAACAATTGTCAGCTCAGGTTTTTCAGGAGGAGTGGCATTATTCCGTGAGAGCAGGTTAATGGTCATCATGATGGCCATCAGAACGGCGGCTACGGCAGGTAAGCCTACAGCTGCGGTTAGGATGTTGCGGCGGCGTCTGGCGGCGCGTTCACGTACTGCTTTCCTGTCCCAGAATGATTGTTGGTCCATTGTGGGCAGTTTCATCTCATAGCCTTCCAGGCGCTGCTTGAATATATCGTCAAAATCTTTCATCTTCCTGTCCTTTTAAGATAATCATTAACCTGGCTCTTAAGTTGGGCGCGGGCCTTGGCCAGAATGGATGCCGAACCTTTCTCCGTGATGCCTATGGCTGCGGCTATATCCTTATGGCTGAAACCGTCTATGCAGTACATGTTGAATACCGTACGTCTGACCGATGGAAGGGCTGCCACCATATCCATCAGTGCCTGTGCCGGGATATCGTCTGCCGCATCGTCATCGGCCTCCGTATTGCCCGTTTCAATAGTCTGATCCAGCGGGACAAGGCGCAGTCTGCTCATCTGGCGCAGGCGGTCAATCACAACGTTGACCGTAAGACGGCGAAGCCATGCGTACAGCGACCCGTCACCGGAATAACTGAAAGACCGGAAACTGTCCATGGCTTTTATCATGGCATCGTGCATCAGGTCCTGGGCCTCTTCGCGGTCAGCCACGTATCGGTAGCAGAGAGCATATAGGCGCGACGCATACTGAGCGTAGAGTTCGCCTTGCGCCTCCCTATCGCCTGCAGTACACAAGCGGGCAAGTTCCTGCTCAGTTCTCATCCTACTTCTATCTGTTCCGGTTTTAGAACGGCAAGATACTCCAAATACGTCTTATAAGCAAAAAAAATAATCCAACATTAGGGGCACAAAGGGGACGGTTCTTTTTGTGCCCCTCTTTTTATGAGAACTTTTTGGGTATCAGTATCTG
>DBYQ01000089.1:20597-22774 GCA_002310015.1 Bacteroidales bacterium UBA1182
GAGTAAACTCCTACCTTCCAGAGCATCTTCTTAGGCACGGGCCCCTCCCGTTAAACTACGTTTTTCCTCCTCGTCGCTCGGTATAGAAAACAAGCTTTCTCTACTCTCGCTTCCTTCGTCGGTTCACAAGCCCACGGGCGGCCATGGTTTCCGATACCGATACCCCAAAAGTTCTGTGCACTTTGGAATATTATCAGAAGGGGCACAAAAAGAACCGTCCCCTTTGTGCCCCTAATGGATCACTTGTGGGCTTCGTTGAAGAGACGGAGACGCTCTTCAAGGGCGGGGAACTGGTCATCACGGAAGTTTGATGAGCAGCCGCGCATGCCCTGGCGGTCACTTCCGGTCGATGACAGGACAATTCCGCTTATTCCGTAGTAGAGCAGCTCATGCATAAGTTGTCCGCCCTCCATGGGTGTTCCGTCGGGCAGGTTATAGCCGAACGTAAAGTAGAAACCATTACTTACCGGCTCCTCCAGGTCCTTATCATAAGTGATATGGAATCCGTTGCGCAGCATAGCCTCCTTGATTTTCTCAGACCGGCGTGCGTATTCACGGATATCCTCGCGGAACTGATATGTACCGTCACATGCAGCCTTGAGCATGGCGGCCATAGCGCACTGTACCGAGTGTGTTACACCCGATGACATGGCGTAAAGCATATCGTATGCATATACGGCACCAAAGCGGGATATGTTGTAACGTTTCTGCAGAGTCTCAAAATGACGCTCGGCCAGCTTGTCCGATATGCATGCCACGGCGATTCGCTCGCCGGCGTAGCTGAAAATCTTACTGCCGCTTATCATCATGATGTAGTTATCGGTGTAGTGCGATACACTGACCTGATAAGGAGCCTTGAAAGGTATGCCCAGACCGTCACGACGGAAATCCATGGTCATGTAGGCCAGGTCTTCCAGGATGATGGTATCATATTTTGTAGCCAATCCACCGATAGTTTTTATCTCATCCTCGGTCAGGCACATCCAGCTGGGATTATTGGGGTTGGAATAGACAATACAGCAGATGTTGCCTTTCTCTAAATAGCTCTCCAGCTTGGGTCCCAGTTTATCGGCACGGAAACCGGCCACGTCAAACTGGGCGAACTTGACACCCATAACCTGACACTGCATTTTCTGGACAGGAAATCCCGGGTCGATAAACAGGATGGTATCCTTCTTAGGGTCAACCTGCGAGCAGAGCAGGAATGCGGCGAATGTACCCTGCATGGCTCCGCAAGTGGGAGTGCAGTGAGAGGGCTGGATATCGGTGTTGATGAAAGCCTTTACAAAACGGGCAGCCTGCTCCTTGAGTTCGGTTATTCCCTCAATGTTGGGGTACTTGGAGGCCACTCCGCGGTCCAGGGCTTCTTTCTGTGCCTGGATACCTACAGCTGCGGCAGGTATGCCTGGTACACCCATCTCAAAATGTATGAACTCCTTGCCGGTCACCTTCTCGGCGTTCAAGGCACAGGCCAGCACCTGACGGATGGAGGCCTTGTTCATATCAGTTACCTCTATACTCTTGAGGAAATCATCAATAACGTTTTGGGGAATAATCGTATTCATTGGTGGATTCAATCTTTTTTATTTGCAGTCGCGGCCTATCTCAAGGGCCTTTATATTCATATCTACAATTGCATCGCCCTTGGCACCGAATATGGTACGTACGCTCTGGCAAAGCTTGTCAAAACTGATGCTCTTGAGGGCCTTTGATGCGGCACCCAGAAGGATCATGTTGACAGCCTTGGGCATCTTGTGCTCCTTGCCCAGTTCATCGGTATCAATAAGGATAACGTTACCCAACTCCTTGAGTTCACTGATAATAGCGCTCTGATCGGGGTAGTTACCTATGTTGATGAAGGGGTTGGATGATGTGATTACCCAACCGTCCTTACTCAGGTAGTGCTTGTAACGCAGGGCCTCCATTGGCTCCATGGCTATGATTATATCGGCCTGACCAAGTGCAATAAGGTCACTTGCAATGGGCTGGTCCGATATGCGCAGGTTTGACTGAACGTCACCGCCGCGCTGGCTCATTCCGTGAACCTCGGCCTGCTTGATGTAGAGCTCCTCCTCAAGGGCGGCCTGACCTATAACTGTTGCGATAGAGAGGATACCTTGTCCTCCTACGCCTGCAAGAATTATATCTGTTTTCATCTGTTTGCGGAATTACTTGTT
>DBYQ01000089.1:22849-31147 GCA_002310015.1 Bacteroidales bacterium UBA1182
ATCTCCTCCATGTTCTGGGGCAGGGGTACAACAACCTTCAGATGATCGGGGTCAACGCCTATGCCACGGCAGATAGCCTCAAACTTGTTGGTGCCGGCACTGTCCTGTCCGCCGGTCATACCGGTGGTGAGGTTATCGGATATGATGATTGTGATGGGAGAGTTCTCATTGACTGCATCAAGCAGGCCGGTCATACCGGAGTGGGTGAATGTGCTGTCACCTATGATGGCAACTGCGGGGAACACGCCTGCATCGGCGGCACCCTTGGCCATGGTGATGCTGGCACCCATATCAACGGTACTGTCAAGAGCCTGGAACGGAGGCAGGGCGCCAAGTGTATAGCAACCTATGTCACCGAATACCTTTGAGTCCTTGTAATCCTTGAGCACAATGTTGATGGCCTCATATACTGAGCGGTGACCGCAACCCTGGCAGAGGGCGGGCGGACGTGCCACAACATTCTTGGCAACCTCCGGATGCGGCAGCGGAGCCAGACCCAGAGCTGTCTTTACGATATCGGGATTGAGTTCACCCTGACGGGGCAATTCACCGGTCAAACGGCCGATTATCTTGCAGTCAGACGGCAGGATACCTGCTACCTGCTCCTCAACAAAGGGCTGACCGTCCTCAATTACCATGATAGAGTCACACTGCTCGGCCATGGTGCGGATGGTCTCAGTAGGTATGGGGTATTGTGAAATCTTCAAGACAGGGAACGGGATACCCTCAGGATAGCACTCTGAAAGGTAGTTGTAGGCGTTACCGCAGGCAATGGCACCCATCTTGTAGCGCTTGGCCTCTGCCTTGAAACTGTTGAACGGTGACTCAACAGAGAGACGCATGATCTCAGGCTGACGCTCCAGCAGTGAAGCGTAGCGGCGCTTTGCGTTTACAGGCAGCAGCACCCAGTCACGGTTGCCCGATACGGGGTTCAGGGCGTTCTGCTCACGCTTGGGTTTCATTGTGACAACGGCACGTGAGTGGGCCAGACGTGTAACGGTACGCATCAGGACAGGCAGCTTGAGGCTCTCAGAGAGGTCATAGGCGTATGACATCATATCATATGCCTCCTGCTGTGATGAGGGCTCAATTACGGGTATCAGGGCAAATTTGCCGTAGAAACGGGTGTCCTGCTCATCCTGAGAGGAGTGCATTGAGGGGTCATCGGCAACGAGGACTATAAGACCGCCGTTCACTCCGGTGATTGATGAGTTTACAAACGGGTCTGCAGCCACGTTCATGCCAACGTGTTTCATACATACCAGTGCACGCTTGCCTGCAAAAGACATACCTAAAGCAGCCTCCATGGCTGTCTTCTCATTGGTGCACCAGCGATTGTGTATCTTCTCGGCAGGGTTCTTCTTGCAGTAACCCTGTATGTATTCAGTGATTTCAGTAGAGGGTGTACCGGGATAAGCATATACTCCGCTCAGTCCGGCATCAATGGCACCCTGTGCTATGGCTTCATCGCCAAGTAATAGTTTTTTCATATATCAATTATTTGTTTTCTGCGTCCATAAGTGAGGTCGATGCACGTACTGTAACCTCACGGTTGTAGCAGCTGAACATCTTGTCAACGCTCTCCTTCTCCTTGACAGAGGAAAAGAGGCTTACTATAGGAACTATAATCAAACCGGCTACCATTGAGAGCACACCTGCGTTGATGGGTGAACTGAAGTAGGGGCTGATGAATGTGGTGCCGGTGAATGTTCCGTACATGCAACCGCACATGATAGCTACGCCTACAATGAAACTTGCCCAAACAGATGCCTTGGTGGTCTTCTTCCAGTACAGACCATAGAGGAACGGAGCAAGGAATGCACCTGCCAGAGCACCCCAGGATATACCCATGAGCTGAGCTATGAATGTAACGGAGCTCTTGGCCTGGATGATAGCCAGTACTGATGACACTGCTATGAAGAATACAACCAGCAAGCGGATTGAGAGCAACTGTGATTTCTCACTCATCTGCTTGCCGCCTTTAGCCATGGCAGGCTTGATGATATCAAGGGTAAGTGTTGAACCTGAAGTGAGAACCAGTGATGAGAGGGTTGACATTGATGCTGAAAGCACCAGGATGATAACAACACCTATCATAAGGTCCGGCAAAGTCTGAAGCATGGATGGTACGATGCTGTCGTAGATGGGGCCTTTTGGTCCGAATTCGATGACATCACCGTACAGACGACCAAAACCGCCCAGGAAGTAGCAACCGCCTGCCACGATGATGGCAAAGAAGGTTGAGATGAAGGTTCCCTTGCGGATAGCGGCCTCATCACGGATGGCGTAGAACTTACCTACCATCTGGGGCAGACCCCATGTGCCGAGTGAGGTAAGCAGCACAACACCCAGCAGGTATATGGGTTGCGGGCCGAAGAAAGATGTAAAGGCTCCGTTCAATCCGGGTGCAGCCTCGCTGGGAATCTGTGACATCTTCTCAATTGCTGCGGTGAAACCGCCGTTTCCATTCAGTACGGATATGATAACGGCAACTATACCCACCAGCATGATCATACCTTGTATGAAGTCATTTATGGCGGTGGCCATGTAACCTCCCACCAGCACGTAAACACCGGTCAGTATGGCCATTCCAAGTACGCACCAACTGTAGTCAATGCCGAATGAGAGTCCGAACAGACGTGACAGACCGTTATAAAGTGATGCGGTATAAGGAATAAGGAATACGAATACTATTACTGATGCAGCCACCTTGAGAGCCTCAGAGTTGAAACGCTGTCCAAAGAAATCAGGCATTGTGGCACTCTTGAGATACTGTGTCATAAGGCGTGTACGGCGGCCCAGGATTCTCCATGCCAGCAGTGAACCGATAATGGCGTTACCAAGTCCTATCCATGTAGCGGAAAGACCGTACTTCCAGCCGAACTGACCTGCGTAACCTACAAATATTACGGCCGAAAAATATGATGTACCGAAAGCAAAGGCTGTAAGCCATGAGCCAACCTTACGGTCACCCAAAACAAATCCCTGTACATTGTTTGCGGTTTTACGGCAATAGATTCCTACGCCTATCATTACGGCGAAAAACAGTATAAGAATCAGAATTTTCAAAAACATGATTGTATGGTTTAAAGGTTAATAATAGACTTCTTTATTCCCAGCCCTGTATAAGTGTAAGTCCCTTTTCTGTAGCTATACGCTCGGCAATTTCAAGACTGTTGGCGGGACGTATTATGAGCACCAGCTTGCCGTCCTTGTGGAATGTATATAGGTAGCTTATTGTGCAGCCTCCGGCTGTAAGCGCGTCAATTGCATCAGTAAATGAAGCGGTATCCGGCTCCACCTGTATGGCGAGCACTTCATTCATGCTTACCAGGTTGCCCTGATCAGACAGAAGTTGGGCCGCTTTTTTCTGGTCAGATGTAATGAGCCTGAGTATTCCGAACTCATTTGTGTCAGCAACAGATGCAGCCTGAATCTCTATATTCTCATTCTTGAGTGCGGTAAGGATGTCACTCAGTTTGCCGCGCTGGTTCTCAAGAAATATGGATATTTGCTTGATGGTCTTCATAATGTCATTGATTAGTGGTTGTTACGCAAATCATTCACTCTCTTGGCCTTGCCGTCTGACTGCGGGATAACGCCTTTGCCTACAAGTTTTACTCTCGGAGTGAGCAGTATCTCATCCTTGAGTCGGCGGGTAATCTCCTTGGTCAGGTTCTGCAGCATGCTGAAATCATCAGTAGCCTGTGCCAACTCGGCCTCAACGGTCATCTCATCATTGTCACCTACGGTCTCAATGGTGATCAGGTAGTCACTGGCCAGCTCGGGGAACTGCATCAGTATCTTTTCAATCTGTATGGGGTAGATGTTTACACCCTTTACTATCATCATGTCGTCGCTGCGGCCCTGGAAACGTGCCAGACGCTTGTGGGTACGTCCGCAGGGGCAGTCACCAGGCAGGATGCGGGTAAGGTCACGTGTGCGGTAGCGGAACAGCGGCATCGCCTCACGGTTCAGTGTAGTGAGAACCAGTTCGCCCAGCTCTCCTTCCGGAACGGGTTCCAGAGTTACGGGGTCAAGTATCTCTACAATGTAGTTGTCCTCCCAGATGTGCATTCCGTTCTGCTCCTGGCACTCAATGGCTACGCCGGGGCCGCACATCTCACTCATGCCGAAGTTGTTGTAGGCCTTGGCGCCCCAGATCTCCTCAATACGCTTGCGCTGTGCCTCAGAGTGTGGCTCGGCACCGATAATGAGGGTATGTACTGTTGTATTGCGCGGGTCGATGCCCTCCTCCTCAAAAGCAGCAGCCAGACGTGTGGCATAACTGGGTATGCAGTGCAGTGCTGTGGTGCCAAAGTCAGTGATGAACTTTACATGGCGCTTGCTGTTACCTGCACCAGCAGGAACGGTAAGAGCACCCAGACGTTCTGCGGCATACTGTATGCCCAGACCGCCGGTAAACATTCCGTAACCTGATGTGTTCTGTATGATGTCGGTGTTACGCAGACCTATGCAGTACATGGAGCGTGCCATGGCATCGGCCCACTGATCAAGGTCTTTCTGTGAATGGAGAATTACGGTAGGGTTGCCTGTGGTACCACTAGACGAGTGCAGGCGTACAACCTTCTCCAGAGGAATAGACTTGATTCCGAAAGGATAGGTGGCACGCAGGTCGTTCTTGGTGGTGAACGGGAACCGCTTTATATCCTCAACGGATTTGATACTCTCCGGGGTGATACCCAGCTCTTTGAATTTGGGAGCATAAAATTTGCTTCCCATTGCAATCTCTACGGTTTTCTTGAGACGCTCCACCTGCAGTTTTTCAAGCTGCTTGCGTGGCATGGTCTCAATCTCTTCATTCCAGTACTTGCTGTTCATTGTTTATATTTTTTTGTTATCGTTTTCTTCTTGCGGCGCAAATTTACAGTATTTTATCAAGTTCTTCAAGCAGATACTCTTTACCTTTATCGCTAAGTCCTACATAGTAGCGCAGAGGCTCATCGCTTGTGACACCTTTTGATACAAACACGCAGCCTATTTCTTCATTAAATTTCTTTTCTTCCAAAAGGGGCATGATGATTATAGCGGTTACACCGTTGGGATATTCTACTGCATAACCCTTTTCCAGTTCGGAAACCGTACCTGTTCCTGCGGAATTAATGCCGGCAGCTACATTCAAAAGTTCAAATGCACCGGTGTAGTAGTCAATGACAGCCATAATAGGACTGTCGCGGAACAAGGTTATCTGCTTGTCAAAAGAGACGGGCGCATCATATAACTCCCATTGGTCATGACGCAGATGTAAAACCATCCTGTCATCTGTCTGCATCATTATCTCTGCCTTGCTGTATCCGTCTTTATTCTTGTATAATCCTGATGTACCCAATGGGCATGATGCTCCGTAACCCAGTATATCTGTGCCTGGCATTTGGATAGTCCGGCCGTTCTCACATTTAAGGTATGCCGTGAATCCCAGATTATCATTCCTCTTGCCGTTTGAGTTCATGTCTGTCTGGAACTTTATGATTCCATTGTTCCAGGAGACTTTGTCTTTGCGGATCTGGAAATTGAATCCTTTTTCTATGTGACTACAGCCCAAGAGTACAGAGACTGCCAACACTATTATAAGTATCTTTTTCATTTTTCCGAATAGGCTAAAGCGTAGGTCTTAATCTGTTTGAGCATGGAGAGCAGGCCGTTGCTGCGGGTAGGTGATAGGTGCTGTGTGAGCCCTATTTCATCAATGAAATGCACGTCACAGTCCAAAATATCCTTTGGAGTTTGCTCTGAGAGTACTCTAATGAGCAATCCTATCAGTCCTTTGGTTATGATTGCATCGCTGTCTGCCTCAAAATGCAGCAGACCGTCCTTGAATTCTGCGTGCAGCCATACTCGGCTCTGGCAGCCGTCTATTAGGTTATCCTCTGTCTTGCAAGCGGGATCCAGTGGTGGCAGTTCGTTTCCAAGGTCTATTATCATCTGGTATTTGTCCATCCAGTCATCAAATGCGCTGAACTCCTCAATGATATCCTGCTGTATCTGTTCTGTTGTCATTGTTTCTCGTTGTAGATTACCGTAAGAAGTGTCTTTCCCACTGCTTCCAGTACATTCTTGTCAATATTGTCTATGTTATCTTGTGTAGTGTGCCAAGTTGGTCCGAATATGCTCTCTTTACATTTAGGCAGGTAGGGGACAATATCTATTGCGGGAATCTTGGTTATGGTATTGATGAAATAGTGGTCATCAGTTATATAGCCGCCGTCAGACTGTTTAAAGAGTGAACTGTAGCCCAGTGATGCCGCTGTATTCCAAACCTTGTCAACCACCTGCTTCCCGTACATGACAGAATATTTTTCACGTGCAAACTGAGCGCCCTTGCCACCCACCATGTCAAGAAGTATGGCATAGCGTGCACGGTAACCCTGCTTATGAGGATTCTTAGCCCAGTGCTGTGTTCCTAATCCCCAGTATGTCTCCAGGTGATTACCCTTGAAATCAGGTCCCGGCCCCCAATCCTCTGCATCCAGGAAAATGCAGTCAACACCTATTCCTGGTGCCTTCTTTTGTAGTTGGCGTGCTATCTCAAGAATCACACCTACACCGCTGGCTCCGTCATTTGCTGCGTCAACCGGTTTCTTCCAGTTGGCATGGTCAGAATCATTATCGGCCCAGGGGCGGCTGTCCCAGTGTGAGCAGAGTATCACGCGGGTGGGGCAGTCAGGGTTATAACTGCCTATAATGTTTACACATTTGAGGGTAGTGTTGTCAAAGGTCTTGGTGTCAAAGTTCTGGAGTACAATATCAGCTCCAAAACTGGCCAATCGGGCTGCCAGCCAGATGCTGCAATCATCGTGAGCCTGGGTGTTGGGTACACGTGGTCCGAAACAGGTCTGTTTCCTTATGAAACTGAAAGCACTGTCAGCGCAGAACTCAACTGTCGTGGCTGTGGGTTCTGTGTTTTTTGTGGCTGTAACAGTGGCAGTGCCAGCCTTGCGTCCTCCGCAGGAGATAGCCACGAATAGCACTGTCAATATGAGAGCAGTTCTTTTCATATCAGCGGTTGAGCTTCCAGGTGGCACCGTCTTTGGTATCCTTTATTTCAAATCCAAGAGCGGTGAGTTCATTGCGTATCTTGTCACTGGTAGCCCAGTCTTTGTTGGCCTTGGCAATTGCACGCTGCTCAAGAAGCATATCAACCACCTTGCCAAAAGCCTCCTCGCGGCCGCTGCCTCCACCTTCTTCGGCCTTGATTCCAAGAATGTCAAAGAGGAATGTGTCAAACAGTGACTTGAGTTCTGCAACATCGGCGGCAGTGAGTTTGGCGTTACCGTCAACTGCCTGGTTAATAACCTTGGCGGCATCAAACAGATGGCTTATCACGATAGGTGTGTTAAGGTCATCGTCCATGGCCTCATAGCACTTGCCCTTGAATTCAGTTACACTTACAGTGCTTTCTGCGGCGGGCTGAATGCGGCCTATTGCGTTGTAGGCCTCCATGAGGCGGTTCATGGCTTTCTCAGCAGCCTGCAGTGCGTCATTGCTGAAATCAACGGTGCCGCGGTAGTGGGCCATCAGAATGAAGAACCTTATTGTCATGGGGCTATAGGCCTGCTTCAGGTTGGGGTTCTGGCCGGTAAAGAACTCGTTCAGGGTGATGAAGTTGCCCAGTGACTTGCCCATCTTCTGTCCGTTGATGGTAATCATGTTGTTGTGCATCCAGTAGTGCACAATGTCATGACCCTGGCTGGCAACGGCCTGTGCAATCTCGCATTCGTGGTGCGGGAATATCAGGTCCATGCCGCCTCCGTGTATGTCAAAGCGCTCACCCAGGTACTTGCGGCCCATGGCGGTGCACTCGCAGTGCCAGCCGGGGAATCCGTTGCTCCAGGGTGAAGGCCAGCGCATGATGTGCTCGGGCTGGGCTTTTTTCCATAGGGCAAAGTCAGCAGGATTGTGTTTCTCCTCCTGTCCGTCAAGTTCACGGGTGGTGTTGAGTACGTCATCCAGATTGCGGCCTGAGAGTATGCCGTAGTGATGATCCTTGTTGTACTTGTTTACGTCAAAGTAGATGCTGCCCTGGCTCTCGTATGCGTAGCCGTTGTCAAGAATCTGCTTTACAAGTTCTATCTGCTCAATGATATGGCCCGATGCGTGCGGCTCAATGCTGGGGGGCAGTACGTTAAGCATCTCCATTGCCTTGTGATAGCGCAGGGTATAGTACTGCACCACCTCCATGGGTTCCAGTTGCTCCAGACGGGCCTTCTTGGCAATCTTGTCCTCACCCTCATCGGCATCATGCTCCAGATGGCCAACGTCAGTGATGTTGCGTACGTA
>DBYQ01000036.1 GCA_002310015.1 Bacteroidales bacterium UBA1182
CTTCTTTATTGGCGCAGGATAAGCCCGAGGATTTTGGTGATTATTTTGCCTGGGGTGAGTTGGAACCTAAGGATAACTACACATGGGGTACAAATTGTACCCCACACGCATTCGGAGGAATTGCTGATGCAGGCGCTTTACTGGATTCTTTCGAGTAATAACAATCATTAACACAAAAAATTTGTGAGTATTATCAAAAAAATTTTGATTTACATCAAATTCAATTTACAAAGCTTATGAGACAGCTCACAAAAAAGGAAAAAATCATCATGGAGCAGTTCTGGACCTATGGTCCTATGTTTGTAAGGGAACTGCAGGAGCATTATGAGGAACCCAGACCTAATTTCAACACTCTCTCCAATCAGGTTCATACACTCATGGAGGATGGGTTCCTGGAGCGCAAGGCCTTTGGAAGTAACTACCAGTACATTCCTGTCGTGTCACGCAAGGCATACAGTCTGGACGGTTTCCACGGGCTGGTAAACGAATATTTTGACAGCTCATACTCAAGCGTAGTCCTTGGACTGGTTGAAGAGGAGCGTCTGTCAGTTGATGACCTGAAACGTATTATTGACAAAATTGAAAAAAGAAAATGAATACTCAAGTCCTTTTATTCCTGGGAAAGGCAGCCTTACTAACCGTTGCCTTTGTTGTTATGTACCGCCTTTTGTTGCGTCGTGAAACATTCCACGGTCTTAAACGCGGAGCACTCATGCTCTCGCTTGTTCTCTCCTATGTTCTCCCCTTGACTGTCATTACAGTGCATCGTGATGTCCGCAAGAGTCCCGCTGTTCAAACCGTAAAAGCTGAGCAGCCGGTTGCTGCTATCCCTATGAATCAATCCCAACCTATCTTTCCGGTAGCAGAAGCAGCCGCTCCTGTTCCAACCCTAACAGCAACAGAAAACGCTGCGGTCCAGGCATCGGCCCAGAGGGATATTACCGATATATTGCTTACAGGGCTGCTGGCAGCGTATCTGGCCGGTCTGATTGTCATGCTGACACTCAGGATAATCTCCATTCTTAAGGTTGCTGCAATTGTAAAAAGCGGAAAGACCGTAGAGCGCGGTGACGGCTACAGGATTGTTGTGACCGATAAGAACGTAAGCCCGTTCAGCTGGCTTGGAACCATAGTGGTGCGTCAAAAGGACTATGCCGGCATAGACAGCAATGTCTTAAGGCATGAGAAAGCTCACATAGCACACGGTCATCCGCTTGAGCTCATGCTGCTTGATTTCATGTCGCTGTTCCAGTGGTTCAACCCCGCAGTCTGGGTTCTGCGTCGAGACCTTTGCCTTGTCCATGAGCAGCAGGCTGATGCTGATGTCCTTAAATCCGTGTCCGATGCCCGTCCCTACCAATATATGCTGTTGACCCAGTCACAGAGCGGCCTGGCATTCAATATAGTGGCATGTTTCAACGGTAACGGCGTTGAGAGCCGCATAGACATGATGAACCGCAAACGGTCGGGCCGCCGTCAGATGCTCAGATTCCTCTACATCCCTCTTGTAATGTGCATATCGCTTGTGCTTACAGCAAATGTGGCGTATGATATGAATACGGCATCAGAATCGGCAGATGCATCAGAAGAGCCGGTTTATGGTGACTATATTAATCCTATATTCAATGTTGACGATTTTTGGTACTACATAGAAAATGACGGGGCAGTGCTGTGCCGTCATGTGGAGAATGGTGTAGTAAAAGCTTCGGACTACAACGGTCCGAGTGAGTTGGTTATTCCTTCAAGCATTGAGCATGAAGGGAAGACATGGCCTGTAACCAAGATAGGAGAATATTCTTTGGGCATGTTTAGACAATTTGACAGGATACAACGTGTCGTTATCCCGTCCAGTGTTATAGAGATAGGCGCTTCTGCATTTAGTGGTCTTCCTGCATTGGAGTCCATCTATATTTCCAAGAGCGTAGTCAAGATAGCTGACAACCTGCTGGGAGAGGAATACACCACCCCTGCCAGGATAGAGATTGATCCCGCCAATCCGGTCTATGATTCACGTGAGAACTGTAACGCAATTATAGTGACAGCCACCAATACGCTTATTGTAGGACGTCAGGGGTCTGTGATTCCCTCAAGTGTCACTTCAATAGCAGATAATGCTTTCAAGTCATGCAAGAAACTTAAATCAATAGTTATCCCTGAGGGTGTAAAATCAATAGGCAAGTCTGCATTTGAAGGATGCAGCGGGTTGACAGCTATCACTATTCCGGCCAGTCTGGAGATTATCGGAAGCGGTGCATTCTTTGAGTGTACGGGAATCCGCTCCATCAAGGTGGCTCAGGGTAACCGGGTGTTTGATTCCAGGGAGGATTGCAATGCTATTGTCAATACCCGTACCGGTGAGTTGATATTGGCCTGCGCCTCTACAAAAATACCTAATGGCATAAAGAAGATAGGCTACCGTGCATTCTATCATTGCACACTTTCCAATGGCCTGGTTCTGCCGGAGGGTATAGAGGAGATTGCCGATGAGGCATTGGCCGGCTGCACCGGTTATAGCGAACTAGTCCTGCCAGCCAGTCTAAAGAAATTAGGCAAGGATGTCTTTAGTGAACTGAAGGTTGATATGACGTCAATATCGGCTGTTATGGCTATGAGAGGTCAGAATACCAAGCCTACCTTTACCTCAATTAAGGTTAATCCTGCCAACAAATACTTTGATTCACGTGAAGACTGCAATGCCTTGATCAGAACAAAGGACAATACACTCCTGCTGGCATGTGAGAATTCTTTCATTCCGCAAAGTGTAAAGGCCATAGGCGACGGAGCATTCAAAGGCCTCAAGAGCAATAAAGAGATTGTACTGCCCAAGGGGCTTGAGCATATAGGTAACGAGGCGTTTGCAAACTATGTATCAGTCACTCCGCTCAGTCTGCCATCAACAGTCAAGACCATCGGATCAGGTGCTTTTCATGAGTGCAAGATAACTCCGGAACTGGTTATCCCCGGAAAGGTCAAAGAGATTGGTGATCATGCATTCAGCTACTCTGGAGGAATAGAAACCATCTCTATAGGCAAGAGTGTAAAGCACATCGGGAATTGCGCATTTCAAGGTCTGGAGAATGTTGAGGCAGTAGTCATTCCTGACGGAGTTGAGACAATAGGAAACTTCTGCTTTGGTGATTGCTACAATCTGACAACGGTAACCTTGCCTTCAAGCTTAAAAGAGATAGGTGCTGGAGCATTTCAGAATACCGGATTGAAAGAGATAGAAATTCCATCAGGCGTGAAGGTCATAGAGAGTTTTACTTTCCAATCCTATCAGCTGGTTAAAGTATCACTCCCCAAAACACTTAAAAGGATTGAAAGGAGTGCATTCTCTGGATGCGCTATGCTGGAACCGTTCCAATTGCCTGAGGGACTTGAATATATAGGTGATCGCGCTTTCTCGGATTGCCGTAGAATAACAGAAGTATTCATCCCGGCTGGCGTCAAAGAGATAGGAAATTCTCCTTATAATTCTCGTACCATTACTTCAATAAAAGTAGATCCTCGCAACAGCAGGTATGAATCACCCGAGGGAAGCAATGTGCTGATTGACAAGTCTTTAGGTTCCATTATTCAGGGCTGTCCAAACTCAGTCATTCCACAAGGCATCAAGGAGATAGGCTATGCCGCGTTTGATGGTTGCATTCAAATACCGGAGATAATAATTCCAGAAGGTGTAGAGCGTATAGGTGATTATGCCTTCAGGGGATGCAGTGCGTATATAACAATTCCTTCATCAGTCAAGGAGATAGGTCCAAGTGCTTTCCTTGTGGTTGAAGAGTCCAAGGTAACCAACAATTCGGGCTTGGCAATCAATTATGGACAGCGTACAACCACTCCTACCACATTAAATTTGAATGGAATTCAAAATATAATAAACCGGATAAATCAATAAATGAATTATGAGAATTAAAAATTTTACTCTTGTCCTGCTGGCTGCAGCCATGACAGGAACGGTATCTGCCCAGGGTATAATGTCTTCTATAAATAGAAGTAACGGGGCTGCACCCATGACAGGAACGGCTGCCCCGATAATTGGATTCGGTCCTGATTTCAAATCCACAGTTGTCAATCCTGACAACACAGTGACTTTCAAGTTCCAGCATCCTAATGCCAAGAGCGTAAAGCTATGGACCCAGTTCAGTGAAACGGTTGATATGACCAAGGGCGACTATGACATCTGGTCAGTAACGGTTGGTCCCGCAGAGCCCGATATCTATCCCTACCATTTTGAGGTGGATGGCATAAGCCAGATGGATCCCAAGTGTGAAGATTATTTCCCCAACGAGACCTTCAAGAACAGCCTTTTAGATATGCGTGCCGACAAACTGAGCGCCCTAAAGGATGTTCCCCACGGCAGCGTGGATTACCTGAACTACTGGTCACCCGGACTGGGTATGTTCATACCGGTGATTGTCTATACCCCGCCGTTCTACGATGACCCCAAGAACAAGGACAAGAAATACCCCGTCATGTACCTCATAAGCGGTACTACCGATACTGAGGAGGTATATTTCAAGGTTGGTAAGATGAACCTTATCCTTGACAACCTGATTGCTGAGGGTAAGGCCAAGGAGATGATTCTGGTTCTGCCCTACGGTAACGCCACACTGCTCAAGACAGAGCGTGAGCCCCAGCGCCAGGGTGGCGGCATGGGCGGATTCGGAGGTATGGGTGGCTTCGGCGGCATGGGCGGAGGCTACAA
>DBYQ01000037.1 GCA_002310015.1 Bacteroidales bacterium UBA1182
CGCATTACGAATGCGTTGCTCTACCAACTGAGCTATTTCGGCTTGATCCTTAAATCGGCTGCGAAGGTAACTATTATTTCCTTTCATTGTTGTAAATGGCCACAGAATTTGGCTGTATCGGCATTTTTGAGTTAATTTGCAAGATATTATAGGTATTTTACCTATAAAGGATTTAAAAGACCGACTAATTATGAAATATGCTCTGGTAACCGGTGGCTCACGTGGCTTAGGGCGTGCTGTATGCGTCAAGCTGGCCAGTCTTGGCTATCCGGTTCTTATTAACTATAAGTCAAATTCAGAAGCTGCCCAGGAGACAAAACGTTTAGTAGAGGAGGCCGGAGGCAAGGCTGAACTACTTCCTTTTGATGTATCGGTACAGCAGGAGGTTGAGGCTGCCGTTGATATGTGGCAGGATCAGCATAAGGATGATTACATAGCAGTGCTTGTAAATAATGCGGGAATCAGACGTGACAACCTTATGGTTTTCATGCAGGATGATGACTGGAACAGCGTGCTTAACACTAATCTGAACAGTTTTTTCTATCTTACCCGCCGTCTGCTCAAGGATATGGTTTCCAAACGTTGGGGTAGGATAGTCAATATGGCATCATTGTCCGGTATCAAGGGCCTGCCTGGCCAGACCAACTATTCTGCAGCTAAGGCTGCTCTGATAGGTGCTACCAAGGCTTTGGCTCAGGAGGTTGCTGCACGCAAGGTTA
Source organism: Bacteroidales bacterium UBA1182 (assembly GCA_002310015.1). Lineage (GTDB taxonomy): Bacteria > Bacteroidota > Bacteroidia > Bacteroidales > Bacteroidaceae > Colenecus. Next base: position 720 of record DBYQ01000037.1, read on the forward strand.
CTGTAAATGCGGTGGCTCCGGGTTTTATAGCATCTGACATGACAAAGGAACTGCCTGAGGATGAACTTAAAAAGATGATTCCAGTGGGGCGTTTCGGCCGTCCTGATGAGGTGGCTGCGGCTGTAGGTTTCCTTGTGTCGGAAGAGGCGTCTTATATCACCGGTGAGGTTATTTCAGTAAACGGAGGACTATATACCTGATTTTGAATGGGAAGAGTTGTAATAACAGGCATGGGAATATGGAGCTGCCTCGGTCAGAATCTTGATGATGTCCGCAGTTCATTGTTTGAGGGTAAATCCGGGATAGGCGTTGATCCTGTACGTAAGGAATACGGCTACAGGTCAGCTCTTACAGGAATAGTACCTACACCCGTGCTGAAAGGTGTTCTTGACCGTCGCCTGCGTGCCGGTATGAGTGAAGAGGCTGAGTTTGCCTACATGGCATCCCGTGATGCTTTTGCTGCTGCAGGCATAGATGATGATTATCTGCTCAACAATGAGGTGGGAGTGATATTCGGTAATGACTCATCGGCCAAACCGGTCATAGAGACCAATCGTATCATGGAGGAGTATAAGGATACGGCTATGCTTGGATCCGGTCTTATATTCCAGTCCATGAACTCAACCGTAAACATGAACATGAGTACCATATTCCATCTGCGCGGTGTCAACTTTACGCTGAGTGCAGCCTGTGCCAGCGGTTCACATGCCATAGGATTAGGTTTCATGATGATACAGCAGGGCTTGCAGGATATGGTTCTGTGCGGAGGAGCCCAGGAGACCAACTATCTCTCCATGGCTTCTTTTGATGCACTGTCTGCTTTCTCTGTCCGTATGGACGAGCCTCAGAAAGCGTCCCGCCCGTTTGACCGTGACCGTGACGGACTGGTGCCCAGCGGCGGAGCTGCGGCTCTGGTGCTTGAGGATTATGACCATGCTGTAAAGCGCGGTGCCACTATACTGGCAGAGGTGGCAGGCTATGGATTCTCATCAAATGGCACCGGAGGCATATCACAACCCAATTCCGATGCATCATTCCTGGCAATGAGCCGTGCTCTGAAACAGGCCGCTGTACAGCCCGATGACATAGACTATATAAACGCTCATGCCACATCCACTCCTCAGGGTGACATGTTTGAGGCTGTGGCCCTGGCCCGTCTGTTTGAGGGACGCAAGGCGTGGATAAGCTCAACCAAGTCAATGACCGGACATGAGTGCTGGATGGCTGGCGCAAGTGAGGCTGTTTACTGCACACTTATGCTCAACAACGGTTTTGTGGCACCCAATATCAATTTTGAGAATCCGGATGAATATTCTGCCAAGCTCAAGATTGCAGCTGAGACCAAACAGACTGAATTAAGGACAATACTGTCAAACTCCTTTGGATTTGGAGGAACAAACAGTGCACTCGTAATAAAGAAGATATGAATCTGTCACCAGCCTTGAAGGAGGCTTACACAAAAGAGCACCTGAGCGCCCGTGACGCTCAGCGTCTGGCTGAGTTCATTGCATGGGGCCCGATAGTATTCCAGACATCACGTCTGATGATTAAGTTCGGAATCCTGGACCTGTTACGTGATAATGTGGATGGAGTCACACAGCAGGAGATTGCCGATAAGACAAAGCTTTCACTTTATGCCGTTAAGGTGCTCACGGAAGGTTCACTCTCCATTGGAACAGTACTCCTGGATCCGGAAACGGACCGTTTCAGACTCTCCAAGACAGGCTGGTTCCTGCTTACCAATCCCATCACGCGTGTCAACATTGACTTTAACCATGACGTGAACTATGAGGGGTGGTTCAAACTTGAGGAGTCACTAAAGGAGGGTCGTCCCGCAGGTCTGGAGCATTTCGGTAGCTGGCCAACGGTATATGAAGGACTGTCACAACTGCCGGAGCAGGTTCAGAAAAGCTGGTTCGGTTTTGACCATTTCTACTCAGACCATTCATTTGATGAGGCTCTTAAAATAGTATTTGATGGCGGTAACACTGAATCCCTGATTGATGTGGGTGGTAATACCGGCCGATGGGCCATGCGTTGCGTGGATTACAATGACAAGGTTAAGATTACCATCATGGATCTGCCGCAGCAGCTTGAGATGATGCGGGGGCAGACTGCTGGCAAGAAGGGTGCTGACCGCATTGAGGGATTCGGCATCAACCTGCTGGACCGTACACAGAAGTTCCCATTGGGACGTCATTTTGACGCTATCTGGATGAGTCAGTTCCTGGACTGCTTTGCTGAGGATGAGATACTGAGCATACTTACGCGTGCATCGGAGGCTATGGACAAGGATACACGCCTTTACATAATGGAGACATTCTGGGACCGCCAGAAATTTGAGCCGGGCGCATTGTGCCTGACAATGACCAGCCTATACTTTACCGCCATCGCCAACGGTAACAGCAAGATGTACCATTCAGAGTGCATGGAGCATCTGGTTGAGCAGGCCGGCATGAAGGTGGAATGCATCCATGACAATCTGGGACAGGGTGGACACAGCATTATGGTATGTAAACTGAAATAATCAAACAAGTAATATATGGATAGAAAGGAGATTGAAGCCAAAGTCAGGAATTTCATGATTGAGGATCTTGAAATTGATGAGGAAAAGATCAAACCCGATGCACTTCTCAAGCAGGATCTGGGCATAGACAGCCTGGATTTCATTGACATTGTAGTGATTGTTGAGAAGACATTCGGAGTAAAGATCAAGAGTGAGGAGATGGCTGGAGTGAAGACCTTCAGCGCGTTCTGTGACTATTTGGAGAGCAAACTTGGCTAAGAAAGGGGGCAAACCTGCAGAGTGGAAGGGGAGGACTGACGGACTGCCTTGGATGATACGTTCACTGGTGGTCCTGATGAAGGTGATAGACAGGCGCATCATCTATTGTTTTATGGCAATTGTGGTGCCCTTTTACATGATCTTTCATCACGACAGTTATCTGGCAACCTACAGATTCTTCAGACAACGTTTCCATTATGGCAGAATAAAGTCATTCCTCAAGGTTTATGCCAACCACTTCAGGTTCGGTCAGGTCATTATAGACCGATATGCCGCCTATGCCGGTAAGAAGTTCCGCTTTGAGCTGGATGGCAACGAACGTTTCATGGAGCTGGTAAACGGTGAGCGCGGATTTGTACAGCTGAGCTCACATGCCGGCAACTATGAGATGGTGGGATACGGTCTGACATCGACTGCCAAGAAGATAAACGGCCTGTTCTACGGAGGTGAGAGCAAGGTGATGATGGATTTCAGACGCAAGATCCTGGCCATGCACAACGTGAATCTGATTGAGGTTGATGAGAGCATGTCGCATATATTCAACATGAATGCGGCAATAGATAGGGGCGAGATAGTGAGCATGACCGGTGACCGCCTGTTCGGTTCATCAAAGGCCATCAAGTGCATGTTCCTGGGCAAGGAAGCCAGTTTCCCCATGGGGCCGTTTGCTCTTGCAGTGCAGAAGGAGGTGCCTATGCTGGCAGTGTTTTCCATGCGTTACAAGGGCCGTTACAGGGTCTATGTGAGAGATATAGAACAGGATGAATCTCTCCCTATAAGGGCCAGAATGACCGATATGGCTAAAAAGTTTGCTTCTGAACTGGAGAATGTGGTGAGGATGTATCCTACACAGTGGTTCAACTACTACGATTTCTGGAAGGATAATGAATGAGTTTGAAAAGATAGATGTACACACGCTTCTGCCGCAGCAGGAGCCGTTTGTGATGATAGACAGGCTTATTCACTATGATCCGGTCCGGACTGTCACAACGCTTCAGGTCAGGGCTGACAATATATTTGCCGATGACGGACATCTGTCAGTGGCAGGGATTAATGAGAACATTGCCCAGACTTGTGCCGCCAGGATGGGATACATCAGTCATTTATCGGGTGGAAGAGTAAAGATAGGGGTGATTGGCGCCATAACAGGATTCAGCGTGACGCGTACTCCGCTGGTGGGCGAGGTGCTGACAACTACAATAGATGTGATTCAGGAGGTTTTTCAGGTGACACTGGTGCATGCTACAGTAACTGTAGGGAATGAGGTCATTGCTGAGACAAACCTCAAAATAGCATTGCAGGATTGATGATATGAAAGAACTTAAAGCTACCGTACCTCTTAAGATCCGCTTCAGTGAGGTGGATTCAATGAACATTGTATGGCATGGGTCATACGTAATGTATTTTGAGGATGCCCGTGAGGCATTCGGCAAGAAGTACGGACTGGCCTATCTTGATATTTTCGGCAACGGCTTTTTTGCTCCGCTGGTGGACCTGTCATTCAAGTACAAGAGTCCTATCACATATGATATGAAACCGGAGATAACCATCACCTACAAGCCTGTTGATGCCGCCAAGATAGTGTTCGATTATGAGATAACAAATCCGGAGAACGGTGATGTGCTTGCCACAGGCCATTCAGTACAGGTGTTCATGGATCTGAACTACCAGCTGGTATGGACCAATCCGGATTTCTATGAGGAGTGGAAGAAGAGATGGTTCGACTGATAAGATGCATAGCTGATAACGTGGTGTCACCGTTGGGACTGGATTCACGTTCCAATTATGACAGCGTCAGGGCCGGAAAGTCCGGCCTGGCACGTTATGAGTCTATGGGTAACATAAGTACGCCTTTTGTGCTGTCACGTGTGGACCGCGTGGCTATTGACGCTTTGTGCGGGAAACTGGGCATAAAAGGTAACTACACTTTCTTTGAGAAGTTCCTGCTTTGTTCTTCCGTTCAGGCGGTAAGGGAGGCAGGTATTGATGCTTCATCAGAGAGGGTGCTGTTTATAGTTTCCACTACAAAAGGCAATACATCACTCCTGGGCCAGCCTCAGGATGGTGTTTCTGATGAGCGTGTATTGCTGGCCAAGGCAGCCCGTGAGGTATCACGTTTCTTTGGCAATCCGGGCAGTCCGCTTGTGGTATGCAACGCCTGCATATCGGGTGTATGTGCCCAGATAGAGGCTATGCGTGCACTGCGCAGCGGACTTTATGATTACGCAGTAGTGATAGGGGCCGATGAGCAGTCGCCGTTCATCATATCGGGATTCCTTTCATTCAAGGCCATATCCGATGAGCCTTGCCGTCCGTTTGACAAGGACCGTAGGGGGCTGAACCTTGGCGAATGTGCCGCTACCGTGGTGTTGGAGGCATCGGATGAGATAAAAGGCGGTTGGGAACTTGTATGTGGTGCCATCAGGAATGACGCCAACCATATTTCAGGACCGTCACGTACAGGCGAGGGCAGTTATCTGGCTCTTATGGAGGTGCTTAAGGAGTGCCGCCGTGATGAACTGGCATTCGTGAACGTACATGGTACAGCCACAGCCTATAATGATGAGATGGAATCAATTGCGCTATACCGTGCCGGCCTTATTGACGTTCCTGTAACCGGACTCAAGGGTTATTACGGTCATACCATGGGTGCTGCTGGCATAATGGAGAGCATTCTGTCCATGTATGCGGTGCGTGACAATACGGTACTTGCCACACGTGGTTACCGTGAGCAGGGCGTGACCTATCCGGTAAGCGTGAGCAGTGAGATAAGAGAGTGCAGAGGCAGTGAGTTCATCAAGCTGCTTTCAGGATTCGGCGGGAGCAATGCCGCGCTGTTGTACAGATTCGTGGAGTAGATATGGAGAGGAGAGAACTTGGTTTTGTTGTGCTGAATCAGGGATATGTCTCTGTGAACGGCCGTGAACTGGAGCATGAGGCTTCAGGGAGCGCGCTGCTTACGGAACTGTACCGTAACCATATTGCCGATTGGCCAAAGTTCTTCAAGATGGACACTCTGAGCAAAGCCGGTTTCGTGGCCTCGGAATTGCTGATTAAAGAGCTTGGTGAGCATCGGCTTGGAAGCGAAGAGTTTGCACAAGGGCGTGCAATAGTGCTATTCGGCGCAACGGCGTCACTATGCGCTGACAGAAACTATCAGGAGACAATTCAGGACAAGGATAATTATTATCCCAGCCCGGCACTTTTCGTATATACCCTGCCTAACATCGTAACGGGTGAGATAGCTATCCGTAACCATTGGCGCGGAGAGACATCTTTCTACGTTACAGAGGCTCCTGATGCTGCTCAGATGGCCTTCCATCTGGCCTGCGCTTTTCAGGATCAGGTAACTGACATCATTCTTGCAGGATGGGTGGACAGCTCACGAAACGATGATTTCCAGGCTTTCATGACGGTAGTGCGCAGAGAGGATGCTGCCGATACCGGCTGGATAGAGGGACAACTTAAACGGATGATTAACATTTTAAACAATAAGTGATATTATGGAAGAGATGATTCTTAAGCTGAAGCAGGAGATTATTGAGGTTCTTAATCTTGAAGACATCAAACCTGAGGATATAGACAATGACGCTCCTCTGTTCGGTGAAGGTCTGGGCCTTGATTCAATTGATGCCCTTGAGCTTATAGTGCTCATGGAGAAGAACTACGGCATCAAGCTGCAGGATCCTGCCAAGGGTAAGGAGATATTCAAGTCCATCAATGTGATGGCTGATTACATTCAGAAAAACCGCACCAGATAAATGCAGGATAGATCAGTGCTGATAACCGGCTGCGGCATAGTAAGTGCCATAGGCCAGGATTGCGGACAGGTTCTTGATTCGCTCCTCAAGGTACGTACCGGAGTGGGGCCTCTCAAGTATCTCAAGACCGGGCATACGGAGTTTCCCGTAGGTGAGGTCAAGCTGTCCGATGAGGAGATGGAGCGTATGATGGGCATTGTTCCCGGTACTCCTACAACCCGTACGGCACTGATGGGAATGATAGCCCTGCACGAGGCTCTGGGTGAGGCCGGGCTGAATGCTCAAGACCTTAAGGAGTGCGGTTTTGTGAACGGCACCACCGTAGGCGGCATGGACAAGAGTGAGCAGTACTATCTGGATTTCATCGGGAATGACAGCCGTAACGCTTATATAAACACCCATGACTGCGGCTCATGCTCTGAGATGATAGCTGACAGGTTCGGTCGTTTCAGGATTATAACCACCATATCCACGGCATGTTCATCGGCAGCCAATGCCATTGAGATGGCGGCCGATATGATCCGTCTGGGTGAGGCCGATATTGTTGTGGCCGGAGGCTCGGAGTGTATAACCAAGTTTCACCTGAACGGTTTCAACTCACTGATGATTCTGGATCACAGCCAGTGCCGTCCGTTTGATGCGGAGCGTGCAGGACTGAATCTGGGTGAGGGTGCAGCCTTTGTGGTGCTTGAAGAGGCCGGACATGCGGCAGCCCGTAACGCCAAGGCTCTGGCACGCCTCTCTGGTTACGGCAATGCCTGCGACGCTTTCCACCAGACCGCTTCATCACCTGACGGCGAGGGCGCATATCTGGCTATGACAAAGGCCCTTAAGGAGGCTGGCCTGAAGCCTGTGGATATAGATTATGTAAACGCTCACGGTACCGGTACTCCCAATAATGATGAGAGTGAGAGCCAGGCTATGAAACGCCTGTTCGGCAGCAGTATGCCGCCGGTGTCATCAACCAAATCCATGACTGGACATACCACAAGTGCATCGGGAGCAATTGAGACCGTTATCTGCATTCTGGCATTGAGGAACGGTTTCATACCTGTAAACTATGCATTTGAGCATCCCATGGAGAACGGCATCGTGCCCAACATGGATCTCAATGAAGGATGCAGGCTGCGTCATGTGCTCTGCAACTCGTTCGGGTTTGGCGGCAACGATTCATCATTGGTAATTTCAGCAGCAGAATAAGTATGGAAAGGAAACCTATAAAGATTCTGTCTGCCAAGCAGATATCAATCCAGGCCCCGCTGTCTGAGGAGTGGATGGACAATCCCCTGAACTACTCAGAGGATTATGTACGTGCCGTTGATCCTGATTTCAAGCAGTTCATATCGGCCGGTGACGCCCGCCGCATGGGTAAACTGCTTAAACGTGCACTGGCTACATCGCTATCGGCATTACAGGAGGGTGGAATTGACAATCCGGATGCCATTATTACAGGTACGGGATTCGGCAGCATCGAGAATACGGAACTTTTTCTGGATGCGCTTGTACGTGAAGGTGAGCAGTTGCTCAAACCTACGCAGTTCATGCAGTCCACACACAATACGGCATCGTCACTGATTGGAATCCATACCCATTGTCATGGATACAACTCTACATATTCACAGAAGGGCTTCTCGTTTGACAGCGCCCTGTATGATGCCTGGATGCAGTTCCGTATAGGCAGGATACGGAGTGCTCTTGTGGGTAGCCACGATGAGATGTCACCTGTGTTCTCAGGCTTTGTACGCAAGGCAGGTCACGTAAAGGAGGGCGAGATATGCAGCGAGGCGGCTGTATCGGTCCTGTTGGCTGAGAGTGGCGACGCTTATTGTACACTGGATGGCGTACGTCTGGTTGACACCCCGTCAGCTGATGACCTTAAAGCGATTGTAGCAGAATTTACTGCAAGCGGCATCGATGCCGTCATGACCGGCAGGAGCGGCAACAGTGAAAACGATTCATGGTACGGATTCCTGGACAGCTTTCTTCCGGGTATTCCGCAACTACTATACAAGCCTCTCTTTGGGGTGAACTTCTCATCATCGGCCACGGGATTCTACGCTGCGGCATGCTGCATGCGTGACGGCCGTGTACCCTCTGTACTATCCGTATCGGGTAAACCTGTGGAGTGCAGCAAGGGCATTCTGGTGGTCAATGTGGTTGAGGGACGTCATTACTCATTCTCATTACTGAAACCGGTATGTGGAAGATAATACCATACTCATTGCTGCAGAGCATACTGTTGGCGGCCGGACAGCTTATGATGAAACTGGCCCTGAACAACATGAGCCAGTATCAGGGTTTCTGGCGTTTCATAGGCAAGGAGATGACAAACTGGTGGTGGCTGGGATGCGGTCTCTCCATGGGTGGCGCTACGGTGCTGTGGTTCTACATTATGAAGAACTTCCCGCTCAGTGTGGCTTATCCGCTCAGTTGCCTGAGTTTTGTGTTCGGAATGCTGGGCGCTATGGCTTTCTTAGGTGAGCAGATACCTGTGGGACGATGGATAGGCATAGGTCTTATACTGGTTGGTGCGGCATTAATAAGCAGATGACATGAAAAGGATATATCTGATATTGACATGTGTGGTCCTGCTTATGGCGGTGGGCGTCCTGGCTGTGCCGTCCAACGGCGGGCAGACTGAGGATGAGATGATAGAGAGCATCGTCAGGGCATGTTCTGACATGAACTCCATGAAATGTGAAATAAGCCAGACCAGGCGGGTTCCTCTTATGGACGATCCCCAGGAATCATCGGGGACCATGGTTTATATCCGGCCTTCAAGATTCTGTCTCAACTATACGGAACCATTTGAATGGAAACTTAAGGTTGACGGTGACAACGTCATGACGGGTACTGGTGATGAGAACGTCATGAGCGGTGATGCCGGAAGGCTGTACAAAGGAATATCGGGCATGATCCTGGGATGTATGTCGGGTGAAATGCTTAAGGATAAACGCACGTTCCGGGTGACGGTTACGGATGAGGGCAGTGAATGGAAGGCCCTGCTTGTTCCGCAGCGCCGTGACATGAAGAAGATGTTTTCACAGATTGTGTTGGGATTTGATCCCGATACCCGCTTGCTCAGGCGTCTTATGATGGAGGACAGCGGTGGAGGCAGCACGGAGATACTGATAAGCAACGTGAAACTTAACGGTGACTATGAGACTGAATGGTGATTTCTTCAAGATAGAGTCCCGCATGGAGGGCTTGCCGGAGGGACAGTCAGGGTTCAACGTGATACTGAATCCTGACCATCTCATTTATAAGGCACACTTTCCCGGACAGCCTGTTACTCCCGGAGTATGTATCCTGCAGATGATTCAGGAGATACTCTCAGAACAGGAGGGGATGCCTTTGTTCATCAGGAATATAAAGAACGTAAAGTTTACAAATCTGATATCACCCCTGATTGACAGCAGGATATCAGTGCTGTTCAGTTCTGTCAGTGAAGAGGAGGGTGGTATTAGGGCACAGGGCGTCATTGCCCGCAGGGAGAATACCGCTGATGTGTTTCTTAAGTTTTCAGTCTTTCTTGTAAGAGAAGCTTTCTGAGATGTCAAGATACTGCGTCATAATACCCACATTCAATAACGGCGGCACTGTGGCTGCTGTGGTGGAGCGTGCGCTTAAGGTATGCCCTGATGTGATTGTGGTAAATGACGGCAGTACGGACAACACGTTATCCGTGTTATGCGGATCAGACATAACACTCCTTACCCATGAACGTAACTCTGGCAAGGGAAAGGCCCTTAAGACAGGGTTGGAATATGCCTGTAAGAACGGTTTTACCCATGCCATTACAATTGATTCTGACGGACAGCATTTTCCTGAGGATATACCCGCACTCACAAGTATGTCTGATGAGCATCCGGATAGTATAATAGTGGGATGCCGTAATCTTACAAGTGAGAATATGCCGCGTCAGAATACGTTTGCCAACAGGTTCTCTAACTTCTGGTTCCGTCTGCAGACAGCTCAGAAGGTTGATGACACGCAATCCGGATTCCGTATTTATCCGCTTGATGCGCTTTACGGGATGGGCCTGTTGACATCCCGATATGAGGCTGAACTGGAGCTTTTGGTCTTTGCGGCATGGCATGGCGTACGGGTAGAGACGGTGCCGGTACGTGTCTGGTATGCCCCTGCCGGAGAGCGGGTTTCACATTTCCGCCCGTTCCGGGATTTTTTCAGGATTTCCGTTCTGAACACACTGCTTTGCTTTGGTGCTCTTTTTTACGCTGTGCCGGCGGCATTGGTCAGAAAGATAAGACGTAAGAGCCATGGTTGATTTCTTTCTAAGGATATATGACCAGCTCAAGTGCCGCAAGGGGGTGGCAGCCTTGATCGTTGTCGTCATTGTGGCTCTGTCAGTATTGTCACTGTGCCGTTTGCATTATGAGGAGGATATTGCAGGATTCCTGCCCATAGACCGTTCTGACAGCCGTCAGACTGAGTTTATGGAAACGGTGTCAAGACAGAATGACATAGCGGTTATTTTCCGTGCCGCTGATGATGCGTCAGATGATGATATCATGAATGCCATGGACCTGTTTGAGGAGCAGTGGTTCAGGAATGACACTCTGGAACTCGTGCCTGAAATGAGTGCCCAGGCCGATGAGTCAATGGCATTGGAACTGATTCAGTTCGTGCAGGAGCATTACGCAAGCTTCCTTACTCCCGATGATTACCGCCGTATGGATTCCTTGCTGTCACAGCCTGGATATGTAGGTAAGAGCCTTGAGGCTGACAAGCGTTCGCTGCAGATGCTTACCGGCAGTTTTACCGCAAGCACTATACCGTATGACCCGCTGGGACTCTTCAGTAACGTGCTGTCAGGGTTGGCCGATATAGGCAGCGACGGCGGATACAGGCTTGTAGATGGACATATACTGCACCGCACTGAACCGGCAGGACTGCTTCTTTTTGAATCACCGTTTGGAGAGAGTGAATCGGGCCGTAATGCCCAGCTGGTAGAACTGGTTGAAATGACGGGCGCACAGGTAACGGCTGAAACCGGTATCCGGGTATCTGCCGTGGGCGCTCCTGTGATAGCCGTTACCAATGCTGACAGGATAAAAAAGGACAGCATCCTTGCTGTGGCACTGGCGGTGATAGGTATTCTGGCTGTGTTGTGGTTCTCATTCAAACGCCTTGACTATATCTTGTGGATAGCTGCCACCCTGCTTTTCGGAGCTGTGTTTGCATTGGGGCTGATAGGATGTATAAAAGACTCTGTATCGATAATAGTAATTGGCATAGGGTCCGTGATAGTGGGCATTGCGGCCAACTATCCGCTCCATTTCCTGCATTCGCTGCGTGATACGGCCGATAACCGTGAATCATTAGCTGAGATGGTGGTGCCGCTGCTTGTGGGCAACATCACTACCGTGAGTGCATTCCTATGCCTGCTCTTCCTTAAGGCGCAGGCCATGCATGACCTGGCTCTGTTCGGATCATTCATGCTGGCCGGTACGATAATATTCTCATTGGTATTCCTTCCCGTATTTGCCCGGGCAGGAGTAAAAGCTCCTAAAGATGAGGTCAGGGCAGAAGAGATGCCCGTTACCGGCAGCAGCAGTCTGTGCCGTATAGTATCTCCGATAGTCATCCTTGTTACCATAGCAATTCTGATATGGGGTGGCAGCAGCAAGTTCGATACTGACCTGAACCATATCAACTACATGACTCCCCAGCAAAAGGAGGATCTGCAGTTCATATCCGGCAGCGTGGGTGATGCAGGCGCAGACCGCCTCTCTGTCCTGGCCGGTATGCTTGCACCGGAATCTGAGAAGGAGGCAGTGGGGCACCGTTGGACTGAATTCTGGAAGGGTCATGCATCGGTCCTTACAGAACTCCGTGAACAGGCACGTGAGCAGGGATTCAGGGAGAATGCTTTTGCTCCGTTCATGGAGTCTGTGAACTCGGAGCCTGAAATAGTATCGGCCCAGGATGTCACTCCTGTCAATATGAGCGAGGTTATGGCATCACTTGTAAAATCACTTTCCGATGATTTCAACATGGTGCTGTTCATGTGCGGATTCATTGTATTTGCATTCCTCTGGATATCATTCGGTAAGCTGGAACTGGCTCTCATCTCATTCCTGCCGCTGACTGTGGGCTGGATATGGATATTGGGCATAATGAATATGCTGGGCATACAGTTCAATATAGTAAGCATAATACTGGCTACGTTTATCTTTGGACAGGGTGATGACTATACCATCTTCATTACTGAAGGCTTGATTCATGAGTACAAGACGGGTGTTAGGACTGTCGATGAGCGCCGCAAGAGTGTGATAATATCGGCAGTGATAATGTTCATAGGTATCGGAACCCTTATATTCGCCAAGCATCCGGCCATGCGTTCACTGGCCGAGATTACCATGCTGGGAATGTTTGTGGTGGTTGTCATGGCGCATTTCCTGCCTGAGTGGCTGTTCCGTTGGATGACCATGAAGGACGGTAAGGTGCGTGCCATGCCTGTTACGATAATGCGCATCCTGCGCAGTGCCTGGGCGTTCGGATTCCTTTTGGTTTCAGTTGTCATTTGCACCCCTGTGGTGTTGGTTATGTTCTTAGGCAAGAAGAGGGAGTGGAAAGACCGCTTTCTCCATAACCTGCTCTACAGGTTTGCCAATCTGGTGATACGCAGGGTACCAGCCGTGAACTTTACGTTTGACAACAGTGTGGGTGAGACATTCAGTAAACCGGCGGTGATAATAAGCAACCATCAGTCACATCTGGACCTTATGTGTCTGCTTATGCTTACCCCCAGGATGATAGTTGTAACCAATGACTGGGTATGGCACAATCCTATCTATGGCGCGCTTATAAGACGTGCCGAGTTTGTTCCTGCGGCTGAGGGCATTGAGGAATATATGCCCCGTTTCCGTAGTCTGGCAGAACGTGGATATTCCATTCTCATATTCCCTGAGGGGACGCGCTCAGTGGATTGTTCCATACTGCGTTTCCATAAAGGTGCATTCCATCTGGCCCAGGAACTGGGTCTTGACATTTTGCCCGTATGTCTGCACGGGGTGGGCTATGCTCTGCCCAAGAAGGAATTCATGCTCCGTCCCGGACATATCACCGTCACCATAGGCAAGCGTGTGGCTCCTGATGATATGAGCTGGGGGGCCGATGCCAGGGAGCGTACCAAGACATTCCATAAGTTCTATGAGAAATGGTATGCCGATATGTGCTATAAGCTTGAGACTGAATATGATGATATTCCTGATAACCTAAAAGTGATAAGGGAGAGCTGATTATGGAGGTGGTGATAATAGGTGCAGGAATGGGCGGCTTGTTCTGTGGAGCTCTCTTGGCTAAACGGGGTATCAGGGTTACCGTGCTTGAGAAAAACAGCAGCATAGGTGGCGGACTGCAGACATTTGTACGTGGCGGTGAGACCTATGAGACCGGAATGCATGTGGCAGGAGGTTTCAATGAAGGAGGAATACTGAACAGCATTTGCCGCTATCTGGGAATAATGGACAGATTACGCATTCGCCGTTCAGACCTGATGTTGAGTGTCAGATATGCCGATAGCGGGCGCACATATAATCTGCCTGCAGGCAGAGATGCTTTTGTGGATTATCTGTCAGGCTTGTTCCCGCATGAGAAAGAGAACATAAGGCAATATGTAGATGCCGTGTTCCGTATATCGCATGAGGAAAAGCTGTTCTATTTAGAGAGCCTGGGCAGTAATGATAACCACTCGCCTGAGTTCTTTATGCCTGCCGATGCTTTCATAGCCAAGTATGTGAAAGATACGGAACTCCGTGCTCTCCTGGCATCTGTAAATCCGTTATACTCCGGTATCCCGGGACATTCACCTGCATATATTCACATAATGATCTCCGCTCTTTTCATGGAGAACCCCTGTTGGTTTGACGGCGGTTCCGGACAGTTGGCTGAGGCTCTGAAGAGTGTGATAGAAGATGCCGGAGGCCGTGTGCTGACTCGATGTGAGGTGACATCTGTCCGTGTATCGGACATGAATGTGGAGTGTGTGGCAGACAAGGCAGGTAATGAATATCGTGGTGACTGGTATATCAGTGACATCCATCCGTCTTCGCTTATTCCGATGATTGACGGTAAAGCCTTCACCACAGGTTATTGCAACCGTATAGAGAGCATCCCTGATACGGCATCGGCATTCAAGGTATTCATCAAGCTCAAGCCTGGTGCGGTACGTTTTCCCGGTCATCCTGTATCTGTCATTGACAGCATGGAGAATACATGGAAGATGGCCCGGTATGAGACAGGGGCTTGGCCTCATGGGGCAAACTGCTTCTTTGCCGAGGGCCGCGACGGATGGGCTTCACATATGACGGTATATTGTCTTATGGACTTTGAAGAAGTGAAGGAGTGGGAGAGCACCCGTTCCGGACGCCGTGGAGAGTCTTATGAGGCATGGAAGAAGGAACGTACAGAGAGGGTCATGGCTCTTGTGGAGAAATGTTTCCCAGGAATAAGGGAGGCGGCAGATGATATATTCGCCTCATCACCGCTTACATTCAGGGATTGGTTCGGTACCCGCAGAGCCGGTGCATACGGCCTTTTCAAGGATTGCGGCAACATGGCGGCATCAATTATTCCTATCAAGACAAAGGTAAGGAACCTGTTGCTTACAGGACAAAATGTAAATATGCATGGAATTGGTGGAGTGCCGATGACTGCAATTGAAACCATTCAGACTATATTTGCAGATGATTCCGTATTGAACGGAATAAAGGAAGTAATAGCAAGGAAATAATAGCAAACAAGTAATATAGAGGACGATATGAACACTTTCAAGCTTAAGCTCATATACCCCAAGTGGCAGAAACTGAGAGGCCAGACAACCTTTAACCTGCCGCCTCACGGGCCTGTGGCGTTTGCCGCCACGTTACCGGAATGGGTGGATGTGTCATTTACCGATGAGAACGTTGAGCCTATAGATTTTGATGAAGAGTGTGACGGCGTGGCACTCTCTATGATGCTTAGCACTCAGGTCAAACGCGGCTGGGAGATAGCTGATGAGTATCACAAGCGCGGCAAACTGGTTGCAGCCGGAGGTATCTCAACCATGCTTCATGCCGAGGAGATGGTCAATCATGTGGACAGCGTATTTCTGGGAGAGTCAGAAGGCCGTTCCGAGCAGGTAATGCTGGATTGGGTAAACGGCAAGCTCAAGAAGATATACAACTATATGGGTAATATGCCTCCCATTGAGTCTGTAGGTCCGTGCCGTCGTGACCTCTACAAGCGTGAGCTTTATAACCACAAGGGCGTTCAGATGGTGGATCTGTTCCATGCCAGCCGCGGGTGCAGGTTCAGCTGCTATCCCTGCGCCGTATCATATCTGGGTGGTCGCAAGTTCCGTCCGCGTCCCATAGACAAGGTGGTTGAGGATATGGCTGCCATTGAGAACAACCGTCTGTTTATTGTAGATAACTCTTTGGCACAGAATAAGGAGTGGGAGAAAGAGCTCTTTACAGCCATTGCCCCGCTCAAGAAGAAATGGATAAGCCATACCATTGAGGATGACCCTGAGGTGCTTGATCTGGCAGCAAAGGCTGGTGCATGGTATGTGTATCAGGCCGTGTATGATACATCGGATTACATCAAGGAGCGCGTAAAGCGTTATCATGATTACGGAATAGGCGTGGAAGGCACAATCCTTCTGGGACTTGACAACCAGACTGAGGATGACATAAAGCGTCTGATTGATTTCTTAGGTGAGATTGACCTTGACCTTGCAGAGTTTACTGTGATGACTCCGTTCCCGCATACCAAGGGGTATGATGACCTGCTGCGTCAGGGCCGTATCTTTGACTTTGACTGGAACCATTACAACGCCGGTCAGGTGGTGTTCCAGCCCAAGCACATGAGCCCGGAGCGCCTCCAGGAACTCTATGACTATGCATGGAAGAGTTTCTATGCCGATGAGAGCCAGGAGCAGAAAATGTTCCGTCTGTTTTGCAACGTGGCCCTGCGTGAGATGGAGGAGGGTACTTACCGCCCGCGTGACCGCCGCCTGGCCAACAAGTCATTCGGAAAGGATGTGGTTAGAAACATTAAAACAGTAAATTCATGAAAGTATCACCAGACTATTATGATGAGATATTTGCCTTTAAAGGTGAATGGGATATGCCTTCATCCTGCGGGCTCAAGATACGTACGGTTGAGGGCAAGACATTCGTCATTGTGACGGAACTGTATCAGGATAATCCGGGTACATCGGTAACCTATGCCGGGCAGAAGCTGGCAGACCAGATTTGTGAGGCTAAAGGCTTGAATCTGAGTGAAATCGTTTACGTAGAATGTAATCCCAATACAAACTCCAAACTGTCTTTTTATGACGAGGAGTACTTTGTGGTGGATTTCAATGCCGATCCACAGCACAAGTACCGTCAGATGGATCGGGAGGAGATTATGAAACTCTTGGGTAAGTGATGCTGACAAGCCTGCTATTCTCTTTTTTGGCAGTCATAATCCCGAGCAGCAGGACAATTACTCCTTGGGCCGGACTGGAAAAGCATGCCGATGAGGTTAAGGTTACGCCTTATTTGGCAGATGACAGCCGTAATGCACCGACGGTTATCGTATGTCCCGGCGGCAGTTACCATTGGCTGGATGTAAAGGGTGAAGGTATAGAGGTGGCAGAATGGCTTCGTGACAATGGTGTAAACGCAGTGCTGCTTCAGTACCGTACCGCCGGGCTGGGTTCCTTCATCTGGCATTACCGTTTTCTGTTCCGTGGCCGCAGACATCCTGATATGATATGTGATATCCAGCGTACCATCCGTTATGTACGTGAGAACGCCGACAGTCTGGGTATAGATCCGCAGCGTGTGGGCGTGATGGGGTTTTCGGCAGGAGGACATCTGGCGTTGTCATCGGCCTGTTTCAGCGGTACGGATTATACCAATCTTCCGGAAGGTCCCTCTGCAGTATCTCTTAGACCCGATTTTGTGTGTGCCATTTATCCGGTGGTCACCATGAATGGGGAGTATGCCCATAGGCGTTCCCGCAGGGGACTGCTGGGAGAGTGGGGCGTTTACAGCAGCAGAAAACGGGATATGATGTCTATCGAGGATAACATCCCCGATGACTGTCCGCCCGTGTTTTTGATAAATTGTAAGGACGATCCTGTTGTAGATTGGCATAATTCTGTAATTTTGGACAAAGCTCTTACCGATGCAGGTGTAAACCATAAGTATATACTTTATGAGACCGGCAAGCACGGGTTTGGAGTGAGTGATATTTACGGTTCCCCGCAGAGCCGTAAATGGAGAGATGAGTTTTTGATTTGGCTTAGAGGATTATATGAATGATATAGAGTTTTCATCACCGGCAGAGATAAAGTCCTTTCAGGAGGACCTGCTGCATAAGCATCTGCTTTATCTCAAGAATAATTCGCCTTATTACAGGCGCGTGTTTGACAGTTACGGGATAAACATAGACAAAATAGTACAACTGGAGGACCTTACACGTATTCCGTTTACTGAAAAGAAAGACCTGCAGCTTTATAACGATGATTTCTGCTGCGTTCCCAAGAAGCAGATAGTTGACTACATAACGACATCCGGAACGCTTGGCGATCCTGTCCTGTTCGGTTGTACGGAGAAAGACCTGCAGCGTCTGGCATATAATGAAAAAAAATCATTTGAGTGCGCAGGACTGACTGATGAGAGCGTCGTACAGCTCATGACCACACTTGACAAACGTTTCATGGCGGGCATGGCCTATTTCCTTGGACTCAGGGAGATGGGCGCAGGTGTAATCCGCGTGGGCAACGGCATCCCTGAACTGCAGTGGGATACCATCCGCCGTTTCCATCCCGATGCCATCATGTGCGTTCCCTCATTCATACTGAAGCTGATAGATTACGCAGAGGCGCATGATATAGATTACCGCTCAAGCAGCATACGCCGTATAATTGGTATAGGCGAGGGCTTGCGTGACCAGAACTTTGAACTCAACCTGCTTGGTCGCCAGATCCATGAAAAGTGGCCGGAGGTAAAGCTCTTTGCTACATATTCATCGACAGAGATGGGTGCCACTTTCAGTGAGTGTGAGTACGGCATGGGAGGTCATGTACATCCGGAGCTTATAATCGTTGAGATTATAGGTGAGGACGGTATGCCCGTGGCCGATGGTCAGCCCGGTGAGGTGGTTGTTACTACGCTTGGTGTTGAGGGTATGCCTCTGCTGCGTTTCCGTACAGGCGATATTGCCTGCAAGCATGTGGAGCAGTGCCGATGTGGCAGGTGGTCATACCGTCTGTCGCCGCTGTTGGGCCGCAAGAACAATATGATCAAGCTTAAGGGTACCACACTCTATCCGCCTGCCATCAACGATGTACTTGACAATACTGATTATGTGGAGAACTATGTGGTGATTGTGCGTAACAGTGCTGCAGGAACTGATGACGTACTTGTAAAGATAGGACTCAAACGTGCCCCGGGATTTGATGTGGTCAAGGAACTCAAGGACAGTTTCCGCTCACGTATACGTGTGGCTCCCGAGATTGAGATCTGTGCTGTGGATGAGATACATGCAATAAACTATCCGCCTACAGGCCGTAAACCGGTTAAATTCATAGACCAAAGAAAATGACAGATTACCACAAATTTGATGATATCCGTCCGTATCGTGACGAGGAGATACCCGCTGCGATGCAACGCATTGCATCCAACAGTTCATTCCCGCTGGTGGCGCAGTTCGTGTTCCCTGAACTGACTGTTGAAGAGGCTGCTGAAAAGGTACGCAGTTTCAAGACCATATATGACTTCCAGTACGGAGCCATGATCCCTTTGAACAAACAGGTCATTGAGGGTACTATATCGGAATTTACACTTGGAGGTATTGAGAAACTGGATACGTCAAAAAGGTATCTTTACATAAGCAACCATAGGGATATAGTACTGGATTCATGTATCCTAATGTATGTGCTGTTTAGGGACGGCGGTCATGATACGGGTGAGATAACTTTCGGCTCCAACCTTATGCAGGGCGAACTGGTGGTTGATATTGGCAAGAGCAACAAGATGTTCCGTGTGGACCGTGGACGTAACCCGCGCGATCTCTACACCACATCGGTCCATCTGTCAGAATATATCCGATATGCAATTACAGAAAAGCATCAGTCTGTCTGGATTGCACAGCGTAACGGCCGCACCAAGGACGGCATAGACCGTACAGACCAGGGTGTGATAAAGATGTTCGGCATGAGCGGCCCCAAGGACCGTGTGGATGCGCTTGATGAGTTGAATATCGTGCCCGTATCGGTCTCATACGAGTGGGAGTCATGTGACATACTTAAGGCTCTGGAACTGTATGAATCCCGTAACGGTGAACCTTACATAAAGAAACCGGGTGAGGACCTTAACAGCATCCTTACCGGAATAATTCAGGACAAGGGCAGGGTACACTTCCAGATATGCGATCCGCTGCGCCGTGAAGAGCTGGAAGCGTTGAGTGACGTGCCCAATGTTCAGTTCCACCGTGAAGTGGCACACCTGATAGACCGCCGTATCTGCGGTGACTACCGTCTGTTCCCGAATGCATACATTGCACATGATTTGCGCTACGGTAACACCCACTACTCTGATCGTTACACCCAAGAGCAGTATGACGCCTTTGTGGCTCGTATGGCGGAGCTTAACAAATACAGTGATGATCCTACTTTGGGGGATATATTTTTGGGGATTTATGCTAATCCGATCAATAATTTAATTGAGAATTGAAAATTGAAAATTTTTGGAGTAGCGAGAGGAGAGTCAAGCTTGCTTGAACTATCCCGAGACGCGACAAAAATCAGCAACGAAGTTGTTAATTGAAAATTATACTAACCTGATTATGAAGAAGTATCTTATAATGACTGTTGCAGCATTGTCTCTGCTTATGGCAGGCTGCAAGGAGCAGAAGGCTCCCATCAAAGTGTGCATATTCCCGGGTGACTATCCTGATCCCACCATCCTGCGTGACGGTAATGATTACTACATGACCCATTCCAACTTCACCTATTATCCCGGACTGCTCATCTGGCACTCTACAGACCTTTTGCATTGGGAGCCTATTGCACGTGCGGTGCAGGGCCATGACTATTCAATCTATGCACCTGACCTTTGCAAGGTTAACGGCAAGTACTACATCTATTATCCCACAAGCAGCGGCGAGAACTTTGTGGTCACTGCCGATAAGATGGAAGGTCCTTGGAGTGAACCCATTAAACTGCGTGTAAGCGGAATTGATCCAGGTCATGCCATTGATGCTGACGGCAAACGTTACCTCTATACAAATGACGGTCACGTGGCTCCGCTGTCTGATGACGGTCTCTCAATAACCGGTCCAAACAGGAAGGTTTATGACCCCTGGCAGTATCCTGAGGAGTGGGAGACTGAGGGTATGTGGCTGGAGTCACCCAAGATACTCAAGCGCGGTGACTGGTATTATCTGGTCAGCGCCGAGGGCGGCACAGCCGGTCCTGTAACCAGCCATATGTGTGTGGTGGCCCGCAGCAAATCAGTAACCGGTCCATGGGAGAATAGCCCCCACAATCCGCTCGTACATACCTATTCGGCAGATGAAGCATGGTGGTCAAAAGGTCACGGAACCCTTATAGATGACCCTGAAGGCAACTGGTATATAGTATATCACGCTTACAGGAACGGATTCCACACCCTGGGCCGCAGCACCATCATAGAGAGCGTCAACTGGACCAAGGACGGCTGGCCCGTACTGGCTGAGAAAGACGGCGCCAAATGGGAGAACGGAGGCCTGCAGGACTATGACTATCTGCGCCACTATGAGAATCCCATCATGTGGGCCAAGTGGGAACCCGGCTTTGATGGCGGCACCCTTATGACAACCACAGCAGTGGATGCATCATACGAGATAACCGCCAAGTTCAACATCGGCCAGAATGCCCGCGCCGGCCTCTACCTCTTCTATAATGAGGATGCATACATAGGCTTACAAGGTTACGATTCCCAGATGGCTATGGTTGAACCCGCGTTGGTACAACCCAAAATGAACGTACGTTATCCGGTCAGTGCCGGCTCAAATTTGTACGTGCGTATAAAGAATGACCGTAACTTGGTTACTGTATGGCGCAGTAATGACGGTAACAACTGGACAGAGGTCTGCAAGGATATAGATGTATCAACCTATCACCACAACACATACAAAGGCTTCTTTGCCCTCCGTCCCGCCTACTTCCTGGCCGGCGCCGCCACCCAGGAATCCTTCAACTACAAACCATTCTGACACAAAAGTTCTTGTTGTGTCTGTCCTTATCAAAAAACGCCTGGAAACAGGCGTTTTTTTGTGTCAGTCTTTTTTATCGTTCAAATTGTTTGTTATATTTGCATTGTTCTTATTAACAAGGATATACGCAAAATGATATTTATATGAAAAGGTTATTAATTTGCTCTTTAGTGGCATTACTGGTATGCCCTGTGTTCAGTCAGAATACTCTGACAATCCATCAGAAAGATGGTCAGCAATTCAGTTTCGGGTTTGAAGACAAGCCTGTAATCACTTACACGGAAACTGATCTTGTACTCAAAACCACCAAGACCGAGTTGCAGTACCCATTGTCAAAGCTCTCTAAAATTACATTTACTGATATTGATGACGCGGTAATCTCCATAAAGGATGATGCCAATTCAGCTAAGTTAGTACTTGATAACTATGTGGTTAACATAACTGGAGCTAAACCCGGAATTTCAGTTTCTGTGATAGGTACTGATGGTAAAAGCCTTGCTTCATATAAGACCGATGATAACGGTTCTATTACGTTCAGTATTGCGGAACTACCTGAAGGCACATATATAATCAAATCAGAATCTTTAACCTGCAAAATCCTTAAGAAATAAGGTTGTCAGCATCATAGTCTATTCTCATTATGAACTAGGTTTGAAAAATGTGATTATTCTTACAGATATGTAGTTATCATAAATTCATATGAAAAGTATTGATAGTATTTTGAGTAGGTTATTCTTAACCGTTTTCGTTCTGATTAGTTGTATCGTGACTCTTAATGCTCAGGATGATGGTCACACCATGACCGTAGAAATGAATAATGGCACTAAGTTGTCCCTTAACACTGATGAGGTTAAAGAAGTCACTTTTGCTGATGGCAAGATTGTTGTATCCGGCGCTGATTTGATGCGGACCATCGGCCATATGTCAGACAGCTTAAAATTGAGTTTATATAGAATTGATGATTTGGAGCGTACCATTCTTGACTCCCTGATAACTAATTCATATAGAATTGAAAATTTAAAGGATAAGATTAGTAGTTTGGGTGATACAATCAGTAGATATAGAACGTTGATTGAAAAAAACAGGAATCTGATAGAGTATAACAAGGCTTTGATTGATTCTTATCATGGTTCCAATGCAGAACAGAACCACGAGTATGTTGATTTAGGCCTGAGTGTAAAATGGGCCACATGTAATGTGGGTGCCACCAAACCGGAGGAATATGGTGACTATTTTGCATGGGGTGAGACTGAACCCAAGACAGATTACAGATGGTTCTACTACAAGTGGTGTAATTGCGAATATGGAACTGGAATTCTTACTCTGACCAAATACTGCAACAACAGTGAATTTGGTAATAATGGTTTCACAGATACCAAGACCACTCTTGACCCTGAAGATGATGTGGCCCACGTCCAGTGGGGAGGCACTTGGCGTATGCCCACCATGGCAGACTGGGATGAATTACGTAAAAACTGTATCTGGACATGGTATAGCAGCGACAACACAGAGTTCAACGGTGTAGCAGGTTATAAGGTTACCAGTAACATAGCCGGTTACAGAGACCGCTTCATTTTCCTCCCGGCTGCCGGCTCCCGCGAAAACACGAGCCCCTACAACGCTGGCACCCTCGGCAATTACTGGTCCAGTACACTCTACACAGAATCTCCGATCTGGGCGTGGTTCATCGTGTTTGAATCTAGCAGAGAGTTCGCGTACGAAAACGCCCGCAACTACGGTCGGTCTGTCCGGCCTGTGTGCCCGTAGGATTTGCCCTCCCCAACTGCCCCAACGGGCACTAAAACATGCAAGCATTCAGACGCAGGGTGGCCTGATGCAGGCGGGATGGCAATACCAAAGCCACCCTGTGGTATCAAGCATCCCTGCGCCTAAATTTATTTTTTGTGTTTTTTTCCATTTGCAGGAGCCGGAACAACAGAATAATAATGCTAAAATTGTTGAAAACTTATTCACCTTATTATACATGATTGCAGGAAAAGCTGTACCTTTGCAGCATGTTAAGAAAAAGAGGAAATATAAGTTGCTCGCCAAAGCATAAGCAGACCGGTGGGAATAATGTTTCCAAGAGTAATATTTTTTAGAAGGAGGAATTGTTGTTTACAGTTTCTCCTTTTTTTTACTCTGTGATTGAGAAGAGTTTAACACAATAAATAGAGAGAATGACAGTATCATTGATTTTGGCCGACGGCACCTGCTTTAAGGGTGAGTCATTCGGCTACGAACATCCGGTAAGCGGTGAGTTGGTATTCAACACCGCTATGGCAGGTTATCCTGAGATCCTGACTGAGCCAGCATCACGCGGTCAGTTGATTGTTATGACCTATCCGGTCATCGGTAACTATGGAATCCAGCCCATGACAAATGATGAGAATGGACTTCCTACCAATGCTGAGAGTGCCCAGGCACAGGCTCGTGCCCTGATAGTAAGTGAGATCAGTGACTATTACAGCCACTGGAACGCCAAGGAGTCACTCGCAGAGTGGATGAAGCGTGAAAAGGTGGTAGGCGTGATGGGCGTTGATACCCGTGAACTTACCAAGCATATCCGCAACCACGGCAGTATGACCGCCAAGATCCTGTTTGACGGAAAGGCAAAACCAGAGGAGTATGCATATACCAATCTGCTCCCGGAGGTATCTGTTGAGGAGCCTGTAACCTACAATGAGGCCGGCAAGAAGACGGTTGTCCTGGTTGACTGCGGTGTAAAGGCCGGTGTGGTACGTTGCCTTATCAATGAGGATCTCAAGGTAGTACGCGTTCCCTGGAACTATGACTACTCAAAGATAAAGATGGACGGTCTGGTGATATCTGACGGTCCCGGTAACCCCAGTTACTGTAGTGAGGTGGTAACCAAGTTGCAGAAGTTCATGGCCAAGAACGATACCCCGATATTGGGCATCGGTATGGGATGCCTGCTGCTTGGACTTGCCGGCGGTATGGATACCTATAAGTTGAAGTTCGGTCACCACACACAGAACCAGCCGGTAATCCTGGCCGGTACGGACCGATGCTACATTACCACACAGAACCACAACTACGCAATCCGTGAGGATTCAGTGGTAGGTCAGTGGAAGGTATATCTCAAGAACCTGAATGACGGTTCTGTTGAGGGCATCTACAACACACGCAAGCCTTGGGTAGGCGTGATGTTCCACTCAGAGAGCGATCAGGTCAACACTGACGCCATGTTTATTTATGATGATTTTGTTTCAAAACTCTAACACCCCGCTACTATGGCATTGAAGAAATACAAGAAAGTGCTGCTCCTGGGTTCAGGTGCACTCAAGATAGGTGAGGCCGGCGAATTCGATTACTCAGGTTCACAGGCCCTCAAGGCTCTTAAGGAGGAGAACATTGAGACCATCCTCATTAACCCTAACATCGCTACGGTACAGACCAGTGAGGGTGTTGCTGACAGAGTATATTTCTACCCTGTAACCCCGTTCTTTGTTGAGAAGGTGATTGCCAAGGAGCGTCCCGATGCAATCCTGTTGGCATTCGGTGGCCAGACCGCCCTGAACTGCGGTGTTGCCCTGGAGCAGAACGGTGTTCTGGATAAATATAAGGTAAAGGTGCTGGGTACTCAGGTTAGAGCCATCATGGACACTGAGGACCGTGACCTCTTTATCAAGCGTCTTGATGAGATAGGCGTACAGACCATAAAGAGCCACGCCGTTGAGACTATGGACGATGCACGCGCTGCTGCACGTGAACTGGGTTACCCGGTTATCATCCGTTCAGCATACGCTCTGGGCGGTCTGGGTTC
>DBYQ01000031.1 GCA_002310015.1 Bacteroidales bacterium UBA1182
CAAGCCCACGGGCGGCCATGGTTTCCTATACCCTTACCCCAAAAAAATCTACCGTGCGCTTGGAAATTTGGAGCAAAAGTGTGAAAAAGGGGACTGTCCCCAATTTCACATTTTGTAGTAGTACAATCTGCCGTTGATTATTACAAAGCCACGGGGCAGGCCCTCTAATGCGCGTCCGCTGATGTCGTGAATTATATCCGTACCCGGTGCAGCAGGAATCAGCTCCACATTATTGGGATACTGTTTAAGGGTCCAGTTGGCCGCCATGTGGTTGTCGGCATACAGATCAGTAAGTAGCAGTACCGTTGT
The DNA here is from genome assembly GCA_002310015.1 of Bacteroidales bacterium UBA1182. Taxonomy (GTDB): domain Bacteria; phylum Bacteroidota; class Bacteroidia; order Bacteroidales; family Bacteroidaceae; genus Colenecus. The sequence goes on from DBYQ01000031.1 coordinate 310, forward strand.
GCCTGATTGTTCTGATACAGGCCATGGAGCCACGCTCATGTAGCTCACCTGGTCAACGACAATGCCCGCCGCATTGCTAAGACGCACTGATTCACCCTTGTTGGAAAGCTTTCCATCAGTCCACTGCCATACCTGAACATCATTGACTTCAGGTGTGAACTTGGAGGTATCGGCCGCAACATAGACGCTTCCATGTGCCGGAATCAGGCTTCCTTCAGGGAATGTAAAGTCAAAGGCCTGACTAAGAATGTATCCGCTTATGTCAAAAGGAGCATCGGCAGGATTGTAAATCCTTATGTACTCTGACTCGGTATCAAGCATGGGGTGGTAGCAGATCTCACTTATCACGGGTTCAATCTGCGGGGTCTCTGGCATGTAGAAAGAGCCAATCTTAAGGTCGGCAGGTGTTAGCAGAAACTCCGTGGCCGATGCAAACAGCGGATCACCGTACAGGTTGCCCATGGAGAGCGTGTCGCCGTCAGAGAGTGATCCGCTGAACCTGATGCTGGATCTGGCATCGCACTGGTATGTCTGGTCATAGCTGTTGGAAAGTATACATTCGGTAACTACAGCGTTTCCGCCCAGACGGCCTTCGACCTTCTCATAGCAGGCCACCGGAGTTGCCACGGCAAAGAACGTGCATTTGTCAATATCGGCATGACATGAGTCCTTAACGGCAACGCCCATGTTGGTCTGGATGAATGTTGAGTTGCTCACCTTTACGCTTGAGCGCTGGCCTACGCTTACGCCCTTGTCGGTGATAGTGTATGCAAACAGGCTGTCAATGATCACGTTAAGGGCCTGCTCGCCAATATCTACGGCGTCACTGTTGTCGCCAAGGAAGTGATGAGCCACCACATCCCTGATAATTCCGCCGTTAATGCCGTCAAAGTCAATGGCATCGGTATCAACCTTATCATTGCCAATGAACGTGCAGTGCTCTACGCGTCCAGAGCCGTACTTGATGTTTATCAGGTCACCCGTAACGCGACTGTGTATCACGCTGTTAGTGAGCGTCACGTCGCTGTAACGGGCCGCAATAGGATTGCTCGTCACATTGGTTATATTCAGGTGGTCAAGCGTCAGTTGCGTACAGTTGTATGCCGATATGGCCGCCACGCAGTTGTACATGCGCGGACCCTGACTGGCATCGGTCATGGTTGCATAGCTGAGCGTTGACTTGGAATCGCTGTTTATAAAGCAGAGAGCACCCCAGGCCTGGCCGGCATATTGCGGGTTGAGCACAAACCGTATGCTGTCCGAACTAGTACCATGAGCGGTAAGACCTCCGTTCACAATCATGCAGGAATTGGGTGCAAACCTTATCTCAACTCCCGGCTCAATGGTCAGGCGTGCACCTTTGGCGACAGTGACATCGGCCGCAGTATAATAAGGTGACTTGGACTTGAGCAGAGTCATATCGCTGGATATTATATCAGGAAGCATGTTAAGGCCATCGGGCTCATACATTGCCTCTACTGCTATATCGGAATCAACTGAGAATTTGATTGTGGGGCTGGTTTGTCCGCTCAGCCTGTCTTGCGATGCCGTCTGGTTGAGTACTGCCAGGAGCTCAACGTCCATAATGATATCCGAGCTGTTCCTGGCATTCTGGTGCACCTCAACGGCTATGGTGTTTTCGCCCTGATGCAGACATGATGGGTCAATATCGTACGTGACATATCTTATTGCGGCACGCTTGGGGATGGCGTAATTATCAGCCAGCGGATTTGATTCATAGTTCTCCCTGAGGTTGCTGCGGATTATCTCCTTGCCGTTGATGAATACAACCGCGCCGTCATCGCGCAAAAGGCGGAGCTTTATCTGCAGGTAGGATGAGGGATTTTCATCAATGGTGAATTTGCGGCGGAAATATGTAATGACATACTTGGAATTTTCGGAACCGTAGTTCACGGTAGTATTTATCAGGTCCGTCATCTTGTTGTCAGTGTCATATCCAAGAGGCGATGCGCCCGATTTCCAACCTGAATCATTGAACGTAGTTGAATACCATCCGGAGGGAGTGGTTCCGTCATCAAGATATTTCCATTGACTGCCGGTGGATATCAGCTTCTTTACGGCATTTTCACGCCAACCCTTGAACGTATAACCCACGCGCTCTTCGGCCGTAAGGGTTATCTCCATATCGGTGGGGTATGATCCGCTCCACTTGTTCTTGTCAATGGAGAGACCGTTGAACTCAAAACCGGACTTGCCGGTAAGAGTGAGTAGGGCAGGTGCCCCCGCGCCGTAGTTCTCATACAAATCCCAAAGCAGCACAATGGGACGGCCGTTGCAAAAATCCCGCAGATAGCTTATCCTGCTGCGCCACTGACGGGTCGATGTAAGGGCATTTCCGCTGTAGGAACTGCTGGTGCCCAGCCATCTCTGAACCTGCTGTTCCATTAGCGGCTCTATATCCTTGGCGTGCTCAGTCACCTGGCGCTGAATCTCTTCAGGATTGAACGCCGTGAACAGAAGGTCGGCAGTACGTTTGCAGAAATATTTGCGGTAACCGTCATTATTGAGCATTGAGCCGAATGGCATGTTGGTCTTTCCGGCATACCAGTCGACATAGTCATCGGCATATTTGTTAAAGCCGCGGTCACCGTCAGTGAATATCCAGCGCCACACACCTTCGCCTTTTGGCTTCCAGGCCATGGGGTTGTGGTTGACCGATGTATTATGGCTCCATATTTGCGCCACCATGAAATCGGTATAGTTCTCAACGTCCATTATTTCGACTAAGGCATCATAATTGGCCTGTACGCTCAGGTCTTTCTGCCACAGTTCCTTGTAGTGGTTCCACTCCTCCATATCGCCGGCTTCAATGTTCTGGTCACCTTCAATCATATCGAATGTGTCGGCTTTTAGCCCGTAGCGGGTTTTTACATACTCCTCGTTGACCTTTTCGCGTATGTTGTGTATTCCTAAGAATTCGCCGTTAAGATATACCGCCGACGGACGGAACGCCTGCAGCGCAAGGTTGAGTCCGCCCCTGCGGCAAGCCTGTTGGAGCAGGCCGTCGCGGAACATGGTGTAGTTCCAGTCATTGCCCGATGCGCGCAGCGCAAAGTCATCAAACGTGGTGCGCTCATCATCATGGAACAGCTGGTAAGACAGCTTGCTCTCGCCGTATTTCTT
>DBYQ01000032.1 GCA_002310015.1 Bacteroidales bacterium UBA1182
GTATTCTGGATGTACGGCATGCCTGGCGACAAGACGCGCGGAGGACATTCGCACATAGAATGCTCACAGGTACTGATACCTGTTACCGGCAGTTTCAGGCTGTTGATTGATGACGGGGCCGATAAGGCCGATATCCTGATGGATTCAGCATCATCGGGCATACTGTTGCCTCCCGGCATCTGGTGCGAGTTGAGGGATTTTGCGCCGAACTCATCGGTCATGGTACTTACATCGCACACTTTCCGTACAGAAGATTATGTGCTGGACCACCCGGAGTACAGTTCCAACAATGTTGTGGCGGTGCAGTATGAACCTGCCCACCGTGAGATATGGAACCGTTTTGTAAGGAGTTCCAAGAACGGCACTTTCCTGTTTGACCGCGGATATATGGACTACCACTCTGACCGTTTCACTGATTGCTCCCTTATGTTCTATAAAAAAGGTGCGTTGCTGGCGCTGCTGCCCGCAAACTGGCTTAAGGATGAAAACATAGTCCAGTCACACGGCGGACTTACTTACGGCGGTCTTATAACCGGGTCAAACTTTACCGCAGAGAACGCGCTTGAGGTGTTCCGATGCGCCATTGACTGGATGAAAAAGAATCTTGGAGCAAAAAGATGGATATACAAACCGGTTCCCAGAATATACAGTTCATTACCGGCCGATGAAGACCTGTATGCGCTCTCGCAAAACGGTGCCACAATAAGGAAACGTGAGATAAGTTCCATAGTGGACATGTCAAAGCGCATCCCGTTGAGCACGTTGCGCAAGCGCGGTTACAAGAAAGCGGCAAAGAACAGCCTTACGGTTGCTGAAGGTAACTTTGAAAAGGACATAGAGGATTACTGGAATATCCTATCGGAACTGCTCCATGACAAATATGGTTCCAAACCAGTGCACACCCTTGATGAGATCAGGCTGTTGCATAGCCGTTTCCCTGACAATATAAAACTGTATGTGGTCAGGAATGCCGATAAGGTCATAGCCGGAACCGTGATATATGATACCGGTACTGTCGTCAAGACGCAATACATAGCATCGTCAGAAGAGGGAAAGGCAAGCGGAGCCCTGGATCTTCTGTTCGGCACTCTGATGGATGACGTGTTCAGTTCCCGTCAATACATGGACTACGGCACATCCACTCTTGTTGGCGGCAGCAATCTGAATGAAGGCCTTATCTCCCAGAAAGAGGGCTTTGGTGCCCGTGCCGTAGTTTACGATACCTACGAACTGCTTTTTTAAAAAAAAGTACAATTGGGGACAGTCCCCAATTGTATCATTTTCTGCGGATAGCAAAGACGTAAATCAGTAGTACCACATTCATCATCAGTGAGTAGAGAATGGCGGGGATAGCCATCTCGGCACTGTCGAATATGAAAGGACTGGTCGCAATGGCAATGGCTTGTGCCGCGTTCTGCATACCCACCTCAATCACCACGGTACGACGCTGCTCGGCGCTGTTCTTGACCAATCGTGACAGCAGCGACGAGCAGGTTATTGCAACCAGGATCAGAGCCGTAACGCAGGCTCCAATAACACCTATATTATCAATAATGGTCTTGTGATGCTGAATATAAAACACGGTAATCAGCACCATCAGCAGCGGGAATGCCAGTTTTGAAAGCACCTTATCAGTCTTTGCCGCCGCATTAGGCCACAGATAGTGCATGCCTATTCCCAGCAGCACAGGCACAAGCATAAGCAGCAGGTTCTGCTTGATCAGATTACCCACGGGCAGCGTAATGCCCACGCTCTCCCCTATCATCTGTGTAGCCCAACTCATTATTACCGGAATGGTAAACAGCGTAATCACACTGCTCAATGCCGTAAGTATGACAGACAGCGCCACATCACCCCCGGCCAACCTGGAGAACACGTTTGATGAACTTCCGCCGGGACAGCAGGCAATAAGAATAAGGCCGATGAAAAACACCGGTCCAAGCCCGAACAGTTTAGCCAGCCCAAGAGCAATTATCGGGAGCAACACAAGTTGCCCGAATAGAGCCACCGCAATAGGCCACGGATGACGGAAAACCTTTCCAAAGTCCTCAAACCTGAGCGTAAGCCCCAAATCAAACATCAGTAACGTAAGAATAGGTAATACAATCCAGATAGTATTCATCGGTCTTTCTAATTTTGCCCGCGAAATTACACTTTTTTTCAGTGAAACACCAAATGCAACAGTTTTGCAACGCCTGTTTCTTGGAGGAATTTACATACAAGACCTACTTTTGCTGCAAACAAAACAATCACGGATATGAAAAAGACATTCGCTTTTTTATTGGTTGCAGCAGCAATCACATCGGCATTCGCCCAGGATACCCCCAAGGCCGGCGACCTGATTTACGGTACAGTCATTGGCTCTAAAGGACCGATAACGGGAGCCAGTGTTACTGAGAGGAATGACTATGACAGGATCATGGCACAAAGCACCACAGACTCAGACGGCAATTTCTCATTCCGGCTGGTCAATCCCGATGACCGCATTATGGTTACCTGCCCAAATTATGAGACAGTAGATATAAGAGTAGACAGGAAACACTATGAAATCACCATGAAAGACGGATGGCAGCCGTCCATGATTCCGGCTTTTAACGCATCAATGAATTTCATTGTCCGCAGTTACCCGCCCAAGACAGGTGAATGGTCAAACATTCCCGTACAGATTATCCCCGATAACTTTATCTGCGGATATTCATTCAACCCGTGGAACTACACCTCCGTACTGCCCACATATCCGCCTTACGGAATATTCCTCATGAAAGACCCTAAAGGTTATATGCTCGTATTGAGATACTTTGACAACGACAAGACAGCGGACCGACACATCCCTTCTGCAGACACAATGCGCATAGACTACAAACTGGCAGACAGACTGACATCATCAATCCATAAAACCATCCGGGAGGCTGATTCACTGCAGTCAAACGCCATACTGATCACTCGTGACGGCGGCACCACAATCCACGCCCTGCTCCCTGACAGAGCGGCCGAGAGATGGGCCGAAGAGATCCCTGACAAACTTTGGAACGAGCAGTTCCGCCGTTTCAAGCATGAATTTGAGCCGGACCCGCTTTTAAAGATGTTCTCAAAGACTGACAAGCAGACATCAACAAAAAAGACTGAAATGGAACTGAAAGCCACAGACATCACCTCAGACCAGGTGCAGGCCCAGCAGGATCTCTACATCCCGTTCACAGACCAAATCCACTACGGTTCCATTGAGGAATTATGGAATAACATGTTCTTTAGCTTCTGAAATAATCTCCCTTGTTTGCCTGAGTGTTCCACAGCAAGTCCGTTGAGCAATAGTCCTCTCACGGTTTGCTGTGGGACACCTATTTATATTAAGGTGATGTAACACGCTCATCGGCCCTACAACCCCTGTAAATGGGGCCGATGCGTAACACTTTGGCAAGGAGCAAAAAAACAACTGAAATATTTTGTGGTGACGGCGTAAAATACTAATTTTGCGCCCGATTAGTGCCGCAGAGGTTTGAGAAGTGCCTGCCACAGAGGGTGGACCACCTCACGGAGAAACAGAATAAAAGCAAGATTTAATGTACGTTATTGCTGAAATTCAGGGACAGCAGTTCAAGATTGAACAGGGAATGAAGCTGTTCGTGCACCACATTCAGGACGTTGAGGCTGGTGCAAGCGTAGAGTTCGAGAAGATCCTTCTCGCCGATAAGGACGGTCAGGTTACCGTAGGTACCCCCACCATTGACGGCGCAAAGGTAGTATGTGAGGTCAAGAGCGCACTCGTTAAGGGTGACAAGGTTCTTGTATTCCACAAGAGAAGAAGAAAAGGATACCGTAAGCTGAACGGTCATCGCCAGCAGTTCACAGAGCTTCTGGTTAAGGAAGTAGTAGCATAACCCTAAAAAACGAAACAGATATGGCACATAAAAAAGGTGTAGGTAGTTCTAAGAACGGCCGTGAGTCTGCCAGCAAACGTCTTGGCGTTAAGATTTGGGGTGGACAGTATGCAAAAGCAGGTAACATCATAGTACGTCAGCGCGGAACACAGCATCATCCGGGCGAGAACATCGGTATGGGTAAGGACCACACCCTGTTCGCACTGGTTGACGGAACAGTTCAGTTCAAGAAAGGCCGCAAGGACAGAAGCTATGTTTCAGTAATCCCCGTACAGGAGAAAGCTGAGGCCTGATAAACTAAACAACATAAAAGAGGCTCACTGATTCTGTGGGCCTTTTTTATTTAAAAAGATTATTTCCCGATGTTAACACTCAAGCAGATCACAGAACAGACCGACATAGTTATTGCAGGTCTTAAGAAGAAGCATTTCAAGAATGCTGAAGAGGCAATTGCCCAGGCTATCTCTCTGAATGATGACAGAAAGAAGGCTCAGGCTCAGTTGGATAACAATCTTGCTGAGGGCAAGGTGCTTGCAGCCAAGATCGGACAGGCCATGAAGGCCGGCAACAAGGATGAGGCTGAGCAGGCCAAAGCCAAGGTTGCTGAGCTCAAGGTGGCTGCCGCAGAACTTGAGGCCAAGAAAGAGCAGGCTGAGAATGATCTGACCGCCCTGCTCTGCACAATTCCCAACATACCCTACCCTGAGGTTCCTGAGGGCACATGCGCTGAGGACAACTGGGTGGTTAAGTCAAACCTCAAGGAGTGCGTCATCGGACAGGATACTGTAGGTAACTGGACCTGCAACCCGCAGAACGGTGAGGCCAAGGTTCCACACTGGGAGCTTGCCAAGAAGTACAACCTGATTGATTTTGACCTTGGTGTCAAGATTACAGGTGCCGGATTCCCTGTATATATAGGAAAAGGTGCACAGTTACAGCGTGCGCTCATCAACTTCTTCCTGGCCGAGGCTAACAAGGCCGGTTACACAGAGATCATGCCTCCCACCGTTGTCAACCAGGCATCAGGTTACGGCACTGGCCAGCTTCCTGACAAGGAGGGCCAGATGTATCACTGCGAGGTTGATGACCTCTACCTGATTCCTACGGCTGAGGTTCCTGTAACCAACATCTACCGCGATGTAATTCTGGATGAGAAGCAGCTCCCCATCAAGAACTGCGCATACACAGAGTGTTTCCGTCGCGAGGCCGGCTCATACGGCAAGGATGTCCGCGGCCTGAACCGTCTGCATGAGTTCTCAAAGATTGAGATAGTACGCATTGACACTCCCGAGCACTCAGCTGAGAGCCACAAGGAGATGCTTGCTCACGTAGAGGGCCTGCTCCAGAAACTGGAACTCCCCTACCGCATCCTGCGTCTGTGCGGCGGTGACCAGAGTTTCACATCGGCCATCTGTTATGACTTTGAGGTATATTCAGAGGCTCAGGGTCGCTGGCTTGAGGTTTCATCAGTATCTAACTTTGACACCTATCAGGCCAACCGTCTTAAGTGCCGCTACCGCAAGGCCGGTGAGAAGAAAGCCGAGCTCTGCCACACACTGAACGGCTCAGCACTGGCTCTGCCCCGTATAGTGGCAGCCATCCTGGAGAACAACCAGACAGAGAAGGGTATCAGGATTCCCAAGGCTCTTGTTCCCTACACTGGCTTTGAGATGATTGACTGATAAGCACAAATAAAAAAATAAAGGCTCGCCGCGTTACGGCGAGCCTTTACTTTTTGGACTCAATGCTTATTGCTTCTTGTAAATCACATCATAATCATAATACTTCTCCGGAGTGCGCTCAGCAAATACGCTGTACGCAGCAGGCGGTGTTACTACGCAATCCCAAGGATTCTTGTGGTTATCATCACCTATCGGGGCAAACGCATTTACATATAAAGTGGGATCTGCAGTGAATTTAACTGTACTTGCATCCAGGTACGGCTTAAGAGTCTCACGATCAATGGCATTCACATTATAGTAGTTCCATATCTCAAATGTCAAACCATCATGATATTTGTTGTTAAGATACTCCTGCAATCCTGCCGTCATTCCATGAGTTGTAATACGGATACCATTTGCCTCAAATGCAACGGTTGCGCTTACCTCATAAACATCACTGGTTTCTGAGTTTACAATCTCAAATGTCTCTGTGCTCGGCTGCGGAATGTACTTCAGCAAATCTAGTGCATGTGAAATCACCAGATTCATGTCATCAACATCGCAATAGTAATTCTGGCTGACAGGAATGAATATCTCAACATCTGTCACAGCACGTACATGAATGCTCAACTTGGTGTGGATCCAGTCACCCTCCTCATGCTTGTCATTCACAGAAAGATTAACCTCAACATGATCCGTGGCATAGAAATCCAGAGTATCGGGTTCAATGTCACCACCTTCACCACCGCCATCATCCGGATCAGTTATTTCAGATCCGTCAGCAGGAATTATCTTGATTACCCAGTCATTATAAACGCCGTCACCCTGAAAATCCATCTGACCATTGTCATACTTCTTTGTAGCATAGTCAAAGCACAGGTAGAGATTTTTCTTGCCGGCATACTCAATTACGTAGAAACGGTAATGGTCATCCTGTTTCAAGGTTGCGTATGAATCACGATAACGCGGACTTACCAACGGTATGTCAACACAAAGTGCACGGGGGCCGTAATGAGCATTATAGTCAGAAATATGGGTACCGTTAAACTCCAGATAATCCATTTGGTTGCCACCGGTAACCTCTTGTGTATGATGTACAGAAGCGCCATTCATGAACTTAAGTTGGTAATTATCATACGATGAACCAACATTCTGGATAAAATATCTGGTCAGGTTACAAGTAGTGCCTCCTTCATTTGGATGGTTAGCCAGATATGACATCACAGCCTCATACTCAGCTTGTGAAACCTGTTCATTACGGTCAGTCGATTTTTCCGGAGCGTTGTCAAAGTATTGGTAAAGAATCGGGTATTGGTTCTGCATCCACTCGCTTTTTCCTCCACCATAATCCTGAATCTTGAAATAGTTTACATTTACACTGACATCACCCTTAGTTCTGGCAAATGTTGTAGATAGTACCTCACTTCCTGAATACAGCCTGAAATCAGGTGTTTTTGCCAATTGTACTTCCAGTGGTGAGGCATCGCTGGATTTAAATACATCTGAGTTGTCACATGAAGACAAAACTCCAGAAAATAGTATAGCCATAGCGGCTACACCAATAGCATAGTCCTTTCTCATAAATTAAATAAATAGTCCTTTTTATATTTTGGTAATAATAGCTTACCTTTCCTATAAAGTTAAACACACCAAAATATAAAACATACTATTTATTTAAAAAAAAGCAAAATAAATCAAAGAGCCTTACGTATTTGAACCAATTTGCTAAGCAGACTTTCCAATTTGTCAAGTTGAAGCATATTTGCGCCATCACTCTTGGCTTGAGCAGGATTTTCATGTGTTTCCATAAAGAGGCCGTCTGCCCCTACTGCCACAGCCGCCTTTGAGATAGTCTCAATAAGTTCAGGCTGTCCGCCGGTTACGCCGCTTGTCTGATTGGGACGCTGCAATGAATGAGTGCAATCCACTACCACCGGGAAGCCAAATTTCTGCATCTCAGGAATACCGCGGAAATCAACCACCAGATCCTGATAGCCGAATGTAGTGCCGCGCTCGGTAAGCATGATGTTCCTGTTTCCGGCATCAACCACCTTCTGGGCTGCGAATTGCATGGCATCGGGGGCAAGAAACTGCCCCTTCTTGATATTTACCGTCTTGCCGGTACGGGCAGCAGCCACCAACAGGTCGGTCTGACGGCACAGGAATGCAGGTATCTGCAGGATATCAACATACGCGGCTGCCATCTCGGCATCCTCCTCCTTATGTATATCGGTAACTACTGGAATACCGAACTCACTACGTACGCGGGCCAGTATCTTGAGTGCCTTCTCGTCACCTATTCCGGTAAATGAATCAATGCGTGAACGGTTGGCTTTCTTAAAAGAGCCCTTGAAAGCGTATGGTATGCCAAGACGTGAAGTAATATCAACACACTTCTCTGCAATACGCATTGCCATCTCCTCACCCTCAATCACACAGGGGCCGGCCAGCAGAAAGAAATTATCCGATTTTTCAAACAGTGCCATATTATCCGGGAATTATAAAGTTGATAACTGCAGGCTCAAGAGATACCTTGAGCGGAAATGTATGGTTAAGAGTACGGCCATCAATGCAGGTCAAGGTGCCGTCAGCATCCAGAATCTCGATCTGCTTGGTACGGTACGGGCGTACCTGCTCGTGGTTTAAGAACTGGTTATGCAGAATCATGTAGAGTCCGCGGACGGTCTGCCAGAACTTAGGCCTATAGACTACAGACATATCCAGCCACCCATTGTAAGGAACTGCACTCGGAGTCATACCGTAACCGCGTGAGTTACCTATACAGAGAGTCATGATCTTATCGTTTATCTCCTCACTGTTTACCTTTATGCGCATCTTGTACTGTTTGCGCTCCTTAAACAGGCTGAATATGGCCAGCAGATATGCAGGGTTCTTCTTACCGAACCGTTTGCAAATATCGGAAAGACGTATTGCCTGGGCGCCCAGACCTATATTTACTGACATAAGGAAGTAGCGGACACGCTCCAGACCGTTCTCCTGATAAGAACAGTAGCCCACATCTATCTTCTTGGTCTTGGCCTCAATGATACTGTGGATGGCTTTCTTGTAGTTATCCACCTCAAGCCCCCAGTAACTTGCAAAGTCATTACCAATACCATTGGGCACTATGCCTAAAGTCAGGTTCTGCCTGATCTCACGGGGTGAGAACATTATTGCATTGATGGCATCGTTCAGGGCCTCATCACCTCCCACAACTACAATGATCTGATGCCCGCTGTCTATAAGCATACGTGTTATACGCTCAATGGAGCCCTCGCCCCCTGACTGCACAACGTCATACTTGACCTTACGGAACTCCAGATATTCCCTTATCTGATTCCACCTCTTAAGCGAGTTGCTGACACCTGCTCTGGGAACGTAAACTATTCCCCACCTATCGTCATCAGTCATATTATCATTTTCCCATTAGTTCTACAATACGGTCCACCTTCTTTTCCATGGGCCACTCAAACGGTATCCACTCTATCTTGATTCCCCTGCGCTCCATTCCGCGAAACCAGGTCATCTGACGCTTGGCGAACTGATGTATCGCCACCTCCAGTTCCTGCAACAGATACCTGTATTCAAGCTGTCCCGTAACATACAGGGTGACATACTTGTATTCAAGCCCGTAATAGATAAGGTCATCGGCCGATATCCCTCTGTCAAGCAAGCCCTTGACCTCATCAATCATACCCTCGTTAAGACGTTTCTCCAAGCGGCTGCTAATGAGTTCACGCCTCATGTCACGGCTTATGTCAACACCTATGTTAAGACTCTTCAAAGAAGGGAACCCACCCGCCTCAACAGGCGTATTGCGGTAGCACTCCTCTATCTCTATGGCACGTATGGCGCGCTTGCAGGTATCGACATCAGTAGTGTTATGCAGGGTCTTGTAACCCTTGAGTATCTCAGTAAGCTCAGCAAGAGTCTTGCCCTCGAGCGAACGGCGCAACTCCGGATTCTCAGGAACAGGAATGAGCCTGTATCCGCGCAATACAGATTCCAGATAAAGCCCCGTACCGCCACACATTACAGGCTGCGCGCCGCGCTCCGTCACGTCACGGTATGCCTTGAGGAAATCACCTTGGAACTCATACACATTATACTTGCTGCCCGGCTCCGCTATATCAATAAGGTGATACGGAACAATCCTGTCACCCACCCTGTAATCAGCCAGATCCTTGCCTGTACCTATATCCATGCCCCGATATACCTGGCGGCTGTCAGCGCTCAGTATCTCACCGCCTATACGGTCAGCCAGCGCCACTGCCAGACGCGTCTTGCCGCACGCCGTAGGCCCAAGTATGGTTATAAGGTCATAGTTCTGCATAGGTAAGTGCGAAGATAAAAAAAAATCCCCGCATTTCTGCGAGGATTTCTTTCTATAAAGTAATATTCAAAATTACTTGGTGATAACGCGAGCCATTTCGCAAACCTTGTTGCTGT
>DBYQ01000061.1 GCA_002310015.1 Bacteroidales bacterium UBA1182
GGCACCTCTACAGCCGTTGCGTTGGCTGCTGCCAGGCAGATGGTCAGTAATGCGATAATTCCCTTTTTCATTTGAGCAAAGTTTTTTGCAAACATACAAATAATTGGCAAAATGATACAAAAGGGGTCTGACCCCAATTGTATCATTTTTGAAAAATAGTACAATTGGGGTCAGACCCCTTTTGTATTGTTATTGCCAAAGTGTCCCACATCGACCCCGCTCACAACGCTTGTGGGGCGCATCGGCGTGGTACATACCCTCATTTTAGGGGGTATGTCCCACAACGAGTGGCGCCAGGAGGCTCACAGGGCCGATGAGCGTGGGACACTTTGGCGAAACAATAATTTATACCCTTTTATTGACAATTCGCTGCTATTTGATTATATTTGTACCCAAAAGGGTATAAATTATGATGCGAATAAGTGAGTTTGTAAAGAAGAGCCGTAAAGAGCAGCATCTTACGCAGCCGGAACTGGCGGCTCGTGCAGGAGTGGGGTTGAGGTTCCTGCGTGAGCTGGAGCAAGGAAAGGAGAGTCTCAGAATGGACAAGGTTAATCAGGTTCTGTCTTATTTTGGGACTAGCTGCGGTGTGGATCCTGAATCATCGGCTAAGTCCGATATCCGCAGCTACAGGCTTTCATCATTAGAGGAGCCTAAGGAATATATGCTTGAAGAGATCATGCATCAGGTTTGTGAATCTGCGATTGAATCATATGTTCATGCTGCCGACATTCATCATAGAAGACTGGAAGAAATAAGGAATTCAAAAAAATAAACCATGAAAAAGAAACCTGTGATGTGCATAGTGGCAGGACCGAATGGCTCCGGTAAGACCACAACAACTGAAAAACTGCTCATAAATGAATGGGGAGCCGAGAGTCTATACATAAACCCTGACAATATAGCTAAAGACACTTTTGGAGACTGGAATTCCCAGGAATCTGTCATGAAAGCTGCCCGTATGGCAACAGAACAGCGATATGAGTGTCTGAAAAAAGGAACTGACTTCGTTTTTGAAACTGTCTTCTCATCGGAAGAAAAGTTGGATTTCATCCGTAAAGCAAAAGAAGCCGGATTTTTTATTAGAATCTTCTACGTATGTACCGAGTCTCCATTAATTAATGTGAGCCGCATAGCGTTGCGATATATGAACGGCGGGCATGAGGTTCCTATTTCCAAAACCATATCCCGTTATTACGGGTCACTGGAAAACATATCAAAAGCTATTTCAATAGCTGATAGGGTTTATCTTTATGACAACTCAGTGGAGAAAGCGGAACCACGTCTGATTCTCAGAACCTCAAACGGCATAATAGCCAAACAATATACTGATAACCTACCGGAGTGGGTTAAATCCGTAATGCCTGAATGATGAAAATTTAAAGAAAAACGATATGGAAAAGAAGAAGGACAAAGTGAGTGTGGTGTTCTTGCAGCTGGCAATGATGTTCGTGACAATCCTTATCAGGCACAAAAGTTAATGGTTGTAGGAATATGATGCAATATAAAAGTAAGTTGGCTGGAGCTATATGTATGATAGCTCTTATTGTTCCTAGTTCTGATAGCTGGGCGCAAGAGGCTGCTTATCCCGATGTCGTGGAGCAGTGGAGGCAGGAGAATGCAGCCAGGTGGAAGGCCAATTTGGAGTCTATGACTGTTTCCAATGGTGATTTGACCATGAAGTTCTCATATCAGATATTTGGCGACAAACCTTCCGACGGGCGCAGTATGTATATCTCCATGCACGGCGGCGGGAACACTGCCGCCAGTGTGAATGATAGCCAGTGGGAGAACCAGAAACGGCTCTATCAGCCTGAAGAGGGTGTGTATGTATGCCCACGCGCTCCGTGGAATGACTGGGACATGTGGTTCAAGCCGCCTATGGACGTACTGTTGGAAGAACTCATACAGACGCTTGCATATGGGCTGGACGTGAATTCCGATAAGGTATATCTGATGGGCTATTCTGCCGGTGGCGATGGGGTTTGGCGGCTGGCTCCCCGTTTGGCCGACCATTTTGCGGCAGCATCCATGATGGCCGGTCATCCGGGCGATGTAAAGCTTGTGAATGTACGCAATATGCCATTCACCATCTGGGTGGGAGGTGATGACGCAGCCTATAACCGCAACCGCGAGGTGGCGGCACGCGGAAGGGAACTGGATTCACTTCAAACAGCCGATGAAAACGGTTATATCCATGAGACCCATGTACTTGAGGGTTACCCGCACTGGATGGACCTTAAGGATTCTGCTGCAGTGCCCTGGATGGCGCAGTTCAAGCGCAATCCTTATCCGGATAGGATAGTGTGGCGTCAGGAAGAGGTTACTCGTGACGCGTTTTACTGGCTTTCCGTACCGCATGAATATGCCAAACGCGGTATGACGGTTATAGCCAATCGTATAGGAAACGTAATCGAGATAGAACAGTGTGATTATCCGGAGCTTTCAATATGCCTGAACAGCAATATGGTAAACTTTTCAAGAAAAGTGACTGTAATAAAGTATAAGGGCCGCAAGGTGTTCAGGGGCAGACTGAAACCAAGTGCCGATACAGCACGCAAGACATTGTTTCAGCGCGGTGATCCGTCTTACATGTTTGATGCTGTAATAAACGTGAAGTTATGAAATAGGGTTTGTACGCAATTGGTATCCTGTTGATTTGGTATGTAAGAATTGCAAAGTGAAGAATTTCATCTTTATTCCTTAATATAACCTTTGTATATGAGAAAACTTTGTTTGTGGGGCGGGGTCATTGCTTCCGCTTTGTTGATTGGATGCAAAGACGCTGTTGACGAATCGGTATTTCTGGTCGATTCATCCCAGGCTGTTGAGGCCGATCTTACTGATGTGGCAACTGATTTCCGCATCATACGCCTTAAGTCCGATGCGCCTCTTGACACCAGGATGCAGTACTTCTTTTTTGACAAGTGGATTCTGGGCCTTTCGCCGAATGAAGGAATCGGTCATCCGCGTATAAGCCTGTTTGACAGGAACGGTAATCTGGTGTCGGTTTTGAACCGTGTGGGACGCGGCCCGGGCGAGTACATCGGAATAAACAAAATCATATCACTTGATGAGGAGAAAGGGATTCTTTATGTCATGGTCAATACGGATACCTCCATGCCCATATTCAAATACTCCGTTCCAGATTTCTCATATATGGGTAGGGTTGAGTTGGGTGAAGGTTATGAGATCAGGGATATCGGCCCCTTGGACAGCGGGCATTTTCTGGCTCTGCTGAATCATGGCGGTGACGGAAAAGGTTATTATTCAGGTGTGGCAAGAACCGTGCTTTTTGATGTGAACAACCTAAGTGATACCGTTGTCCTGTACACCGATACCTGGAACCATCACAACAACATGTTTGAGAATTTTGCTTTTGGTATCAACCGTAACAATCCGCTATACAGGACAATGGGGTATGTAAATACGATATATAGAATTGAAGATAACAGGCTCACACCGGTCTTTAGGTTTACTTTCGGCGACAACGGCGTTCCGCAGAAAATCTTTGACGATTTTGAAAAGGATTCTGATAATGAAGGTAATGTTTCAGCTATTGACGGCGGTGTGATGGATTATGTCCTTGACAATGACGGTTGCCATCTTCCGTATATTTTTGATGCTGCCCAAAACGGTGACCTGATAAGCTTTATGTACCTGGCCTTTGACGCTTCAGAAGGATTTGGCTTTAATTCGTATTATTATCTGAATGACGGACATAAGTCAGTGAGCTACAGTGAACTGAAAATACCTGGACTCACCGAGCCCGCATCCATAAGCGCGATTGACAATACTATGTATGTCTGGGAGATTCCCGATACTGAGGATATGGTTGATGAGTCTGTCCCGATGTCCGGACTTGCCCGTGAGATATTGGATTCCCTGGCCGTTCAGAATGACGATAATCCCGTATTGCTGGAGTACCGCTTTAAATGAGCAAAAGGTGACATTGGGGACGGTTGAGGGGCACAAAGGGGACGGTTCTTTTTGTGCCCCTCATTTTCTGAGATCCAGGAGGATGCGGCGGGAGTCGGAGAGGGTGGTGGCTATCAGGTAGCGGGAGCCTCCGTCGCGGAGTTTCAGTTTTTTCTGTAGTTGCGGAGCTGTTTCCGGGAAGTTCCTTACTGAGAGGTTGGCTTGGGTCTTGGCTAACGCGGATAAGGATTTCTTATCAAACGGTATTATTCCTTCAAGTCTGAACACGCGGCCGGGGAATTGCTCCGGCTTTTCTTTGCTCCAGAAGAGATGGGTGTCGGGGTGGAGCAGGGCGGTGCCGGTCCGGGCGGCGATGGTGCGGAACAGGGCGCACTTCATGTAGGGGGCCGATGGCTCGCTGATGTAGGTGCCGGGCTGCAGGCAGGTCGCGTCTGCAATGGGTAGGGGGAGAGCTGCATCAATGCTTTTGGCCGATGAAACAGCGCCCTCTAGGGTTCCGTCCGGTTTGATATCTACCGCAGTAAGCGTGGGCTCTGAGTTGAAACCGCGTTGCAGGAGCAGGGTTATCTCCTTGCATTCACCTTCCAGACCTATTATCAGTACGTGACTCACGTGCTTGAGCTCCGTGAGAGCGCGGCTTATGTCCAGCATGGGTGAGAGCTTTACCATTACGTTGGGCGCTATGCTGAGCAGACTATCCTGCAGCGCAACGGCGTCCGGCTGGCAGTCACTTATAGATACAAGCTTACGTCCGGCATCGCTCCTGCGGGCAGGGTCCAGGTAGATAAGATCAAGTGAATCAGGCTCCAAATGTGAAATGTAATCCTCTGCGCTGCAGCAATTGACCTCAATCTCCGGCCGTCCCAGAGTCTTGAAGTTTGCTCGGGCGCAGTCACAGAGTTCAGTTGACATCTCATTGTAGTAAGTATGGGCAGCACTTTGGGAAATGAAGAAACAGTCAACACCCATCCCGCCGGTGATATCGGCCATTCTGAGGCTCCTGCCTAACAACTTCTCTATGAATGAAGCCTTATACTGAGCGATAAACTGTGAGGTGCACTGCTCCAGAGACAGATGCTTGGGATAGACAATACCCTCTGTATCAGCCCAGAGCGGTACTTTTGCGCGGGCAGCCTGCCAGCCTGAAATCTGCTTGAGAGCGTACTGGATATCAACGCTTTGCGGATGGCTGGCAAGAGCCAGTTTGCGCACATCGTCTGTTAGATGTTCACGGATATACTGGTTTGTCAGATTCTTTTCCATCCCATTTCAGATTTACAGTTTCAAATTTAGGAAATAAGTGCAACTTTTATTATTTTCACACCATTAAACCAAAATGCTTTATGAAGAAACTGTTTTTTGCTTTGGCCGGCATGCTGGCTCTTGTGGCATGCGGCACTCAGGACGGTGGCCCTATCCTTACCATTGAGGGTGGACAGATACAGGGCGTTGCTACCGATATCAAGGGAGTTACCGTTTACCGCGGAATCCCGTTTGCAGCACCTCCTACAGGTCAGAACCGCTGGAAGGCTCCGCAGCCAGTCATTCCATGGGAGGGTGTAAAACTCTGTGACAAATTTGGTCATCCGCCATTCCAGGCAGCCCATTATCCCGGCGGCTACACAACCGAGTGGGGTTACGGCGATGAGGCTCCTTACAGCGAGGATTGCCTCTATCTGAACGTTTGGACCACTAAACCCGGTCAGACCGATGCCAAACTGCCCGTTGCCATATGGATATTCGGAGGCGGCATGCGTGAGGGCTGGGGCTCAGAGCCTGAGTTTGACGGCCAGGAGTGGGCCAATAAGGATGTAGTGCTGGTATCATTCAACTACCGTGTAGGTCCGTTCGGATTCTTTGCACATCCGGAACTGTCGGCCGAGGATCCCGAGCATGCAACAGGTAACTGGGGCACTCTGGACCAGATTGAGGCTATGAAGTGGGTTAAGAAGAATATCGCCCAGTTTGGCGGTGACCCCGATAACGTGATGATATTCGGACAGAGCGCAGGCTCACGCAGCGTCAAGTTCCTGAGCGCATCACCTCTTACCAAGGGTCTGTTCAACAAGGCTGTGATCATGAGCGGAAGCGGACTTGTTAAGCCCCGTCCTCAGACTGCTGCTGCACCCGCAGGCCGCGGCGGAATGGGCATGGGAATGGGAATGCCGCAGCAGGGTATGACCACACTGGCCGAGGCCGAAGCATCGACCAAGGAGGTGTGCGACTGGGCTAACCTGACTACACTGCGTCAGTTGCGCGGTGCCAGCACCGAGACTATATTCGCCCTGGGCGGCCTCTACACCAACGTTACCGGAAAGCGCAGCATATTGACCGCATCACCCATATCACCTTATATAGACGGATACGTGCTGACCGAGTCATTTGATGATGCCTGCCTGGACGGATCACTGGCACAGGTTCCGTACCTGATCGGTTACACATTGAATGATGCAGGTAACATGGGTACCCAGATTGCAGATTTCTGCATCAACCGCCAGGAGATGGGCGGTAAGGCATACGCATATCAGTTTGCACGTCCGCTGCCTGATGACGGCAATCATCCCGAGGTGACACAGCGCCTGAGAGGTGCATTCCACTCATCGGACCTCTGGTTTGTGTTCAAGTCACTGAAGCATTGCTGGCGCCCCTGGACCCAGGGTGACTGGGATCTGTCAGAGAAGATGCTCACAGCATGGTCAAACTTTGCCAAGTACGGTGACCCCAACGGTCCCGACGGTGGCGAGTGGAAGCCATTTACTCAGGAAAACCAGCAGTTCATGATCTTCAAGTTGGATGAGAATGATGTAGAGGCATCAGAGCTGGGCAATCCTCTGGCCAGATAAGATAAGGCTGATAAAAGCCTGAAAACTGTAAAGATTAAAGACGGACTGGTCCTGTCCAGTCAGATGGAGATTTGCCGGTGATGTTCCTGAAGTTTCGGCGGAAGGATTCCTCGCTGGCAAATCCTGACATCTCGGCAACCTGGGCAATGGACAGCTTTCCGTCTTTTTCCATTATTTGCTTGGCGTACTCCACCCTGTAGGTGTTGACAAACATAGCGAATGACTTGCCGCTGTGTGAGTTGATGCTTGTGGATACGTATGTGCGGTTGCTGCCTATGGATTTGGCCAGATCCACAACTGACAGTCCGGGCTGAAGATACATCTTTTCATTCTCCATCTTTTCCTGTATGATATTGAAAAGAACGGAGTCTTCATTCTCTTTATCCGTGAGGATAATATCCTCCTTGAGCTCATTCTCCATCTGGTACGCTCCGAATCGGTAACGGAACCCCACATAGGCTATAGCGTATATGATGCCCGTAAAAAGGACCGATGGCACCGCCAGTATGGTCTTTCCAGTAAAGAAACGCGGTCCCAGAATAGTCAGCATCACGGTACAGAAGGCAGCCGTGAACTGTACGGCAACCAGAATAATGATAGGCTTTGCGGTTTTTCCCTCCACCTCCGAGTAGGAGTCATAGACACTGCGGTCAAATTTGGTGAGCTTTATCAGACTGATTACGCACACCAGGATGGTCTGTATGGGGCGTACAATACTGATGAAAGTATCCGGAATCTCATGCCTGAGTCCGAACAGGAGTACCGATATACTTGCTGCGGCGGCAATAAGACCGGGAGCAAACAGCAACGCCATTTCAAACTTGCCAGGATTGTGAGAGTCTGTTATAGCTTTAATATAAAGGTAGTATAACGGATAAGTAGTCAACGTGGCCCATGAGTAGATGACGGTCAGCGCATTGCTGGTGGTATTGGCGGTGCTGTAATAAACGGCATGATACAGAAACAGTAACATGGAAACTGACAGGAACATTCCAAGGTAGCGCTGGGCCTTGTTCAGTTCCCTGTAACTGATTCCGGCATGGACTGCCCAGAACAGACAGACCATGAATGGAAGCATAGGAATAAGAATATCTATAAAATCCATTTGACGACAAAAATAATGATTTGTACGATATGACCGATTTTTTTTCTGTTTTGAATGGTCATTCAGCAATAAAAATTTCACTTTAGCACCACTAATTATAATTAAAACAAAAATGAAAAAGTTTCTGTTTTTTGCCATTGCTACAGCTATGCTGGGTATGACTTTCACATCATGTGATAATGAAAAAGAAAATGCAAAAGAAGATGAACCCAATAAAACGTACTCCCTCGATGGAAGGTGGGATTATCTGCCTGAAGGAGCTCCGGTCGGGATAGGTGAACAACGCATCACTCTCATCTTTAATGGCAGTAATGTGGACGTTTATATCGTTGCTTGGGGCGATCATCTTAAGGGAACATACACTTATGAAAACAACAAAATTAATTTCTCATTCAAGAATGAGGACGCCTGGGATGCCCTCATTATCGATGAATATTCTCGGGGCTGGTCTGCCTCTGATGATGCGTTGGATCCTGAGACATTTTATCTGACATACACCGAATCTCTGCCATACCGTTGGTATCAGATGACAGCACAGCAGTTTAGTACAGACGTGGATTTTCTCAGTAACTTTGAATTCAAATTTATTAATGCAGAGAAAGCTTCAGGTGGCCCGATGGGGGATATGTTCTTCATTAAGAGGGGTAAAATTGAGAAGACCGCTCTGGAGGGTAAATGGTCACATTCTGAAAGATACGAATACCCGAGCGGCTATTCTATCCGCGCAGAAGGCTTTACCTTTAATAAGAATACATTCGTTCTGGAATGCTCAAATACCGGTGTAGCACAAGGTCAGCCATGGGGCTATGGCCATAAGATTGCAGGTACATTTACCGTTGACCAATCTTCATTCACCATAACAGTTGCAAAGTTCTACGGTTTCAACAACGATGACGAGCCATTTGACTGGCATGAGGCTCAAGAAGGAATGGTAGGCCAGAGCTATACTTTCAGTTATCAGTTTAAGGATGACTCATTGATGGTGACCCCACCTGAAAGCTTTACCCTTGGAGGAGGTTCATATCTGGGTGAAGGGAAGGCTTGGTACACAAAAGAATCAGGTCTCAAGGTGAACCAGGTTTCCTATGATGGAAGGGTGTTTGATGTTGTAACTAATGGAGATTGGGGTCCAAATATGGGATTTCTTAATATAGAATGTGAGCAGGCCGGCCTATCTGGTACATTAGACCACCATTGGGATAATTGGGTATCCGGAAGTGTGGTTGATCTGGCAGCAGACGGTTATCCGGAGGACTTTGGTATTAGTACACAAGAGGATTATCTGATTCATTTTTATGGCAAAGAAGGTGAATTAGAAGGAACTCAGTATGATAATATCTTCCAGAGCGGTACCGTAACTTATACAGGCGGTGTCAATGAAGATAAACTGGTCTTCAAATTAGATGCCGTTCTGGCTAACGGAAAGAGCCTGAAATTCTGGTTGGAATTTGAGCGTTCTGTAGAATAAACACATTGCCGTTAATTCCTGCCGCACAGCTGACTGAAGTCACAGTTGCGGCAGGTTTCTTTATCATCGGTGGGATCAAACGTAATATCGGGGTTGAATATCTCCGATATTATGTTTTTTAGCCTCTCTTCAAACTCCTGGCCGCATTGAGCGCTGAAATCAGTCAGGAAATCTGTCCCTAACTTGTAATAGATGTCCTCTTTTGTGGGCTTGGACGATGTACGGGTGTAGAGCAGAGTGGGGGCAAGCCGGTACTTGCTGAACTGCGGCTGCATGCTCATGATGTAGGCGTAGTACATTATCTGGAAGGCCTGGCTCTTGCGTTTCTTGCTTTCTGTGGGCGGGAACAGGTCATCAACGGTGCCGGGATGGCCTTTGTCTTTTCCTGTCTTGTAGTCAACAATGCGCAGAATGCCGTCCTTAAGGTCTATCCTGTCAATTATTCCCTTTAGGCGTATCTGTAGTGTGGAACCGGACTGCAGCGGGTTGGGCACTGTAATATAGTGCGTGTAGCCATCGGATTCACTGCCTATATACTGGAATGGTGCGTATAGTTCCATATCCATGCGCAGAATCTGGCTCAGGTATTTGAGTATTACCTCATAGTTGATGGCCTGCGTGCCGCTGTAGTCTGTCTTGCTGATGGGCCTTTTGTTGAAGTATTCCAGGGTAAAAGCCTGTTGTACAAAACCATCCAGTTTGGCATAGTCCTTAAGCAACGCTTCAATATTCTGGCTTGTAACGGTGCTGTCAGGTGTTTCTGATGCCAGATAGTTATATGTAAGCTCCGCGCTCTTGTGGAACAGCGTTCCAAACATGGCAAAGTCTATGTCCGTATCGGTTTCATCGGGTTTCTTGAGGCCTGCTATCTGGGCAAGATAGAACTGGAGCTTGCAGTCCATGTATTTGTTCAGGGCCGATGGTGACAGGAATGATTTCTTATTGGTGTAGTCATATTGACGGCATAGCTCCTCAAGTACGGCTTTTGTCTTCTGGACGCTAAGAGGAGTGACGTCAGTGTCTGAACGGTCCGGCTTGAGCGTAATACGTTGTATGTCAGCGCCACTTACTATGAGCTGGAGCAGATAACGTGATATCTGGCCTTTGCCTATGCCGGGTGCATCGGCATTACCGTTATAGACCATCGTTACGTTCTCAGCACGTTGCAGCAGATGATGGAAGTTGTATGATGATACGGCGCTTTTGTCCTGCATGGTGGTGAGGCCGAACGCCACACGTATGTTATATGGTATGAATGATGCGTTCTGACCTGATTTGGGCAGAGTACCCTCCTGGGCCGACAGCAGCAATACGTTCCTGAAGTCAAGGTTACGGGTCTCTATAAGTCCCATAATCTGCATCCCTACAGCAGGTTCACCGTGGAACGGCACTGTCGTGGTGGAGAGCACGGAGCGAATTAGGCGGCACAGCGTATCGGTGCTTATCTCAAGGCTACCGGACTCCGCAAGCGTGTACAGGCGGTTTATCTGGGTGTAGATACGGTAGAGTGACTCCTGGTTCAGGGGCTGGAATAAAGTGTCATCGGCTCGCTCGCGTATTACCGGCACAAGCGCCTTGAGTACGTTCTGCAGATACCGTAGCAGAGAGAGGTTATCTGTTACGAGCGTAAAGAATGCTGCAAGTTTCTCATCAGCCTTGAGCGTGGCGGTATCGGGGAACATGCGACGTGTCCTGCGCAGGTCATCAAGTATCTTTGTGGCGTTTTCAGACAGGGCCGCTGTCATGGGGTTGCTTAGGATACGGCTTATGGACTGTATGCTCAGCTTGCCTTTATTCCTGGATGCAAGACGCTGCATGTCAATGAGTGCGGTGACCAGGCTGAACAGGGATGTCTCTGACAGCTTGTAACCCATGGTGATGTTCACGCTGCCTATGCGTTCCTGCGGTAGGCTGTGCAAAACGGGCTGGAGCAGGTTCTCGTCGGCCAATACTATGGCTGTTTCCTTTCCGGCTTTCTCTACGTTTAGTGAGCCAAGCCACTGCGGGATGAAACGTGCCTGGGCGTTATCGGTCGATGCCTCCACGATTGTGAGGCGTGCCTTGTGCATATCGTTGAACAGCTCACGCGGCAGTTCATTGGGGAACTCCTTGAGGTTGTCACGCAGGAACCGCCCGGCTTCATGAAGCAGGCTGCTCTCAGTGTAGGCGGGGTCATAATCCCAGTAGAACAGTGCCTTACCGGCTTTCTGTATGGCGCGGAACAGCTCTCTCTCTGCCCCGTCCAGGCTGTTGAAACCTACAAATGCGTATCGGCCGGCAGTAAGACGTTCCGTGTCAAGGTTTGCAATTACACGGCGCTGAATCATTCCGTTGTAGCCTATGCCTTTGTCAGCCAGCAGTTTGCCAAACTTTTCATAGATGTTGCCAAGCACGCTCCATACAGCCTGATAATGCTCACGCAGCTGGGTGGGCTGGGCGTTCTTCATCTCGCCAAAGAACTGCTCCAGTGCTTTTTTCTGCTCTTCTGTAAGAAATGATATATCAGTCATCTCACGCTGCTCACGCAGCAGGCTGAATAGCTGCCCGGCAGGAGCCAGGTTACGGTCCACATCATCAAAATCAGCCAGCATCAGCTCACCCCATGACCAGAAGCTGTCAAGTGACTCATCAGTATGCAGTTCTTCCTGATAAATCCTGTGGAGTAGGGTGACCATCTCAATGCGGTCAGCAGGACGGAGATCAGACTGTGACTGGAACAGTTCCTCAATGGTAGTGTATTGCGGTGACCACACCGGCTTTGAGGAGCAGGCTGACAGGAAATCATCAAAGAACAGCCTGGCGCGGCGGTTGGGGAACACCACCGTAACATCGGCCAGCCCGCTGCCTTGTGTACCGTACTTGCGGTACAGGTCCTCTGCTACTATTTTCAGAAACGGTTCCATTAGTCTCTATTACTTTACAAAGATAGCGTTTTGTCCTATAGTTTCACGGCATCCCAGCCGTAGTCCTTGTAATAGTTTACTTTGAGATTGTGGCACTTGACATACTCTCCAAGCTGCTCGCGGCGTACTGCCTCACGCACATCCTGGTTGGAGTGCATGTTCTGGTAAATGTCATAGTGGCTGCGGAATATGCGGCGTGCGCTGGCATCATTTCCGGCTCCGTCAACAGTCTGGTCAAATGATGTTATAGTGAAGGCTCCGTTCTGTTGCGTTACAGTCATGAGCCCGGAGTGGTTACCGCCCGATACGGTCATGAGCGTATCGCCTTCCTGATTGTACCACCATATCCAGAAATCGCCCCAGACCCATGCCTGGTCAGCACTTATTTCCTGGGCCGATACTATCATCAGGGTGGGGATGCAGAGCTCACCCTGTTTGTAGTGTACCCCAATCTCTTTGACCAGATAGTCACTGATGGCATCGCGTAGGGCCTGCTCCTTGCGGTTGTTTTCAATATATCGGATGCAGTCCTGCTTGTGGCCGTCAAAGTCACACATCAGCCACACTCCGTTAACCTTCTCCATATAGAGCTGATGCTCCTCAATGTCACTGTCAGGGTCAAAAGAGCCGTCCTCCCATTTCTGGCGCACACTTACGTTTGCCGTGGCGTGAGTGTCATCGGTCTTTTGTACCCCAGTGACAGTGTAATCGGCAATCGTGCCGCCATTGCCGGTCACAAAGTAGTAGAGCCACTCGTGGTCCATAGCCTCATGCTCCGGCAGCCTGTAGAACATGGTGTCCAGCACCGCATAGAAATCGGCCGTCATAAACTCCTTTGACTTTTCCAGCAACTCATGGTCCGGAATGTACCGGCACAACTCATCAGCCCGGCTCATCAGCTGCTTCTGGCTATCTCCGCATGCCACTAATAGCGCTGCGGCAAAAACTATTATCAGTATTCGTTTCATTGTTGTAAGTGACCCAAAGGGGACAGTCCCTACTGTGCCATTGTTTTTGCGAATGTACTCATTTTGATTGAATGACGGATTGGCGGCAAATCCTTTTTATTCCTTCAGTGGATAGAATGGCACAGTAGGGACAGTCCCCTTTGTGCCGTTTTGAAAAAGTTTTCTATTTTTGTGGAGTTGAAATCAATAGTTTAATCCTGATTCTTATGAAGCGTATAATCTACTTACTCCCGATTACAGCCCTTTTGATGGGTGTTCAGTCATGTTGTTGTGATAAGGATGATGATGACAGTGCACCCGTTGCCGCTCCTGCAATACAACCCAACGGTGACTATCCGGTTGATTTGGGCCTGAGCGTGAAATGGGCAACCTGCAATGTGGGTGCAACAACGCCGGAGGGATACGGTGACTACTTTGCCTGGGGCGATACTACAACATACTACGCCTCCGGCTATGCACGGGAAAATCCGCAGGCTCACTGGAAGGAAGGCAAAGAATCTGGGTATAATGATGATACATATAAGTTCAGGAACAACTTTAGTCACAAACTGACCAAGTACTGTAGTAAAAGCAGTTATGGCGATGAAGGTTACATTGACAATGATACCACGCTTCTTCCTGTTGATGATGTAGCCCACTACATGTGGGGCGGTAACTGGCGTATGCCTACACGAGCAGAGTTTGAGGAATTGTTAGACAGTTGTGATTGGGCATGGACCGATTATAATTATGCTGATGTACATGGTTGGAAGGTTACCAGTAGAAAGGATTCGACCAGATCTATTTTCCTACCAACTAACGGGTACCGTTCTGAGACTCACCTAAGCGGCATTTACACCTACGGTTACTACTGGTCCAGTTCGCTTGTCACAAACAATCCAAGTGACGCGTGGAGTCTATTCTTCTATTCTTCTAATAGTTGCTATATGAAGAAATACGACCGCCATAATGGGTTTACTGTCCGTCCCGTCTGCCCATAGAATTACCATCTTAAATAATAACAACCAATATGATTGAGCGAATAACCCCAGAATATATCAGCACTCTCCAGCCCGGGCAGATCTTTGTCTTTGGCTCCAACCATTTCGGCCACCACGCCGGAGGTGCGGCCCGATATGCGCTGGACCATTTCGGAGCGGAGTGGGGTAATGGCGAGGGCCTCCAAGGCCAATCCTACGCCATTCCAACGATGGAAGGCCTAGACAGCACCAAACAAGCCGTAGAGCGCTTCATAGCTTTTGCAAAAGATCATCAGGAACTCACCTTCCTGGTCACTCCAATAGGCTGCGGAATAGCAGGCTACACGCCCCATGAAATAGCCCCCTTCTTTGCCGATGCCCAATCACTCCCCAACATATACCTCCCGGAGTCCTTTCTGAAAATGGCACAGTAGGGACAGTCCCTATTGTGTCATTTTTCCAATCAGTTCCTCCGCCGTGATATCCCTCATCAGGGTGAAAGCAAACCATTTCTTGCCCAGGTCTTTTATAGAGGCACCAATGTGGTAAACCTCATCATCGATGAGCAGGAATCGGTCATGCGCTTTGTTAAATTGAACAACGCTTATAAGTGCGTATTGTGCGTTGTGCTTATCCAGATCCAGCTGCAACTGCTGGCTTATGCGCTGAGTATATATGGTGGCCGATACCCCTTCTCTGCGCTTATCAAGAATGGTCAGGACAGTGTCATCAACGTAGTTGTCAATCAGCACGATTGCTTTATGTGCTTTGCGTATTAGATCACTTACAAACAGATATGCATCAAATACCTGGCAGTCAAAGAAGATGCCCTGCTGGGGTGGGAGTGATGTACGCACAAAGAAATCAACTTTATTTTTTAATGATTGTATTTCTGCGTTATGTTTTTCAGCTTGTTGTTCCAGAACTGTTAGTCGTGAATTCATCGTATATCCACGCAACAAATACTCTTTCAGCACTCTATTGGCCCATTGACGGAATTTGGTACCTCGTTTGGACTTTACTCTATAGCCAACTGATATTATTACATCAAGGTTGTATGCTGTGTATTCGTAGATTTGATCACCCTCGGTACCCATATGTGCAAAATTTGCACATGTGATATCTTTCTCAAGTTCCTCTTCCTTGTAGATATTTCTAATATGACGACCAATGACAGTCCTGTCCTTATCAAACAATTCTGCCATTTGTGATTGAGTCAACCAGACTGTGTCATCCCCCATCCGAACCTCCAAACGTATGGTTTCATCTGGCTGATAAAGGACTATCTCGCCATTGTTTTTCTCCGGCATACCGGTAATGTCATTTTGTTCCATAGTACAATAATTATTAGGTTATTAAAAGTATAATCTGCAAACAACAAGGGGCATCCCAACCTGACACCTGTATGCCTTGTGGAATACCCCCTGGTATCAGATACCGCGAAGATACGCAAGAATTCTTAAACAGCAAAATGGCACAGTAGGGACAGTCCCCTTTGTGCCATTTTGAAAAAGTTTTCTATTTTTGTGCAGTTAAAATCAATAGTTTAATCCTGATTCTTATGAAGCGTATAATCTACTTACTTCCGGTTGCAGTCCTTTTTATGGGCGTTCAGTCATGTTGTTGTGATAAGGATGATGATAATGATAGCGCACCCGTTGCCGCTCCAGCAATTCAACCCAACGGTGACCTTGCAGTTGACTTGGGCCTTAGCGTGAAATGGGCTACATGTAATGTGGGCGCAAATACACCGGAGGAATATGGTGACTACTATGCCTGGGGCGATACTACAACATTGTATGAACCCGGCTATGTACAAGAAAAACCTCAGAATCATTGGAAGGAAGGTAAAGCAGATGGGTATTGCTCAGCCACATATAAATACAATAACAGCTTAGTTGGCTGGAAACTTACTAAGTACTGCAATGATAGCAGTAGAGGTGACAATAATTACGTTGATAGTGATACCACACTTCTTTCGGTTGATGATGTAGCCCACTACAAGTGGGGCGGTAATTGGCGTATGCCTACACGTGCAGAGTTTCAGGAATTGTTAGATAATTGTGATTGTGAGTATATCATCCAAAACGGTATAAAAGGTTTGAAAGTGACCAGCAGAAAGGACTCAAGCCAATCCATTTTTTTGCCCGCTGCCGGGTTTTATGACAATCATTCCCTCGGTGGCAGTGGCAACTACTGGTCCAGTTCGCTCATCACGTACAATCCAACACACGCGTGGGATTTTGTCTTCACTCAAAAAAACGAAAAGAAATTACACAACAACCTTCGCGGCTATGGTCTTCCCGTCCGCCCCGTCTGCCCATAGAGTTAACTCATAATAATCAGCATGCAGAAGATTCTTGAGTTCATCTGGAAGCACCGTGATGTGGCATTGGCCACCTTCCGACACTATGACGGCACCACCGGAGAGTTCCGCACCCTCAATCCCTTTGGCAAGCACTAACCGATGTGGGCCGATGCGCGATGTTTCCAAGCACCGCCGGACATTCGGGTTGGGGAGACAACGCTCTGTAATCCGAATGTCCGGCTCCTGCAACTGTAAAAAAACCGATGAGCAATTTTAATACTCACCGGTATTCTTCCATGTTTCCTTTTTTGTTTCTATCAGGAGGAAAAAACATGCCGAAGAAACCAAGAATAACAATGTATACTATAAATAGCAACAACATATATTCACAAATACTTACCAAGGAGTTTACAAACCTATAGGGTACTTGTTTTTGATGGGCAATACCCACATCTTCCTTAATCTGCCCATATGCACATATAAGCCAGATGGCAACACACGCTATGCCGAGTATTCCTCTTATCTCAAGTTTGATCTTGTCTTTCTTCTTTGCCATAGCTTAATGTGTTTGGTGATATTCTGCAACCATCAATATACAGGCTGATGTTCAGCCCAGAAGTCAGCGGCTGCTTGCATGCAATCACACAGCGCCTTATCCACTTCTTCCCAATTGTCATCAGTGATCTCAATGGTAGGATGCTCAGGTGTGCCGCCTCCGGCCTGTATCACGCAAAAATCAGTACGGCCTTCAGCATAAACCACATACTCCTCGCGTTTCTTCAGTTCCGCCATTATCTCATCTTTACGGTCTGGAGGCGTAGGGATAACCTGGCAGTTCATCCAGGGATACTCATTGGCGGTAAGTAGGGGATATTTGTTTCCATACTGACCTGTAATCTCGGTTACAGAGAATGTGTATTTATACTTGTTACTCATGTATTACGTATGTATAACCCTTTATCTTATTACGCACTTCAACACTCCAATTGTTCTGTAACTTGTTTCTCCGTCAAGTTCAATTACGTCGTAATCCTTGTTTAGCGGAATTAGTTCTATTTTGCTGTGTGCCAATACTCCGTCTTCATTTTGGACAAACTCACTATGGTATTTTTTGATAGTATAATGGCAATCTGTGTCTGTATCTTTAGATGGGCATTCGGTCAGAACAATCTCACCATTACGGGAACCTGCATTATTGGGACCATATAATTCAAATACACACAAATCTCCATTTTTTATCTTGGGTAGCATTGAATCTCCTACAGCATGAACAATAAACATGTTCCGATTTGCTTTAATGCCATATCCACGAATATCTACCCATCCTTCTTCTTCATTTTCAGGAATAATGCTGTTGTCCTCAAAATAACCGCAAGCGGCTTTTATTGTGTATACAGGGAGGTGTGTAATGTACTGTTCCTCTTGAGATACCATTGGTATAACGAAAGCTTTTTGTGTGGTTTTCTCTTTTTCTGGAACAGGCAATATCATTTGTTGGAAGTATTCTGCTACATCATTATCACAAAAGTAGACGTAGCAACCTTTCATTCCTCTTGACATCAAAACACGATAAATGTTTCTTACATAATCGTCAAAACCCTCTTTTGATCTCTTCAGCGTGGGATCTTTCGTGGCAGTAATGTCAGTATATAACACTCCCGTTTCCTTGTCATATCTTAGGTCTTTTCCAACAATTACTCCTATGTAATCAAATTCAAAGCCTTGTGCTGTGTATATACAACCTACCTGCTTTATTCCTTCTGGCTTATAAGCCCATTCATACCATTGGACATATCCCTTAGGTCTGGGTTTTATTGTGTCTTTGGTTTCCCAGGGCATAGCGAATGATCCTATTTTGACTTCTTTTAACAAGTCTCCATTTTCATCGGTCTTATCTGACCAAGGCCAGCAGAAACCTGCGCAAAGACGGGCTGTCTGGCCGTCTTTGTCATTCTGTTCTTTTATTGCATTATAAAGATCCTGTGGATTGTCAAAGATTTTGAAGTCAAACTCCTCACTCTTGAAGTGTGAGGTTATTTGCTTATTGTACATTATTTGGTCTAACCAGTTAAGGTAATTGTCTGAACCATTGCAACGAAATTGCGAATACAGTTCAGTTTCATATATGCTGGCACCAAAATTGGATGCGGCATTTCTAATCATTGCAGAGGATCCGATTTCTTGAGATCGGATAGCTTGCTTATCGTCAATAAAGAATACCGTAACCTTTGCACAATTTATCAAGGTATCCACCATCGTCATATTGGTGCGATTCTCGGGTTTTGTGTATTGATGATTGGGACTCAGCGTTATTCGGTGGGCCTCATCTACCAAAAGCACATCAAGGTCATTTGAATTAAAATTTGCAGGAATGAACTGTAAAACATTTGAGAATAAGGGTCTTGCGTCAGGCTTCAATTGATGACGCACTCCTTCTAATAAAGGCTTAGATTTGGTTGCGTAATGGATATTATACTGCTTGTTCTTGTCAGAAGCCAACTCTGCCAGAATGCTAAGAGCAATTACTGTTTTTCCAGTTCCAGGTCCTCCTTTTACAATGATTACGCTCTTTTTCTTTCGCTCCATCTTTTTGATTGCATCCATAATGGAGTTCTTTGCTGTTATCTGTTCGTCAATCAAAGAGAAATATTCATAATTACCCTCTTCGACCATCTTAGATGCAGCCTCAAGCAGTTTCTTTGAATTGCGGATACTGGATGTCATCATCTTATTGAAGACACTGAATCCGTTGCCGTGACATAGTTTTTCTTTTATTTCATTGGCAATCTCTCTCAGTTCGTCTTTAGAATACGTCCTGTATTCCTTCAGTAAATTCTGGTATTTATCGTCATATAATACAGTGGGAGTGTTCTTTTTTGAAGGATGGCGGTAATAATTGTAACAATACGCCATACCCTTTATACCGATTTCTTTTGTGCTTAATACTTCAATAAAGCCTGTCAGATAATTATCATAACCACGAACTTGTTGTGACGGATGAGGCTTTAGTTCGTATGAACCACCCGTTAAGGCATGAACCTTATAGTTTTCATCTTCATCATCTATGCCATCTTCTTTTACATGAAAGTTAGCATCAACATTATCCGGCTTAACAGAATTATTGCTCCATTGTTTTAGTTCTATGTGAACCACATTTCCATAGTCACTGGCATCGCTACCATATATCATACAGTCTATGCGACTATTGCGGTAGGGCACTAGGTATTCAAAAGTTACATATGAATCTTTTATTCCGCTTTCTTGGAGTAGTTCTTTTATCTTTGGGGCATTATTTATCCATGAAACCTGTTCTGAAGATGAGACTTTCAGGTCTAAATCATTTGCCTTGGCCATCATTTTACCAAGAAAAGCATAAGAATCAACGTCTTGGATAAACTGATTTTGCGATTCGTTATAAACTACTCTTCTTGTATTCATAGCTCATTGTATTTTTTTGCGCTACCAAAAGCTTTATCAACAGGATATTTCTCAGCATTTCGTCTCAGTTTGTCCAAGACAATCTGCTTGATGTCAAGGTCGTATTTATCAGCAATAAGTATGGCGTAGTTGAAGATATCAGCCAATTCCTCTTTGACCTTTTCAACGTTTACATCCTTGGCGTCTTTCCAAAGAAAAGCCTCATTAAGTTCGGCTGCTTCAACAGATAGGGCAAGAGCTAAATCTTTGCCATTATGAAACTGGTCCCAATCACGTTCTTGAGTGAACTTTACTATTGCTTTGCGTAGTTCCTCTAAATCGCTCATATTTCCTTTTTACATTTACTCTTGCATAGTTACTAAAAAATAGTACATGCCGGAAATGGATTGAGGAAAAGTTTTAAAGTTATTGTGTTTAGCTCATTCTTAATAATTATGTCGTCAGAAAGTGCCTTATCCCATTTTGATGTTTGAAGTCAATCAAGGAAAGACATTGTCAACTTTTTCAGGAAAGTGTCAACTTTTTCAGGAAAGTGTCAACTTTTTCAGGAAAGAGTCCATCTGTCAAGAAAAATCACTGTCAACTTTTTCAGGAAAACTGCATTATTCTGTCAACCAAAATCAGGAAAAGACACCTTGATTTGCTGAACAATCTTGAATATTCTTTACAATGACCCAAAGGGGAGGAGTTTCCTGCAAAATACCCAATTTGGTACAATTCGTATCGCAGAAGGGACTGTCCCCCCCCCCCCTGTGCCATTTTATCCAAAGTCCTGATCCCAGAAGTTTCCGTCCCAATCGCCACTTCCGGTCAAAACCTTGGTAGCTGCAATTTTGATAACCTTAGTAGCAGGTTTGCTGTAAATCTTCTTTTCCATAATGATTGTCTATTTAAGGTTATCAATTACTGTATCATTATTTTACTGCCGATGTTGTTGAAATACATGCCACTTTGCGTAGGAGTACCATCAACGGGGCGGCCCTGCATGTCAAACCACTGCTCAATCTTAACATCACCGGTAGAGGTGTCCATTGTACCCACAGCGGTCACGATGCCGCCCTTGCCAAGCAGACGCACCGTAATGCGGTCCGGAATGTCAGGGCTTGTATCATCGGCACCGCCTCTCATCGGAGCGCGGAACACATTATTAGTGCCGTCATAAGTGAGGTAAGCGCGGAACGCAGGCACGCCAGCACCGTCCTTAGCCTTTACAAACTCTCCGGCATTCACATCTTTGCCGTCAACCTTCTTGGTGGCCGATGCAAACCCGAATACTGATCCGTCCAGATCAGCCGAACCGTCAGCCTTGTAAGCCAGGCGGCGGTATGTGCCGCGGAACGTCCAGGTGCCGTCATTGGCGCTGCTGGTGCTTGTTCCAGCAGTAACATTATCAGGTACTTCAACCGTACCTGTAAAGGTAACTTCACCCGTAGATGATGGCATGAACAGGTAAGGCTTACCGGCCACAGTTTCAGTAACCTCATTACCACTATTACCCGGTGTGGCATCTCTCATGGTGGCCACCCAGACTCCGGCCTCCTTCTGCACATCAACAAACTCATATACGCTGCCGCCGGAAGGTATTTCAGTCATAGGATAGGGTAGGCAGATGGTACTTGCCACATCCTGAGTGAAAGTACGAGTAAAGCTTACATCAACCGTCTTACCGGCCCAGTTGCTTTCCAGCTCAGCTACAGAGCTGCCGCTGTTCAGGGCGGTCAGCACCACGGTGTTCCTGGTCCATTTAGCATAGAGCCTCACAGTTCCGTCATCAGCAAACGGAATGCTGCTGACAGGAACGGTATATCTTATATCGGTGTACCAGCCACCAAACGTGTAGCCCTCAAGTGTAGGCTCAGAGGTGATGCTCAACGCAGCGCAGAAAGCCCCGTTGTCCGGGTTATGATCATCAAGCAGCATTCCTGATGTAGAGGCCAGCGGGCTGTACGTTCCCACAAACTGTCCGACACCGTAGTTAACAGACGTCTCAGCGTTAGCATCGAACGTCACATTTAAGAATACTGGGTTGTTAATCTTTTCGACGTATTTTTTAGGCACCACGTTGCCGCCATCATTCTTCCAACCACTGCCAAGCAGTGCAACCAGGGCATCGCCGGTAGCGTAGGTACGCTTGCCAGATATGCCTATGCTAGCATTCTTATAGCAATTATAAACCTTATAGGTACCGTCGCCTTCAATCAGGTCGATAGAGCCGTCACTATAAGAACCGTTTGCATAGCAGTTAAGAATGGTCAGAGTGCCTTGGTCGCTCCATCCGTGTATGATACCTGTGGCAGTAGTAGCCCCGCTGATGCTGCCAGAGAACAGGCAGTCGCTGATGGTGATGTCTGATGATAAGCTGTGTCCCACTATGCCGCCGCAGTGGCTATGGTCACCACCACTGCAAATGACACTGGCAGCCACATTGCAGTTCTTGATGATGTTTGTACCACCCTTGGCAAATCCCACCAGTCCGGCGCAGTGCAGGTTACCCGTCACAGTTCCTGTGGTCTTCACGTTCATAATTGTAGCATCGCTGATATATCGGAACGGTGCCGTGCCTTGGTTCTCTGTGTCGCTGAGGCTCAGCGTCAGGGTATGTCCGTCACCGTCAAACGTTCCTTGGAACGGATGCTCGCTCGTGCCCACCATCGTTGATACATTTATGTCGGCGCCAAGTCTCACCAACTTACCAGAGTACTCTTCCGTGCCGTTGTTCACGTTACTGGCTAGCGTCTCCCATTCAGCATCTGTGGTAACAGTAAAATCAGCTTCAGTCAATGTCCACTTAACGATATACGGCTTGCCAGCCACGATGCCAGTAGCATCCTTGAAGTTCAGCGTCAGCAATCCATCTGTCAGGCTTGATGTTGTAACGTCCAGTTCCTTGATGATAGCCCCTTCTAATGGTGTGCCGCCGGTGTTGTCTATGCTGAACGGCAGGCACAATGTGTTCCAGTAGCTGTCCTTATAGAGCGTGTGTCCACGCAGCAGGATATCGTGCGTCGCGCCGTCGTCGGCGGCGGCAATGGCCGATGTGTTGTCATCGGTGTTGTGAAGCATCAGGCCCGGATAGATATTGAGGGTCAGGTCATCATCGCTTGTGACGTCTATCAGGCTGGGGTCGATGGTGACGGCGCCACATTTCGATCCGGTGCTGCTTGAGCCAATGATGTCGACATATCTATCAATTTTAGTGGCGATGACGCGCGTCATATCGCCTGTGATGGTGATTTTGCCGCATTTGCCATCACCTCCGCAGCCTATGCCCGCTGCATAACTACCGGGCGTGGACGTGACGGTGCCGCCTAAAATGGAGATATCGCCGCATGTGCCATCTTGTCCGCAGCCTATGCCCGCTCCAAAATTACCGCCCGTGGACGTGACCGTGCCGCCTGCAATGGTGATATTGCCGCATGTGCCATATTGTCCGGAGCCTATTCCTGCTGCAGTATTACCGCCCGAGGCCGTGACCGTGCCGCCTGTGATGGTGATATCGCCGCAAGTGTTTTTATATACGGAGCCTATTCCTGCTGCGTTAATTTTGCCTGTGGCTGTGATGGTGCCTCCTTCAATGACGATGTTGCCGCAGCCTGTATCCTTATTTGAGCCGATGCCTGCGGATCTGCCACTGCCCCCCGTGGCTGTGAGTATTCCATCGCCCTGGATCGTGAGCGTATAGCCTGTAGGTATATAGATGCCCGCTGATTGATGTCCTCCCATCACGACGTTGTAGCCATCAAGTATGATGGTGGCATCGCCCTTGCAGGAAATACCCGCCCACGTATGACGTGAATCATTAGGAATGTTGGTGATGTCAACGTTGCTGAGCGTCACCGTCGCGCCAGCGGCAATAGAAATATGAGTATCGCTTCCGCCGGTGCCGGTTACAATAGAGCCATCTCCAAACACGCAGGTTGCAGTGTTTTCTCCTAAGACCCGCGCGCTACTACTACTCCACTGTGCATAGAGCGTCACGTTACCTATGTTCATCACACACTGCCCGTCTGTGTATTTGGTTCCGCTGCCATTGGCTTCAGTATTCCATCCTAAAAATATGTATTCTTGTCTTGTGAACGAGTTTGCGGTCAGGGTCTGTAGCGTGTTCATGGAAACAACCTGCGGGTCTATCGTTCCCTCGCCGCCGTTGGCATTGTAGGTGATGGTGTAGGTTTCGTTGGTTTCTGACGGAGTATAGGTGAAGGGATTCTGCGTGAAGTTATCTGTCACAACGCCGCCTATGGTTAAGGTGCCTCTGCCCGTACCTATGCTATAGGGAGCCCCTGTGCCAGCCGTAGAAGTAACGCTGGTCACTCCGTCAGTAATGGTGATATTGCCGCTAAATGATCCGCCAATTCCCGCTTCTTTATTACCGCCCGTGGCAAATATAGTGCCACCCTCGATGGTGATATTTCCACAGCCCCCACCATAGCCATCTGGTCCAATTCCCGGACCATATCCGTTACTGCTCAAATAGAGTGTGCCGTTGCCTTGTATGGTGAGAGTCTTGTCCTTGGGAATAGAAATGCCAGGATAGCTGCCTAATCCACCCTTTATGTTGTTAGTCGTTCCGCTGGCCAGGACTATGACGGCATTGCCCTCACAGGTTATGCCCGCCCACATGTGACTTACGTCGTCAGAAATGCCGGTTATGGTAGCGTCGCTGAGCGTCACAGTCGCTCCGTCCTTGATGATGACGTGCGTGTTGGCGCCGCCCGTGCCGGTGAGTATGTGACCGTTGTAGAGTAAGACGTCGCCCATTTCAGGGGTTATGGTTACTATGGAGTTGAACGTCCAGTGTGCCGTGTAGGCCCTGTCCCCGTGTGAGCCGTGGCCTATGGTCACGTTCTTGATAGGATCATTCTGTCCCTCAAAGGTCCAGCCCGCAAAGTCATAGCCTACACGCACAGGCTCGGCAAGCGTGATGGCATCACTCTGGATTGTGTAGGAGGCTGGGTTGCCGCTGCCGTTCGTGCCGCCGTCCATGTTATAGGTGATGCTGTATGTTATGATTTGCCATTGTGCGTAGAGTGTCACATCGCCCAGGTTTGAGACAGTGGCTCCGTCAGCATAATGGGTGCCGCTGCCGTCGGGCTCAGTGTTCCAGCCGGTAAATACATAGCCGGTGCGTGTGAATGCGTTAGCCGTCAGGGCTTTAGGCACAATGGCGATGAAAGTCTGATTGCTCATAGACCCAGTGGCATCAGTAGCATTCTTGTTGAAGCTGACGTCATAGTAGGTATTAGGTACCCACTGCGCATAGAGTGTCATGCCGGCTGTTACGGTGATGGTCTCTTCGTTACTATAGCTGGTGCCGCTGCCGTTAGGCGCAGTGTTCCATCCCACGCATGTGTTCTCCGTAAGGCTGAAGGCGCAAGCGTTCAGCTGCTGAGCTGTAGTAGAGAAGAAAACCTGGTTGGCCATAGTGCCCGTTGCTCCGCCGTCATTCTTTTCAAAATGGACGTAGTTGATGGTGGTTTCAGAGTTATAGACAAATTTTCTTGCCTTGATGCCATCCACCACAACGCCTCCTATGGTGATAGGGCCGCAGGTGCATTCATATGCTGGATTGATGTCGTATCTTTCAGTTTTTACACCAATGCTGCAGTCGGCAGTTGAAGTTTCAGCCGTGATTGTGCCACCCGATATGGTGATGTAGTTGCAATTGCCACCGTTTGCACTGCCCAGCCCAGGCCCGTAGTAGCTTTTGGCCGTTACGGTGCCACCCGTAATCGTGATGCCTGCACAGGTACTCTGGGTACAACCTATGCCAGGCCCTTCACTCCAATTTTCGGCATAGACATTGCCGCCCGTAATGGTAATAGTGCCGCATGAAGATAAAGAGGTTCCGCCTATGGCTGCACCTACTACACTATAGGCCGCTATGTTGCCGCCTTCAATAAGAATGTTGCCGTAATTGTATATGCCATAAATCAGTGGGCTACCTATGCCCGCAGCGAAGCAGCTGCCGCCCGGTTGGGCATTGAGCGAGCCGTTGCCCCTGATGGTGAGCGTAGAGCCTGGAGGACCAACCTGTATGCCCGGAAAAAATGTATCACCGCTCTTTACCGCGTTATCCGTCCCTTCGGCCAAGATGATGGTGGCATCACCCATACAGGTTATGCCCGCCCAATCGTGTTTTCTGTCTTCAGTGATAGAGGTTATGTTTACACCGCTCAGCGTCACAGTAGCACCAGATGCAATTGATACGTGGGTGTTCGCCCCACCTGTACCAGTAAGTACAGCCCCGTCACCCAGCGTAACTGGACCAGATTCTGAAGTAAGAGTCACCGTGACAGTCTGTGGATCCAAGACGGTCACAGGGTAGGGGGCTCTCGTAGTCTCTTCTGTGTTATGCCTGTTATATGCTACAAATCCTACCCAGTAATTGTCCGCATCAATGGGTATGTCTGCTTCAAATCCGTGGTTGCCCGTAATGCCTTGCAACTGGTTGACGTCAGTCCTCGCTATGTTGGTTTTTATTACGTGTCTGTCTGCAAGTTGGCTTAGGTTAGCGTCAGTAAAAATACAGAAAATCACGTCTAAAGAGTAGTCCTGATTATCAGGGTCATACGCCCAACCTTTTGCATGGATGTAGCCCGCGCCTGCGTAGCACTCATCAATGTACATCACCGGCTTGCTGTCTGCCCACGCCGTTGCCGCCGTCATAATAAGCATCAACAGCACCGCTGCTGAGCGCTTGAGCATTAAACCTATATTACCGCACACCGTATTGCTAATGGAACGCTTTGAACTGTACATGATTAAGGACCATTTTAAAATTGTGCAAAGGTATAAAAAATACCATTGGGGACTATATTTAAGATTCAACTTAGTTTGAGTTGCTCCAGGGCGCGGCAGAGTTGGTCGGGGCAGGAGGTGCCTTTGCCTCCGCAGTCTATGCCGTTAAGGCGGGCTATTACATCGTCTATCTTCTGGCCGGCTACTAGGCGGCTTATTCCCTGTAGGTTGCCGTTGCATCCGCCTAGGAATGCTACCTGCTGGATTACGTCGTCATCACTGGCCACTACGTCTATCAGTAGTGAGCAGGTTCCTTTTGTTCTATATTGTATGTGTTTCATATTATCTGCTACCGTTTATGTTCAGATTGTAATCGGTCTTGAGCCCACTCTTGCTGGGGATAACCATTCCCAGGATGCCTGTAGTTACCCTGGTGGTTCCATGGGTATCATCCTCAAAGCATCCGATGCTGAAAAGGCCGTAGTTCTTTACTACAAGAACCTTACGGATGGCAGGTCTGATCTGATCTATCAGTGATTCCTCCAACTTTGATAACACCTGTTTGCCTTTATCGGGCATACTGTTGTTATGCTGTTTCTCATAATCTTTGACCAGGTTGTCGGCCTGCTTGTGCAGCTCTTTGCTCATATACCCGATTATCGCGTCAGTGTGACGCTGCTTGCCGGGACATGTGGCGGCAAGAATTCCCGCCGCCGCAACTGTAATCAATACTATCTTCCAGATCTTCTTCATGATGGAAAAGGTTGTTTTTGCGAATATACTCAAAAAATGTACCAAAGGGGTCTGTCCCCAATGGTATCATTTTTGGTAGACGCGGACGTAGTCTACTTCCATGGTGACGGGTAGGGCGCTCTCATCAACGCCTTCCTGACCGCCCCAGTCACCGCCCCAAGCCAGGTTCAGGATGATGTGGAAGGGGTAGTGGAAGGGCCATTGGTCATGACTGTCACCCAAGACGGATTTTTCTAGGTGCAGCTGCTCTTTGCCGTCCACGTAGGTGATAATCTCATCCTCAGTCCAAAGCAGGGCGTAGATGTGAAAATCACCCTCGGCCTTCTTGATAGTCATGGCGTGGGTCTTGTGGGTGCCCTTGGTGTGGTTGTAATCCTGGGTGTGGATGGACGATGAGACCTCATTGGGTACAAAGCCTACTTCTTCCATGATGTCTATCTCACCGCAGCGGGGCCAGCCGTTGTTGGGCATGCGGTTGGCGGCGGGCATCATCCAGAAGGCGGGCCAGGTGCCTTTGCCTTCCGGTAGTTTGATGCGGGCCTCAAAATATCCGTTCTGCCAACCGGTGCGTGCGTTTCCGTTCAGGCGACCGGAATAGACTTTGCCATCCTCCTTGAAGCAGTTTATGCGCAGGGTTCCGTCCTTGACCTCAGTTACCGGAGTGCCGGCGGGGGTGACGTGATTGACGTAGTTCTGGAGTTCGTGGTTGACCATTCCCTGACGCATTACCACGTGGGTCCATTTGGCGGCATCGGGCTCGGTGCCCTCGTTAAACTCGTCCTGCCATACAAGTTCGTAACCCTTGGGTACGTAGCTTCTGGTGCATTGGGTTAACACCAATGGAAGACATACTATTGTTGTTAATAAAAAGATCTTTTTCATATCGTTTGTTTTTGGTGGCACAATAGGGACAGTCCCCTTTGGACCGTTTTTTCAAAATGGCCCAAAGGGGACTGTCCCTATTGTGTCATTGTAAACGTACCAAATGTAGCCTTCCACCTGAGTGTACCCCATCTTGCGCAGAAGGTCCATGTACTCCTGTACCTGATGAATGTATTCTTCTTTCTCGCGGCCGAACTTGAAATCCACTATGACGGCGCGGCCATCGGGCTTTATCATTACGCGGTCGGGGCGGCGGGTCTGTAGTATGCCTCCGTCACGGTAGATGATTGATGTCTCGTTAAAGAGGGTGTAGGAGCCGTCAAACCAGGATTGTACGCCCGATGCCTCAATGTGGCGGTGTATCATCTTGCGGATATCATCGGCCTTGCGGGTGGTCTCTATCAGACCTTGGCTTAACATGCTGTCAATCTGCGGATCTATGTCGGCCTCTGTGCGGATAGTGGCGAATATGCTGTGCATCAGACGGCCGGTCTCAATGTACTCCTCCTGCCGGTCTTCGGGGTCATCGGTAGAGTGGACAAAACGGGTGGATTCTCCCGATTGGCGGAAG
This sequence comes from Bacteroidales bacterium UBA1182, assembly GCA_002310015.1. Lineage (GTDB taxonomy): Bacteria > Bacteroidota > Bacteroidia > Bacteroidales > Bacteroidaceae > Colenecus. The sequence continues at coordinate 28,879 of DBYQ01000061.1, forward strand.
CGGGCGTTTATGGGGTAGGAGTGCAGGCTCAGTTCCTGTGGGGTGGGCTTGCAGTCAAACGGGTTGTCATCTGAGACGTTTGCCTTTTCTGTATGAGGCAATATCTGCCCGTTCTCATAAATGTAAGATTCTTTCTCATCAGGCTGGCAACCGAATTCTGATGACAGGGCATAGATGAGAGTGTCTGCAATGGATGTTCCCTTGGTCTTTGAGCTGAGCACAATGAGGTTGCTTACGGCGCGGGTCAAGGCCACGTAAAGCAGGTTGAGGTTATCAACGGTCTGCAATCCTGCTTCCTGCCGGTATTCTGCATTGAAGTCAGAGTTCTTGAGTTTCTGGCTGAAGCCTACTGGCAAGAGGGGTATGGTGCTGAACGGTTCCGTTTGAGGGTTAACCCATATGCGCTCGTCCTTGAAACCGCTCTGGTACTCAATGACATTCCAGTTGCAGTAGGGCACTATGACGGTGTGGAACTCCAGGCCTTTTGACTTGTGGATGGTGAGCAGGCGTATGCCGTTGGCATCAGTTGCGGGGATGGAGTTTGTGCAGAGCTTCTCATCCCACTCCGTCAGGAAGGCCGATGGCTCGCTGGGATTATGGCTCAACCACTGGCAAAGTGTATCAAAAAAAGACATAACATACTGCTCCTGCCCGGTTATGCGGTCAAGTTCCAGTATGGTGTACAGTTTCTCAGTGAGTTCATATAAAGGCAGGCGTCTCAATGACTCCAGGCTACCGATGAAGGCGGCGGGTAGGCAGTTCTCAAGGCCTTGCGCCATGAGCCGGTCAAAGGGTTCTCCTGATTTGGTGATGTTGCACTCACGCTCCCATACCAATTGTGCCAACGCTATGCGGTCAGTGCTGTCAGTGAGCCATTTAAGCGCGTTGATGAGTATCCTTACTGATGCCGATGAGCCTAACTGGAACGCCTCACTTGAGATCATCTTGTAGTCCGGGCGGTTTGCGGCAAACCACTCGGCGATATCGGTTATATGGCGGCCTTTGCGGCAGAGTATGGCTATGTCTGTCTGTCTTACTCCGGCGGCGGTCAGACGGTCTAACTGCTCTTCAATCTGTAAGAAAATCTTATCGGCGGAGTCAGCGCTTTTATCGGTCTTTGTATCTATGCGGATGTACACGTAGCCTTTGTCATCGGCCTTGGAACTACGCTGCTCAACGGTGCTGTATGCCTGGCTTAGGGCGGGGTAGTCAGTGCCGGTCTCGGCGTTGTAGTTCATGGCGAGCATCTCAACGGCCTTGGGGAACAGCCTGTTGTTGAAGTCTATGATGTTACGTTGGCTGCGGAAATTGCTCTCCATAGCTATCACCTGTGGGTTATAGGTGGCAAGCTTCTCTTCCATGATGGAGTTGAGTATGTTCCAGTCACTGTTGCGCCAGCGGTAGATGGATTGCTTGACATCGCCTACCACAAGGCAGTCCTTGCCGTTGGCCAGGCACTCCCACAGCAGCAGGTAGAGGTTGCCCCATTGCAGGCGTGAGGTGTCCTGGAACTCATCTATCATGAGGTGCTCAATGAAGCTGCCGGTCTTTTCATATACGAATGATGTGTCGCTGCCTGATAACTTGCTGAGCAGCTGGGGCGTATCGGCCAGTATGAAACGGCTCTGCTCCTGGCTTTGGCGGTCAATCTCAGCACGTATGCCCAGCAGCAGGCTCAACTCATGAACGTATTGCAGGGCGGCATCATAAGTGTTCTTTAGCCGGGTGTATTCAGCGTGCAGTTCCTCTACCTGCTCAAAGCGTGGTGCCAGCTGTTCTTCAGCAAAAGTTGAATACCCCGGGTTGTCCTCAAGGTCTTTCTTGCGGAAGAAGCTGTCAGGATACTGGATGCATTTGGAGAACGTGGCGCCCAGGTCTGAGTCAAGGATTGTGGCGTTGATTATTTTTACCACCACCTTGCCGGGGTATGAGGAGAGGCCTTCAATGCCTAATCCTTCATTGGAAAGCGCTAATTCAATCTCTGCTCCTATGGTCTTTACCTTCTCAATTAAAGCGGGCAGGACGGAGTCACGTGCAGCGGTTAGGTTCTGCTTGTAGTCCGATATGGCATCGGGCTGGGAGAGAATCTGGCGGAGTTCATCGCCACGCTCCATAAATATCTCGCGGAACAGCTCCTGGGCGAATTTCTTGAGCGTGATGTCAATTGACCAGTTCTTGTCATTGTCAATATTGTTCTCAACGAACTCCATCACGTTGCGCTTATCATTTGAGCCCTGTTCTATGCCAGCCAGGAATGAATCTACGGCCTCATCGATGACCAGGTCCGTATCCAGCTCAAGGGAGAGGTTTGCACCTATGTTCAGCTCACGGGCCAGGCTGCGCAGTACGGTCTGAAAGAAGCTGTCAATGGTCTCCACGCGGAATCGGCCGTAATCCTGGAGTATCATGTCAAGTGCCAGCAGGGCGTTGTGGCGTATGGTCTGCTCATTATATGCAACGGCCTTCTTGACCTCTGCATAATAATTTGCAGAACCGGGCAGGTTGTAGCCGATGCCGTAGAGCTGCGAGAGGATGCGCTGTTTCATCTCAGCCGTGGCCTTGTTGGTAAAAGTTACCGCCAGGATATGACGGTAGCTCTCAGGCTCGCGGATGAGCATGGTGATATATTGTACGGCCAGACGGAAAGTTTTGCCTGATCCGGCCGATGCTTTATACACAGTAAAGTGCGATTTGTTATCCATTTGGAGTATAAACTACCCAAAAATAGTAAATCCCTTTCAGAAAAGCATTATCTTCGCGGTCCAATTATAAATACTTCGGTTAGTAAAAATTATTTCAGACTATTATGGGATATATTACTGAGGACAAGAGAAAAGTGACCACACAGCGTCTCCGTGAGATGAAACAGCGTGGTGAGAAGATTGCAATGCTTACAGCGTATGACTACACTATGGCCAAGATGGTCGATGGTGCCGGCATTGACGTTATTCTGGTGGGTGACTCGGCATCAAACGTTATGGCCGGAAACCAGACCACTCTGCCTATCACGCTTGACCAGATGATATATCACGCCAAGTCAGTTGTACGCGGCGTACAGCGCGCCCTCGTGGTGGTTGACATGCCGTTCGGTACATATCAGATCAATGACTCAGAGGCTGTAACCAACGCCATCAAGATAATGAAGGTCTCTCATGCGGATGCCCTCAAGCTGGAGGGCGGTGAGGAGATCCTGCCTCAGGTGCGTCACTTAATAGAAATAGGTATTCCCGTTATGGGACATCTGGGCCTTACACCCCAGTCAATCAATAAATTCGGAACATACGCCGTACGCGCCAAGGAGGAGGCCGAGGCCGAGAAACTCATATCCGATGCCCACAAGCTGGAGGAGGCCGGCTGTTTCTCAATTACACTGGAGAAAATCCCTGCCAAACTGGCCGAGCGTGTAGCCAAGGAGGTTTCAATTCCCATCATCGGCATAGGTGCCGGTGGCGGAGTGGACGGTCAGGTCCTGGTATGCGCCGATATGCTGGGCATGAACAACGAGTTCAGCCCCAGATTCTTAAGACGTTACGCGAATTTGTTTGAAACAATCACCGACGCCGTAGGCCGCTACGTAGAAGACGTCAAGAACTCTGATTTCCCCAACGAGAAAGAACAATACTAAGCGAGCAAAGGGGCACAAAGGGAACGGTTCTTTTTGTGCCCCTGTGATTTATTAAGGTCTGTCCCCAATGGCCTTATTTTAGGGGCACAAAAAGAACCGCATTCT
>DBYQ01000093.1 GCA_002310015.1 Bacteroidales bacterium UBA1182
CCAACTGCGCTACATTCCGATCCTTGTCGTTTGACGGTGCAAAGGTAAGTTATTTTTTCGTGATATGCACTTTTTTGTGCTCAAAAACTTGCCGGACTTAAAAAAGTGCGTATCTTTGCACCCGCATTTGAGACAAATGTTTCTGGTGTCATAGCTCAGTTGGTAGAGCAAAGGACTGAAAATCCTTGTGTCCCTGGTTCGATTCCCGGTGGCACCACAAAAAGAAAGAGACGCAAACGCGCCTCTTTCTTTTTATGGTGCCATTTTGTGGCTCCTCTTTTTTTTCTTATTCTTGGATATATAATTGACAGATTTTATATAAGTTTGTTACCTGATTACTTAACCTGATTACAAAAGGACGCGTTTTGTTTATAAAAAGTGACCGTCAATCATATATGAAAAAAAGACTGCTTTCAATAGTGCTTTTGCTGGAGACGTTATTCAATATCAGCTGTGATTTTAGTGTTCCTCCCTTATATGTCTATTCTCCTGATATGGATATATGCGTAATAGTCTCAGACAGTACAATGAAAGTAAGATATAAGGATAATGTAGTCCAGATGGTCAGTATTGATATTGCCAAGTGGTCTAAGTGGAACTTATCCTATCTTCAGAATAGCTCTTACAGCATGGTTTCCGGAAAACGTTATGATTGTACAGACTATTACAATGAATTGGTTTATAAAGGGGTTGATGGCAGGCGTTTGGTAGTGAGAGTATTTTGTGACGGTGTAGCTTTCTGCATGGTTGACGGTGACGAGAATATATCATATGTTATTCCTGAAGGCCAGAAACGCTGGCTGCAGCGTCTTAAGACAGATTATGAGGGCTTTTACCCTGAGAGCACATCGGCTGTAGAAGGTTGGTATGCCTATCCTGCGCTTGTGGAGTATGACGATGGAGTATTCGGGCTTATCACGGAATCCGGAATAGGGCACGGCAACAGTTGTTCATACCTTACCTGCACCGGTAATGACTATACTGTGACATATACTGACAGCATAGACAAGAGTCCGCATCCTTGGCGTGTAATCATGGTGGGAACACTTGCCGATATCGTTGAATCAACACTTGTTACAGATGTGGCCGATAAATGCATGATTATGGATACATCATGGATAAAACCGGGTGTATCATCGTGGATATATTGGGCCTATAATCACAGTTCCAAGGATTTCAGTAAGGTAAAGGAGTACATTGACCTGGCACACGACATGGGCTGGCCCTACACCCTGATTGACTGGGAGTGGGATGAAATGGCCAATGGCGGTAACATAGAGGACGCAATGGCATACGCCCGTGAGAAAGGTGTAAAGGTTAATCTGTGGTATAATTCCGGCACATCGTGGGTGGGACCTGGCGCTCCCGGACCGCAGGACCGCCTGCGCACCCGTGAGGCACGTGAGCGTGAGATGACCCGCTTGGAGCAGATGGGCGCCACCGGCATCAAGGTGGATTTCTTCCTGCCCGATAACCGTGAGATGGTGGATTACTATCTGGATATCCTGGAGGATGCTGCCCGTCATCATCTGTTGGTTGATTACCACGGATGCACCATTCCGCGCGGATGGAGCCGCACATGGCCTAACCTGATGTCAATGGAGTCTGTCTATGGCGCCGAGTGGTATAACAACAACCGCCGCATGACCAATGCCGCTGCAGCGCACAACGCAACCCTGCCGTTCACGCGCAATGTCATCGGCCCCATGGATTATACTCCATGTACATTCACTGACAGCCAGAATCCGCATATAACTACTGATTGTCATGAACTGGCTCTGCCAATTCTGTTTGAATCAGGTCTGCAGCACATGGCTGACCGTCCTGAGGCATACCTTGGCTTGCCGGCTGAGGTAAAGAGCCTTTTGTCTGGTCTGCCGTCAGCTTGGGATGATACCCGCCTGCTTGCCGGTTATCCCGGTGAGAGCGCAGTGATTGCCCGCCGCTCTGGTGATACCTGGTACATAGCCGGCATAAACGGCACTGAAAATGAGATAACCATTACGCCTGATTACTCAAGAATTGCTGAAGAGGTTACTCTTACAACCCTTATTACAGACAATGGCAGCGAACCCGGCAAAGGCTTCAAGATAGAATCTGAAGTAACTACCAGCCCGCTTACTCTCCCGGCCCGCGGCGGTTTTGTAGCAGTTATTCAATAACAAGTCCTAATAATAAAGGTTAAAATCCTAAGAGTTTAGGAGATTTTCTACTAAAACATTAGGATTTGGAATTCTAGAAGTTTTTCTTTGCCCAAGAGATTAAACTAAATACTCCAATTATTATGATTTACCTTGTTTTGTCTTCATTGTGCCTGGCCCTTCTTTACGGGGTTTACCGGTTGGCTTTGAGCCGCACAACATTGCACCGGTTCAACAGGGTTCTGCTGCTTTCCATTATTGGGATATCGGCGATATTGCCGGCAATCAGAATTGATGCATTTGGGGACAGTCCCCTTTTGCACGTGCTGGACTATGAAGAAGAGGAAAAAATTGTTTGTGCAAAAGGGGACAGTCCCCAATTGCATCAATTGCAGGCTGAATACAATGAGGAGGCTATACTTGAATACGTGCCAATTAAAGAGAAGCCAGCTCAGAGTGTCAAGACCAGCGTCACTACTGGTGTGAAGATGGTGGAGACGGTGACCCGGATGGATTGGGTTTCAATCATCACCTATTTATATCTGTTGGGAGTTGCGTTCTTCATGATACGCCTTCTGATAGGCGTTACCCGTGCTGAGACACTGTGCCGTCTTGGTGGCCGCAGGCTGAATGACGGTTCGCACCTGCTGGTGTGTGACGGTGAATTCCTGCCTACCAGTTGGCGCCATACCGTAATCATAAGCCGCAGGGATTATGAATCAGAAAGTTCAGACATGATAATAGAGCATGAGCAGGCGCATATACGTTGCCGTCATTCAATAGATGTGGTACTGGCCCAGGCGGTCTGCGCACTGCAGTGGTTCAACCCTGCCGCATGGGCCCTGAAGCGCAGCCTCCAGGAGGTACATGAGTATGAGGCCGATGCTACTGTGCTGGCCGACGGCTACAATGAGCGCCAGTATCAGATATGCCTTGTCCAGGCTGCGTTGAGCGGCAGGATAGGGTTTGTGACCAGCAATTTTGCAGATTGTTCAACCAAAAAACGTATAACAATGATGAAAACAACCAGAACCTCTCCTTGGACACGTTTGAGGGCATTGTTTATGCTGCCCGTCGTGTCGGTCATCATCCTGTTGGCATCGGCCTGCAACTCCGGTGCCGCTCAGGATGTCTCTGCAAAGACATCGGCCCCGGTAATTGAAGAGCCGGTGGTCAAGGCTGAGCCTTATGATACCCTGGCCTTCCTTGCGAAATTCGGCTATGGCGGTAAGGATAGTGAAAACCAAGATATTAAAATCAAACAGCTGAACCATTTCATCACAGTTGAGGCAGACGGTTCTATCTGGTTCAACATAGCAGGTCAGGATAACTATGAACGTGCATATCTTCCCAACCTTGGCCAAGATTTTGAATTGGCCAAAAGCAGGAATACCGTTGAGGTGGCCCACCCGGAAAAAGTATATGTGATGTATAACAAGGAAAACCACATGGGTATATGTGCTGAAGTCATTAAACAGCTGCAAAACTGTTATCGGGATGAAAACATTGTTTTGTGCCGCGAACCATATATCAAATCGGTTCCTCCTTATCCTGATGCAATGATCGATTTAAAGAACGACAGCTATATTATTGTAACAATAGATGAGGATAATGATATAAACTTTGTGGGTCAATGGTACAAAGAGGGAGGATCTACAACCACACTCCGGTCAGAAAGTCCAATTCATTCCGATAATATCGGTTCATTGGATGTATACATAAAAACTGTAATACCCGAACCTGATAAAGTTCAAGGGCTTAAGGCAAATCTTAAGTATGATTTTTCTTGCTCAGGCCGCGTAAAAAAGGAAGTGGAAAAGATTATCCGTAAGTATATAAATCCTCCTTATCTTACCTATCAGGTACCCTATGATTTAAATACAGTCCGTTGACCCTATTATGAAAGCGTTATCAGAAAGAGAGCAGGAGGTGATGAATGTCATCTGGGAGGTACGCAACTGCAGCGTGGAGGACGTGCTGCAACGCCTGCCTGAGCCCAAGCCTGCATACACCACTGTCCAGACTTTCCTGCGCATACTGGAGCAGAAGGAGTTCCTGGCCCATAAACGTGATGGCAAGAAGCATATATTCTATCCCATTGTAGAAAAGCCTGAGTATAACCGATGGTCACTCAAGCACATGAAGGATAATCTGTTCGGCGGTTCGGCCAAATCTCTTCTGAACACCTTTATCCGTGACAATGATCTCACCGAGTCCGATATCAGCGACCTGATGATACTCTTGGAGGAGCTCAAGAAGTGAGAAAAATGCATTATCTTTGTCATTTGCTAATGACAAGGTAGAAATGACAACAGATATAAGACCGGCTCAAGGCAAACTGGGAATCCTTTGCGTAGGATTGGGTGCCGTATCAACTACGTTGATTACTGGTACGCTAATGGCACGTAAGGGGTTGGCAAATCCCGTAGGCTCATTCTCGCAGTTAGGCAGGATGCGCGTGGGCAGAGGTGAGAAAAAACAGTACATGCATGTAGGTGATATTGTGCCTCTGGCTAACCTGAATGATTTGGCTTTCGGTGCCTGGGATGTGTTCACGGACAATGCATACGAGAGCGCCAGATACTGTCAGGTGCTCAAACCTGAGGATATCGAGCCGGTTCGTGATGAACTGGAACGAATCAAACCAATGAAGGCATGCTTTGATGCTGATTTTACCAGGAACCTTGTTGACCCGTCATTCGGCCGTGTGCCTGATCCGCTCTGGGCCATGCCTGACGATACCCGTTGGAACTACGCGCAGAACCTGCGTAAGGATATACGGAATTTCAAAAAAGAGAACGGCTGTGACCGCATAATTGTGTTCTGGATAGCCAGCACTGAGTCATACACTCCGCGAAATGAGCAGGTTCACGGCACTCTGGCCGGTTTTGAGGCTGCCATGAAGGCCGATGACCGCAAGCATCTGCCCCCAAGCATGATTTATGCATATGCCGCGTTGATGGAGGGCTGCCCGTTCATTATGGGTGCTCCCAATGTATGCGTTGACATACCCGCCATGTTTGAACTCTCCCAAATGCAGGGAATGCCCATAGTAGGCAAGGATTTCAAGAGCGGACAGACCATGATGAAGAGCGTGCTTGCACCGGCCTTCCGCACGCGTATGCTTGGCGTTGAGGGCTGGTTCTCAACCAATATCCTGGGTAACCGTGACGGTCAGGTGATAGAGCACCCTGACAACTTTGAGACCAAACGCATAAGCAAGGAGTCATCGGTAGAATGTATTCTTGAGCAGGATGAATATCCGGAACTTTATACCGATTTATACCATAAGGTAAAGATAAACTACTATCCGCCGCGTAAGGATAACAAGGAGAGTTGGGATAACATTGACATATTCGGTTGGATGAACTATCCCATGCAGATAAAGATAAATTTCCTGTGCCGGGATTCGATATTGGCAGCCCCTATCTGCCTGGATCTGCTGTTGTTTACTGACTTGGCTTTGAGGGCAGGGCTGAGCGGCATCCAGGAGTGGCTCTCATTCTATGTTAAGAAGCCCATGACTTATGATGACGGGCGCCCCGTGCATGACCTGTTCCAGCAGTTTGCCATGCTCAAGAACAGGATACGTGAGTTAGGCGGATATGAGGCCGATCAGGAATTGGATTGATATTCATTTTTTAAAGATTTTTGCATAATTATTTCCCCTCTTTTTGTATATTGAATTGCATTTATAGCTAATTTTGCACCCGAAACGAGAATATTTATGCAATATGAAGAATAAAAACAATCGTTTGGAAGCTATCCGTCTCATAATCTCTGAGCAGGACATCAAGAATCAGGACCAGCTGCTTCAGGTGTTGAACTCACGTGGTTATTCGGTAACTCAAGCAACATTGTCACGTGACCTCAAGAAGATGAAGATTTCCAAGGTGGCCAATACATACGGTGATTACCTGTATGTCCTGCCCAACCATGCCCTTCTGCAGAAGAAGGTATCCAACGGAACATTTGATGAGGTTGCCTCAAACCAGCCCAGATACGGTTTCGTATCACTGAACTTCTCCGGTAATATGGCTGTAATCAAGACCAGGCCGGGATATGCAAGCAGCCTTGCTTATGATGTTGACAACCATAATCTGCCCGGAGTGTTGGGTACGATAGCAGGTGATGACACCCTGCTCATTGTTCTTGCAGAGGGTGCAAACCGTCAGGAAATTAAAAGATTATTAGAACCGATTATCATATCTTTGTAAGATTTGTATAGGAAAAAATGGAAAATGTAATTGATGTGGTGGTTGCAGATGAGTCACACGAGAAATACGTGGATACGATTCTGGAAACCATATCTGAAGCTGCAAAAGTACGTGGAACAGGTATAGCCAAGCGTACCCACGAATATTTATTGAACAAGATGCGTGAGGCCAAGGCGGTCATCGCGCTCGATGGTGACAAATTTGCCGGTTTCAGCTATATTGAGACCTGGCAGGACAAGAAGTACGTGACCACATCGGGTCTGATCGTTCACCCCGATTACCGTGGACGCGGACTTGCCAAGCGTATCAAGGACATGACATTCACGCTGGCCCGCACACGTTGGCCGCACGCCAAGATATTCTCGCTTACAAGCGGCGCCGCTGTGATGGCCATGAATACCCAGCTTGGCTACAAGCCGGTCACCTTTGCTGACCTGACACAGGATGAAGCCTTCTGGAAAGGTTGTGAGGGTTGCGTCAATGTTGACATACTGCATCGTACAAACCGTAGATACTGCATCTGCACAGGTATGTTGTATGATCCTGAGGAGTATCTTCCCGCAAAGTTGCCTGAGGACGTACTCAAGAGAATTAAGGAATTGGATAATAAGAAATAATAGGAAGATATGAGCAAGAAGAAAGTTGTAGTTGCTTTTTCAGGTGGCCTGGATACAAGTTACAATGTGATGTATCTGACCAAGGAGATGGGTTATGAGGTTTATGCCGCATGTGCCAATACCGGCGGTTTCAGCCCTGAGCAGCTCAAGAAGAATGAGGAGAACGCCTACAAGCTGGGCGCAGTGAAATATGTCACTCTTGATGTTACTCAGGAGTATTATGAGAAGTCACTCAAGTATATGGTCTATGGCAATGTTCTGCGCAACAACTGCTACCCCATATCAGTATCATCAGAGCGTATCTTCCAGGCACTGGCCATTGCCAAGTATGCCAATGAGATAGGTGCCGATGCAATAGCACACGGTTCAACCGGTGCAGGCAATGACCAGATCCGTTTCGATATGACATTCCTGGTAAAGGCTCCCGGTGTGGAGATCATCACCCTTACCCGTGACCGTAACCTGAGCCGTAAGGAGGAGATCGATTATCTGAATGCCAACGGTTTCAGCGCTGATTTCACCAAGCTCAAGTACTCCTACAACGTGGGTATCTGGGGCACATCAATCTGTGGCGGTGAGATTCTGGACAGCAAGCAGGGTCTGCCTGAGAGCGCATACCTGAAGCACCCCACCAAGGATGGCTCAGAGATCCTGAGCTTAGGCTTTGAGAAGGGTGAGCTGGTAGCAGTTAACGGCAAGAAGTTTGATGACCGTATCAAGGCCATCCAGGAAGTTGAGAAGATAGGTGCAGCATATGCAATAGGCCGTGACTGCCACGTTGGTGACACCATCATCGGCATNNAAGGGCCGCGTGGGCTTTGAGGCTGCCGCCCCCATGCTTATCATAGGCGCACACCGTTTTCTTGAGAAATATACCCTGTCCAAGTGGCAGCAGTACTGGAAGGACCAGGTGGCCAACTGGTACGGTATGTTCCTGCATGAGTCACAGTACCTGGAGCCCGTCATGCCCGATATCGAGGCTATGCTGGCCAGCTCACAGCGTAACGTGAACGGTACCGTTACCCTGGAGCTCCGTCCCTACAGCTTCCAGACCGTAGGTTGCGACACTCCCGATGACCTGGTTCACAACAAGCTGGGTGAGTACGGCGAGGGTGCCAAGGCTTGGACTGCTGATGACGCTAAGGGATTCATTAAGATCACATCAACTCCGCTGCGCGCTTATTATAGCGTTCATCCGGATGAGGAGAGATAATATTAAGATATTTATAACCTTTAAAATTTGAGAATTATGGCAGAAGGAAAGAAACTTTACCGCTCATCAACAAACAAGAAGCTTTTCGGCGTATGTGGCGGTCTTGCAGAGTATTTTGACGTTGATCCCACTGTAGTACGCATCATTTACCTGCTGTTGCTTCTTGGCGCAGGATTTGGACTCCTGGCTTATCTGATCTGCGCATTGATAATGCCTGAGAAGAAATGATAAAAGTTGGCATAATAGGAGGTGCAGGTTATACTGCCGGTGAGCTTATACGCATACTGCTGGGTCATCCCGATGCCGAGATTGTGTTCGTGAACAGCACGAGCAATGCCGGCAATAAACTGAGTGCGGTACATGAGGGCCTGATTGGTGAGACCGATATGGTATTCACCGATCAGTTGCCTCTTGACACCATTGACGTGCTCTTTTTCTGCACCGCTCACGGTGATACCCGCAAGTTCCTTGAGGCAAACACTCTGCCTGAGGGCCTGAAGGTGATTGACCTCTCCATGGACTACCGTCTGGAGGCAGAGGACAATCCTTTCATCTACGGTCTGCCTGAGTTGAACCGTCGTGCTATATGCAAGAGTCAATACGTGGCCAATCCGGGCTGTTTTGCCACAGCTATCCAACTGGCACTGCTGCCGCTGGCCCGCAACCTGATGCTGAACGATGATGTCTATGTGAACGCCATCACGGGTAGTACAGGCGCAGGTGTCAAGCCGGGCGCAACTACCCACTTCAGCTGGCGTAACAACAACATTAGCATCTACAAGCCGTTCACTCATCAGCACCTGCCTGAGATTATGCAATCCATCAAGCACTTGCAGAGCAGCTTCAACTCCGATATCAACTTTATTCCTTATCGTGGTGACTTTGCCCGTGGCATATTCGCTACAGCTGTGGTCAAGAACGCAGTTGATATTGAGGAGTTGTATCGCATCTATCGCGAGTATTATGCTGAAGACTCTTTTGTGCATGTGGTTGATGAGCCGATAGACCTCAAACAGGTGGTAAACACTAACAAGTGCCTGCTTCACCTGGAGAAACATGGTGACAAACTGCTTGTGGTATCCTGCATAGATAACCTCTTGAAGGGCGCCAGCGGCACGGCCGTGCACAATATGAATTTGCTGTTCAATTTAAAAGAGACTACTGGTTTGAAATTAAAACCCTCCGGCTTCTAATTAATTGAAAATTGAGAATTGAAAATTGAAAATTCACGATTCAATTGAGAATTTGGATTTAGGATGAATTTATTTCCGGTATATAGCCTGTTCCCGGTCAATATCGTAAAGGGACAGGGTCAGAAAGTGTGGGATGACAAAGGTCAGGAGTATCTGGACCTTTACGGTGGTCATGCCGTTATTTGTATAGGTCACGCTCATCCTCATTACGTAGAGGCAGTGAGCCGTCAGGTGGCCACATTGGGCTTCTACTCAAACTCAGTGATTAACCGTCTGCAGGAGCAGTTGGCTGAGCAGCTTGGTCGTGTATCGGGCTACGAGGATTACAGCCTGTTCATGATAAACAGCGGCGCCGAGGCTAATGAGAATGCTCTCAAGCTGGCATCTTTCCATACCGGTCGCAGCCGTGTGCTTTCACTCAAGAAGGCTTTCCACGGCCGTACATCATTGGCAGTTGAGGTTACTGACAACCCCAAGATCATTGCCCCTATCAACGCATGCGGTCATGTGACCTACCTGCCGTGGGGTGACCTTGAGGCTGCCAAGGCTGAACTTGCCAAGGGTGATGTGGCTGCTCTGATAATTGAAGGAATACAAGGCGTAGGAGGTATTCAGGTACCTTCCGATGATTATATGAAAGGACTACGTGAGGCTTGTACGGCAAACGGCACTGTAATGGTTCTGGATGAGATCCAGAGCGGTTACGGCCGTAGCGGCAAGTTCTTTGCTCACCAGTACAACGGCATCAAGCCTGACCTTATCACCGTAGCAAAGGGTATTGCCAACGGTTTGCCTTGCGCCGGATTGCTTATCAGCCCCATGTTCCAGCCCGTGATAGGCCAATTGGGCACCACATTCGGCGGCAACCATCTGGCTTGCGCTGCAGCTATGGCTGTGCTTGATGTCATAGAAAGCGAGCATCTGGTTGAGAATGCAGCTACGGTAGGCTCATACCTGCTGGAGCAGTTAAAGCAGATTCCCGGACCCAAGGAGGTTCGCGGTCGCGGCCTTATGATTGGCATGGAGTTTGACCAGCCCATCAAGGAGATCCGCCAGCGTCTGCTCTTTGAGGAGCACATCTTTACCGGAGTAAGCGGCACCAACGTAATCCGCCTTCTCCCGCCCCTCTGCATCACCAAATCCGATGCCGACCGCTTCCTGGAAAGCTACGCCAAGGTAATCAAGTGATTTTTTTATCAAACGGGACCGGGGTATATCCTCTCAGGGACATTGCCCTCCCACAACAAAATATATCGATTCCGAAACTTTGTTCCAGAATCGATATTTTTTGTCGCGGGCCCCTCCCACTAGTCTCGCGTGGGTGCGAGAGTCCCTAAGAGGATATACCCCAGTCCCGTGAAAATAATTCACGGTGAGCGGAACAGAAGGGGATATAGTCTCAGAAACTTGCTATTTGCAGTAGCCAACCGGACTGTCTGTTTGGGGAGCGTCAGTGCAGTGGCGTTAAGCGTAGACCCCTGGAAGATCCCGTTAAGAACGGCGCATGTTTGAGGAACGTTAGGCCCCGAAGGGGACTATGAGGACGAGTTCGACGTTTAGGGTCTGGAAGGGGGCGGAGTAGCCACGGAACGTCGTCTCCCCAAACAGACAGTCCGGTGGCGAGTAGTTTCTGAGACTATATCCCCTTCTGTTCCCCTGGAAAAACTGCAGGAATTATTTGCGGGAGTCAGTACCCCAAAGCATCTTTTCTCTAAGGGTGGCAAAGAAGTCTCCCTTGGCGGGTTTGATTACGCTGATGCGGAAGGGGGCGCGGCTGATTTCTATGGCTGTGTGCTCGGGGCAGCTGAAGCTGTTTCCGTCTATGGATACCAGGAAGCTGTGGCTGCGGCTGGTTACGTCCAGATGGATGGTCTCGTCGGCAGGGAGCACCAGAGGACGCATGGTGAGGCTGTGCGGTGCAACCGGCGTTAGGCAGATCACATTGGTGCCCGGGGCAATGATGGGGCCGCCCACGCTCAGTGAGTAGGCGGTGGAGCCGGTAGGCGTAGCTACCACCAAGCCATCGGCCTGATAGGTGATCATGGGGGTGCCGCCTACGCTGGTGGCAACCTGAATCATGGATGAGATATCATGCTTAAGGATAGCGATATCATTCAGGGCATAGGGCGTGTGGCCCTCGGGTAGCCCTTCCATATTAATCTGCAGAAGATTGCGCTCCTCAAGGGTGTAGTCACCGTTATGGATGCGGGTAATGGCATCGGTAATGCGGTCAGCGGTGATATCGGCCAGGAAACCCAGGCGGCCGGTATTGATACCAACCATGGGGATGCCCTTGCTGCCCACGCGGGTGGCGGTGCGCAGGAAAGTTCCGTCACCGCCTATGCTGATAACGGCGTCGGCAGTAAAATCATTACCTTCAAAGAGACTGTCATAGGGAATATCCTGCCCCAGGTTGTGCGTCAGGAACTCATGGTAACGTTTGTCAATGGCAATCTCGTCACCAAGAGAATGCAACAGATTAAAGAACTGAAGCTCATGGCCACAGCTTTTGGCGGGTGAAGGGTTTCCGAATATTGCGAATCTCATATCTTTATAATCTTTTAAGCAATGGTGAGCGGATTTATTCCTATCTTTGCTGATTAGAGCAAGCATGAAAGATTGCTCCCCGGCAAAGATAGTTCATTTTATTCAAGTGAGAGGAGTTATGACCAGATTAAGTGTAAATATCAACAAGATAGCCACCCTGCGCAATGCACGCGGAGGCAACAATCCCGATGTAGTCAAGACAGCCCTTGACTGCGAGAGGTTTGGGGCCGACGGCATAACCGTGCATCCCAGACCCGATGAAAGACACATCAAACGTCAGGATGTATATGACCTCAAGAAGGTACTGACCACAGAATTCAACATAGAAGGATATCCCGCTCCTGATTTCATGGAGCTTGTAACCACTGTCAAGCCGGCACAGGTTACCCTTGTGCCCGATACCCCGGAGCAGGTAACCTCAAACCACGGTTGGAATACGCTTGATGAGCAGGACTTCCTGACCGATATCGTTGCTGAGTTAAAGGGACACGGTATCCGCACATCGATATTCGTGGATGCCAATATCAAGATGGTGGAGATGGCCGCCAAGGCTGGAGCAGACCGTGTGGAACTTTATACTGAGCCTTATGCGGAGAACTACATTAAACTGGGGCCGGAAAAAGCAGTCAAAGCTTTTGTAGAGGCAGCGCGTAAGGCAAGAGAGTGCGGAATGGGCCTGAACGCCGGCCATGACCTTAGCCTGGTTAACCTCAGGTATCTCAAGGAGCAGATTCCATGGATGGATGAGGTGTCAATAGGTCATGCCTTGATATGCGATGCACTCTATTTGGGACTTGAAAAAACGATTAGCGAATATAAGAAATGTATAATCTGAGTATGTTTTTACAATCAACACTTGCACAGGCATTAGGCGACACAGCGGCTCAGAGCCAGGTTGCCGTACAAATTGCAGAGGAGACTGCAGACAAGATGAATCTGTTGACTATGGCTATGAAGGGCGGATGGATCATGATAGTCCTGCTCATCCTGTCCATAATCTGTTTTTACATCTTCTTTAACCGAATAGCCGTTTACAGGAAGGCTGCCATTAAGGATCCGCATTTCCTGGATCGTGTAAATGACTACATGAAGAACGGTGAGATAAAATCTGCTCAGATATTCTGTCAGGCAACAGCATCACCGCTCAGCCGTATAGTTGAGAAGGGCGTAGGTCTGGCCGGCCGTGACAGCAAGGATGTCCAGATGGGTATGGAGAATGCCGCAAATGTGGAGATTGCCAAACTTGAAAAGGGCCTGTCAGGGCTTTCAACCATTGCCAGTGCCGCTCCTATGATAGGTTTCTTAGGTACGGTAATAGGTATGGTAAGGGCGTTCTGGGAGATGGCCAATGCAGGTAACAACATTGATGTATCCCTGCTGTCAGGTGGTATTTATGAGGCTATGATTACCACCGTGGGCGGTCTGATAGTAGGTATCATAGCGTTGTTTGCTTACAATTACTTAGTGTCACGTGTTGACAGTATAACTAACGAGATGGAGTCATTCATCCAGGATTTCACCGTTAATCTGGAGAAGTGATATGCTAAAGCGTAAGAACAAAATATCGCCGCAGTTCAGTATGTCGTCTATGACTGACATCATTTTCCTGCTGCTGATATTCTTTATGATAACATCCACTATGGTGAGCCCCAATGCCATCAAGGTGCTGCTGCCGCAGAGTTCGCAGCAGACATCGGCCAAACCGCTCACCCGTGTTATCATAGACCGTGACCTGAATTACTACACGGCGTTTGGAAATGAGGATGAGATGCCTATACTCTTTGAGGAACTCACTGATTTCCTGATAGACTGCTCTCAGAAGGAGCCCGATATGTATGTGGCTCTCTATGCTGATGAGTCAGTACCCTATAAAGAGATTGTAAAAGTGCTCAATATCGCAAATGAGAATCAGTTCAAGGTGGTGCTTGCCACACGCAGGCCTGACCGCAAATAAAGCCCGATGAAAAGGAAAGATTTTGACATATTGTCATTTCTTTGGACACTGTTGCTGCATGTAGCGGTGGTGGGCTTGCTGCTGCTTCTCCATCTGAACAAGCCGGTGGTGCAGGCTGAGAGCGGCGTGCCGGTGATGCTTGGTGATATGGGTAATCTGGATACGGATTATGAGTTTACAGAGGTGAACTCCATGCCGGCTCCCGCACCTGCTTCTGTTCCGGTACCGGTGGCACCTATGGCAGAACCTACCATAACCCAGAATCTGGAGGAGACGGTAGCCATTGAGACCGGTGAGAAGGAGAAACCCGTCAAGCCCGTAGAGACCGTAAGGCAACCCACCCCTGAGGAGATCCGTGCCGAGCAGGAACGTAAGGCTGCAGAGGAGGCCCAGAACCTGATGGCCAACGCATTCGGCCGCAGCAGCACAATGCAGGCCAGTGCTCCGGCAGAAACCAATACCGATGTACAAGGTACACTCGGTTCTACTGAGGGTAATGCCTCACAAGGCAAGCCCACTGGCGTAGGAAGCTACGGTACCTGGGACCTGGGTGGACGTGATATGGTTGGCGAACTGCCACGTCCTACATATAACATTCAAGAGGAGGGACGTGTTGTTGTGACAATTATAGTTGATCCGGAGGGTAATGTGATCGATACCCGAATCAACAACCGTACCAACACTACCAATCTTCAGTTAAGGAATGCTGCTGAACAGGCTGCCCGCAAGACAAAGTTCAACGCAATAGGAGGTGAGAACAACCAGACAGGTACCATCACCTACTACTTCAAACTCAAGTAATCATGGTATATATTTTTCTAGCCGAAGGCTTTGAAGCCATAGAGACAATAACCCCGTTGGATATGCTCATCCGCGCCGGAGTGGAGGTAAACACCATCTCCATCTCTGATGAATTCCTGGTAAAGAGTTCACAGGGTATCCCTGTTGAGGCCGATGACCTGTTTGAGAACACTGATTTCAGTGATGCTGAGATGTTCATTCTGCCAGGCGGGCAGCCAGGTTCTACAAACCTGGGCAAGCATAAAGGCCTTGAGGCTCTGTTGCGTGAGGCTATGGAAAAGAACCTGCCTGTGGCAGCTATCTGCGCCGCTCCTACGGTCCTGGGCAAGCACGGTCTCTTAAAGGGCCGTAAGGCTACCTGCTATCCCGGATGTGAGGGTGAACTTAAAGGTGCTGAATATACAGGAGCATTCGTCCAGAAGGATGGTAACCTCATTACCGCTTGCGGTCCTGCTGCCGCGGTAGAATTTTCAAAGGCTATCATCAGCCTGCTCTGTGGAGACGAGGTTACTGCCTCGGTATGTGAAAAGATGCAGTTCGGCCGCGCCTGATGCTTGACCTTGATCAGCGTGACGTCAAGTATCTGCCTGGTGTAGGCCCGGCAAGAGCCGCCCTCCTTAAAGGTGAGCTCCAGATAAGCACGCTGCAGGATCTTCTTTACTTTTTTCCTTACAAATACATTGACCGCAGCCGCATCTTCCAGATAAGGGAGGTGGACGGCACCATGCCCTATATACAACTCAAGGGTAAGATATTGAGTTTTGAGCAGATAGGTGAGGGACGGCGTCAGCGTCTGGTGGCCCATTTCAGTGACGGCACCGGCGTGGCTGACCTGGTGTGGTTCAGCGGAATCAAATATACCCTGGACCGTTACTGTCCGGGGGTGGAGTATGTGGTGTTCGGCAAGCCCACCATATTTGGGGGCAGGGTGAATGTGGCGCACCCGGAGATTGATGTTGAGGCCAATATCAATCTTGCCGAGATGGGCATGCAGCCCTACTACAACACCACGGAGCGCATGAAGAAGGCGGGTCTCAACTCCGCCGCCATACGCAAGCTGGTAAATAACCTGATGGCTCTTATTGTGGAGCCGCTGCCTGAGACTCTGCCAGACTGGATGCGTGACAAGGAGCACCTTATGGGCTTGACTGATGCCCTCAAGGTTGTACATAACCCACGTACCCCGCTGGAACTGAGGCTGGCACAGTTACGCCTCAAGTTTGAGGAGCTGTTTTATGTCCAGCTCAACCTGGCGCGTTACGCAAGTGACCGTCAGCGCAGGTTCAAGGGCTATGTGTTTGCCAGAGTAGGTGAGAAATTCAATGCTTTCTACAATACCAAGCTGCCTTTCAGCCTAACCGGTGCCCAGAAGCGTGTGATACGTGAGATACGTACCGATATGGGCAGCGGCCGCCAGATGAACCGCCTGCTTCAGGGTGATGTGGGCAGCGGCAAGACCATGGTGGCGCTGATGACCATGCTCATAGCCATAGACAATGGTTATCAGGCCTGTATCATGGCTCCGACAGAGATCCTGTCAGAGCAGCATTATTCAAATATCGGCCGTTTCATCGATGGATTGGGGCTGAAAGTTGAACTTCTTACCGGCAGTATAAAGGGTAAACGCAGGGAGGCGATACTAAAAGGTCTCAAGGATGGCAGCGTAAATATCCTGGTGAGCACCCATGCGGTGTTGGAGGATCCCGTTGAGTTCAACCGTCTGGGATTTGTGGTTATTGATGAACAGCACCGTTTCGGTGTGGCGCAGAGAGCACGGTTATGGACCAAGAGTAACATGCCTCCTCATGTGCTGGTCATGACAGCCACCCCCATCCCCCGTACGCTGGCCATGACCCTGTACGGTGATCTGGATGTTTCTGTTATTGATGAGCTGCCCCCGGGCCGCAAGCCCATACATACTGAACATTTCTATGACGGTAACCATACCGCGGTCTATGCATTCCTGGATCGTGAGCTTAAGAGTGGCCGTCAGGCTTATATAGTCTATCCGCTCATTGAGGAGAGTGAGAAGATTGACCTCAAGAACCTGGAAGAGGGTTATCTTACTGTATGTGAGAGGTTTGTCGGTTATAAGGTGAGCAAGGTGCATGGCCGGATGAAACCGGCTGAGAAGGATGCCGAGATGCAGCGTTTCAAGAATAACGAGACGCAGATCATGGTGGCCACCACGGTCATTGAGGTGGGTGTGGATGTACCCAATGCCAGTGTCATGCTGATTGAGAACGCAAACCGTTTCGGACTGTCACAGCTGCATCAGCTGCGTGGGCGCGTGGGCCGTGGCGCTGACCAGTCATACTGTATGCTCATCACTCCGTATCAGCTATCGGAAGATACCCGTAAGCGTATAGAGATAATGACCGCCACATGTGACGGCTTTGAGATAGCTGAGGCTGACCTTAAGCTGCGCGGTCCCGGTGACCTGGAGGGAACGCAGCAGAGCGGAATGGCTTTTGACCTCAAGATTGCCAACCTGGCACGTGACGGAGCGCTAATAGAGCATGTGCGTGAAATAGCCAAAAAAATTGTGGCCGATGACCCTGAACTGTCACGTCCGGAGAACGTGCTTATGGGCAGGATGCTGCGCCGTCTTAAGAAAAGTCAGTTTGACTGGTCGTCAATCTCGTGATATTTGATTAACTTCGCACCTTGTAAAATAAAAAGATGTACTCAAGAGCGGTGCAAAGGATTCTGATGTTTGCTGTGGCACTCCTTTCATGGGGGGCTGTCGTGGCACAGGATGTTATACCTGTGCGTGTAACATCTTTGCAGCCCATGGATCCGGTGGTTGTTCCTGCACATCTGAACCCTGGCTTGGCGGTAGATCTGGACAATCCGGCATCATATCTCTACCCGGAATGGAGCAATGAGTACGTACACAAGTTTGACAATGCGGTGTTTCCTGACACATTGGTCATATCCATGAAAGGATACTGCATGCCTACAGACAGCACACGCATCACAGACAAGTACGGTTACCGCCCGCGACGTGGCAGGGCTCACCTGGGTATTGATGTCAAGGTAAAGATAGGTGATACCATCCGTGCTGCATTTGACGGCAAGGTGCGTATATCACGTTATGAGCGCCGGGGGTACGGACACTATCTTGTGATACGTCACCCTAACGGATTGGAGACTGTATATGGACATCTGTCCAAGAAACTGGTGAATGAGAATGATATCGTACATGCCGGTGATCCCATTGCATTGGGCGGAAACACAGGACGTTCCACAGGATCACACCTGCATTTTGAGACCAGGATATTGGGTAACGCCATAAACCCTGCCTTGATGTTTGATTTCCCCAACCAGAAGGCAGCTACAGATTATTATGTTTATCAGAAGAATACCCGTGAGGTCTATTACAAGGTCAAGAGCGGGGATACTCTGAGCGGAATTGCAATTAAGAATGAGACCTCAGTGGCCAATATATGCAAGCTCAACGGCATTTCAAGGAATGCTGTGTTAAGGATTGGACAGACATTGAGGGTGAACTGATAAGATTATGTGTGAAGGTAATAAGAAGCCTGATACCAACAGGCAGTTTGAGGAGGTGATAAAGACGTGTCGTGCCCTGTATGTAAAGAAACTGCAGGATTACGGCGCTTCATGGCGTATCATGCGCCCTGAGTCACTTACCGACCAGATTTTCATCAAGGCCAAGCGCATTCGCAGCATAGAGACCAAGGGGGTATCACTCATTGATGAGGGCATACGTTCAGAGCTGATAGGTATTGTCAATTATGGAATCATTGCTCTGATACAGCTTGAATACGGCTTCTCTGATACTGTTGACAAGGATGCGGACTGGGCGCTCAAGGAGTATGACAAGTATGCCAATGCCGCCTTGGAGCTGATGAAAAAGAAGAATCATGACTATGATGAGGCCTGGCGCGGAATGCGTACCACTTCTTACACAGACCTTATCCTGACCAAGATCAACCGCACCAAGGAGATTGAGAGTCATGAGGGCAGGACGGTGGTATCAGAAGGTATTGACGCCAACTATATGGATATGATCAATTATGCCGTATTTGGCTTGATCAAGATAATGGAACAATCAAATCAGGATTGACAGGCATGGGTAATGAGGTCAAGAAAAAGGATTTGCCGATAAAGATACTGGTAAACTTCTGCCGTGTGCTTCTGGGAGTGACATTCCTGTTCTCAGGAGTGGTTAAGGCTATTGACCCCGTGGGTACTCAGATAAAGCTTTCTGATTATCTGATGGCTTTCGGTATGGGGGGCACGGTGCTTGAGTCCACTCTGCTTATTCTGGCCTGCCTGCTGGCTGGATTCGAGATACTTATAGGCTCATATCTGACAGTCGGTGCTTTCTACCGTGGATCATCACTGATTGCACTGGTCATGATGGTCATCCTGACACCGTTTACGCTTTATCTGGCAATGGAGAATCCTGTTGAGGATTGCGGCTGTTTTGGTGATGCGCTGGTGCTTACCAATTGGCAGACATTCGGAAAGAACGTATTTCTTCTGCTGCTGGCACTGATTGTATTTATCAAGAAGAAAAAGATTGTCCCGTTTGTGAATGAACGTAGGCATTGGGTTGTGACACTTGTGGTTACACTGATTGCCGTCAGGTTTATGGTGGGTAACATAAAGGGCTTGCCGGTGTTGGATTTCAGGCCTTACAGGGTAGGCGTTGACTTACGCAGTGAGGTACTGGGAAGTGTAAAGAACCCGGGTATGACGGATTTCTCCCTGATGGATGACGATATGAATGATGTAACAGAGGAGATACTGATGGATACCGGTTACACGTTCATGCTGGTATCACCGCATCTGGAGGATGCAAGTGACAGCGGTCTGGATCTTATAGATGATGTTTTTGACTATTGCGCCAATTGGGGATATAAGATAATAGGAGTCACATCTTCAGGAACTGAAGCCATCAGGCAATGGACAGAGAATGCAGGTGCTGAGATTCATTTCCTGTTCTGTGATGAGATTCCGCTGCAGACTATGGTACGTTCCAATCCGGGTCTGGTGCTGATAAAAGATGGCGTGATAGTGAACAAGTGGAGTTATTTTACCATACCTCCTGACAAGGAACTTTCTGCGCCGCTTGACGAGATCAGTGTAGGCCGGATTCCGGAACCTGACCCTATGCGGACTCCGTGGGCTGTTGCATTGCTGTTTGTGCTGCCCCTGCTCATGATTGTTCTGATAGACAAGTTTAAAGGATTGATTCAATAACACTTTTAATAATACTATTTGAAATGAGAAAGAAAATTGTTGCCGGAAACTGGAAGATGAACAAGACTCTCCAGGAAGGTATTGCTCTCGCAGAAGAGCTGAATCAGGTGTTGGCTGCTGACAAGCCAAATTGTGATGTAGTAATCGGTACTCCGTTTATTCATCTTGCCAAGATTTCTGATATCATTGATCACAAGGTTAT
>DBYQ01000067.1 GCA_002310015.1 Bacteroidales bacterium UBA1182
GAACCCGGCTATTGCTACACCATTGAACACGGTGGATACAAACCTACTGATATAGACATAGAGTATTGCGAGAAGGTTATGGCCAAGGGAAAGGACTCGGATATTATCAAGTTCAAGGACATTCCGGAGGTGCCAACTGCCGTATGTATGAAAGTTTATGGTCCTTACGAACGTCTGTATCAGAATTACATAGACCTGTTTGCCTGGATGGAGAAAGAGGGATGGAAAGTTGTCGGTGCAGCCCGTGCCAGTTATGTGGACGGTGTATGGAATCAGGAAGACCCGGAGAAGTGGCTTACCATCATCCAAGTTCCGGCAGAGAAAGCCTGAGTGAGCTGAGGCCATGAAGACGGTACAAAAGGGGTCTGTCCTAGGGTGTTAAGTTAACTTTTGCACATCAAAGCTGCACGATAATTGCTGAAGGAAACTGGCGCAGGATGTCCTCCTTTTGCTCATCGCTAACAGGAGCCTTTATTATGAGGTTCTCTATGTTGTTCTTGCGGCACCACTCACCCAGGTCTGAGGGAATTATCAATAACACAGGGAAACGGCCCATTTCTGTCATTTTACATTGTAAGCTAAATCAAGATGCTCCACTTTACGGAACTGGCGCCAGGAACCTGCGTTGCCCTTGCTCTGCTCCCAGTTTCTAGGAACGTTCAGCGTGGCATTGAAGAACAGACTTAGGTCAAAGGCCTCTTCAGGACAATCAATCAGCTTATCAGAATTCAAGAAGATAATGTCCAGCGGACATCCCGCAAATGCAAACTCTCCGATAGACTCAACACTACCGGCAACAATGATTGATCTCAGACTGGAACAGCCTTCAAATGCACAAGGCTCAATTGTTTTCACACCATCCGGTATGATTACGGATTTGAGACCAGTGCAGCTTTCAAAAGCACATGAGCCTATGGTAACTATCGTTTGGGGGATTGTAACCGATGTCATTTTTGTACAATTCCAGAAAGCAGATCCATCAATTGCAGTTACAGTGTATTTCTTACCCTGATAGTTTATGCTCTCCGGAATGACAACATCATTCTGGGCTTCAGTCCAGAACATATAACAAATCGTAGCGGTAGCGTGGTTATCATCAAGAAGGTAATGCATGCCATCTACCGTAACAGCTGATTTCTGTCTTTCAACTTTACGTATCAGATCAGCATCTCCCAGTCTTTTGTATGCATCAAAAATTGTACTGTCCAATCTGGGATTGGCATATTTCATATTAGCCATTTCAGGCACAACCATAGGCTTTTCACCTATACGCTCCATATAAACCAGTTCATTGAGTTCACCCAGCCGGCACCGGAGTTCCTTGAAAGCAAATCTCTGGAAACAGATAGTGTTTTCCGGATTTGTCACAGAAATTGTAAAGTTTCCGAACGGATTGGACAAAGCGTAAGAGATTATGCGGTCATCGGCATCTCTCTCCGTGATACGTACATTATAGATGTGACTTGTTTCATCTTCCATAATCCTGCCTTTAATAAGTACAGGTTGGGCCGATGCACGGCCGTCACCACCATATTCCTCACCAATCTTAATGACACTTACATCTGATGCTTTCACGTTCTTGATGAAATCCGTTGGTGAAAAACCGTCGTTCAGATTACCTCCTCCTAACCGTAAGAGCACTCCATCCACTCTGCCTGATGTTCCTTTATTCAGTTTTATTTCAAAAGAAGTCTTATCCAATGGTACGCTTACGCTCTGATAGTTGGCGTATGATACCCTCAGGGTATGTCCTTTTCCCTGCAGTGGAAATGAGAAACGGCCGTTCTCATCAGTGCTTATGAAAGAATAGACAGAATCAAAATCCTCATCCGTTTCAATAACTCGCGCATCAACAATGGGCGCATCAGTAACTTCATCCAGTACCACACCGCTAATAACAGTACTGCTATTTTGGGCGGTAACCGATAAGGTAAAACAAGCAAACAATGCAATTGATAAACTTCTCATAATGACAATCATTAGTTATTACTATTATATATACTGATTTATCTGAAAAATGCGTCCGCCTCCCCCCAATGTGCTATTTGCGGCGTTTCTTCTTGTTTTTTATCGCCTTAGTGCGTATCTCAATGACTCCGGATGCTCCGCGTGAACCCCAGATGGCCGTTGCGGCAGCATCTCTCAGGTGGGATATGTCTTTTATCTGTTCCGGTTCTTTGCCGATAAGGGCAGCCATGCTTTCCTTGCTGTAATCATCTGACCTGATAATGTCGGTTATTTTCTCTGTGTCAACACTGGTTATTTTGCCGTCAACAACTATAAGCGGAATATCTATGACTTCCCTGTGACCATCGGAATGGGTGGCAATAAGTTCTTTTATAATCTCTTCTTCATTCTCCTGTTTCTTGCGCGGAGTGTATGTCTTTTCTTCTATTACTGTGCCATAATAAAATTCCTTCTCATCACTGGACATCAGACAACGTACCATCCAGCCTATTCTGGGGGTAAGGGTGCCGTTCTCAGGGTTCTCACTCAATCCCATGAACCCCGCATAGAGAACCATTTGGAATGTTGCTATGATATTTCCAAGAACATCCCGGATCTCATAAATAAAAGGAGTCTCTGTTATCTCAGGAAGCATCTTCTGGTCATACTTGATGGTCTCTATCCTGTCTCCGTATGTATCAAACGGATAAAAAGAGACTATCCAACCGTCAAACTTTATTTCAGTGTCTTTTACGGGTATGTCACAAACTCTTCTTCTGAAATCAGCAGACCCAACCATTTCCATCCAGAATTCCCGGTCAACGCGGCCCTCGGATGCATCAATGAACTGTTGGAGTATGGGGTCCAGCTTTTCTATCCACCAGTCCATACCGTAACCTTTCAGGCGCAGAGCCTTCTCCCGGACCTTACGCCAGTCTTGGGGAGTACCAAGCAAGGTGACATCAGGAATGCCACAGCCGATATATATAACTTTATAGTCAAAATATGACTTTGTGGCTTCCATCAGGGTTATCTGTGACGATATCTTCTCATTTATGCCTGTGGTGGAGAAATCGGCTGTAATGATATCGGCCAAATCTCCTTTGGTGTTACTCCTTATCTGATGCTCAAATACATTGAATATTGAGTCCCATTTCACTGAATCTGTTTGTGTCAGAAGCCCATATCCGGATATCACACTCAGAGTCATCTTGTCCTCATGATAAACAATCTTGTCACGCAACTCCACTGCATTCTTGTTTACGTGATAGGCAAATCCCTGGCATATCAGGAGCCAAATCATATCAGGAGACAGTTCCACAGCCCTGTGGCTGGCGTAGGCATTGATCATTCCTTTAAGGAAAGAGTTGCGCCCGAACACAATCAGTGAGTCGCCTTCAATGCTGCTCTTTATTATTCCGTTCCTGTAATTGTTGTCAGAATTGCCGGTTATGTCATTGGCAATCTCATCGCTGGACAGGTATGTAAAACTGCGGTTGATAGGCTCAAGGTCCTCAACATGGAAAGTGGTACCCTCTGTCTGAGCCCATGAAAAAGCTGAAATGGAACTGAGCAAAACTGCTGCAATCAAAGTTCTTCCTGCAAATGATTTCATACCTGTTTCATTTATTTGTCGATGCAAACATATACCAATTTAACAGGCTGTGAAAGAAAAAAGCGTTGCAAAACTGTTGCAAAAAAAATGCAACGGTATTGCAGCGCGGTTTTCTTGGCGGCCGTTTGGGGCGGCTCTACCTTTGTGGCATAACAAAACGGCATAAGTATGAAAAAGTTGGTTTTTATTCTCATTTCACTGATGTGTCTGAATACGGTTTACGCAAAAAGATACGTCAAGTCTGTAGAACAGTTGGAAGGTGGTGGCGTTAAGTTCCATCTTGAAGATAAGGAACTGCCCTCAACTCCTTTGAAACAGATATCTGGAGCGGAGTGCTGGGAGAAGATCCTGCGGGAAACGGGCGTGCCGGCATCAGAGTTCAACATCAAGAGACTCGATGCAATTGATTCCAACCTGGTCTGCTTTGACCGTAATGCCTGCTTTGAAGGTTTTCTGACAGCCTTTGACAAGCATTACTCACTGGTGCTGTCGCCCGATATGATAATGCTGCTTATAAGCCAGGGCATAGCCTCGCATATTAATGAGAACGCAGAACTGCTGCGTGACCGTCTGGTGGACTTTGAGGGACAGAAAGTACTGAAAATTGAGATGAACGGTGATCTGCTTGAGCAGGAGGAGGCCTGGGACTGGATCATTCCGGCATTCAGTGATTCTATTGACAGCAACATGAAGGCAGGATTATCGGACCTTATGGTGTGTAATTTTTCCACTACTGGAATGGTGGAGCGCATCTCATCACAGATAACCATGATGGAGAGCGTAAAGAAGTTCTTTAAATATGTGGTTGTAGGCTCGGGATGCGGAATACCCGATATAACGCTCCTGGGTACCCCCGATGACTGGAAGAACATACGTTCACGCCTGGCAAGGCTTGATGACCTGGATCTGGGCTGGTGGCGCAAGGAGCTGGAGCCGGTGCTTGATGAGTTTGTGAACGCATCAGAGGGTAAAGTAAACCGCAAGTTCTGGCTGAAAATGGTAAATGAATATTCTCCTGAAAGAAAGAATAAGGTCATGTGCGGTCCGAGCATTATTCCTGCCGAGTATAACGGATGGTTCACGGTGTTCTTCCCGTTCTGTAAGAATGATGATGCAGGTCCTATTTCACGTACTCCTAAAAAAGTTACCCATAACACAAAAGTCTGCCCTGAAATAAAGAAGGTAGATGTGCTGTACATATATATTCGTCCCGATGGTGTTGAAGAGATTCATAACCTTGAGCTTTGGGCCGGATTCATAGGAATGAAGATGGATTGGGATAACCGTACGTTCAAACCCTCAATCAGCTGGATGATGCGTGAAGGGAGTGACAGGGATAAGGCTCTGAATCTTCTGGAGTATGAAGACCTGAGTTTGGTTAAACAGTATGTTGAAAGGGTGGGACGTAGTTTCAAAAGTGAATCAGTGTTTGGATTGAGGTGCATTTACAATAATGAGCAGGCTTTGTTTGCCTGTAGTTTTCCATCCGTTCCAATGTCTGAAAATTATAATAAGTATGCCACTGAGAATTGCAAGACTCATGTTGTGGTTTCTCTAAATGAGATAACCATTCCCTCAGACCTGGGTGAGTGGTGCCGCAAGAATAACATAGAGAACCTCATAATAAAGGCTCCGGTTAGCGATGAGCAAAAGGAGGACATTCTGCGCCAGTTTCCTTCAGCAATTATCGTGCAGCTTTGATGTACAATTGGGGACGTATTTCTAATGTCTCGCCGTTTAACAGATGAATAACCTAATGAACTGCATTATGAGAAAGATGTCTTTTCTGTTTTGGGGCTTTGCATTGTTGTCACAGCTTGCCTTTGCGGCAGGGTATCCATTAAACGGAACATGGGAGCTGATGGATCAGGATTCGTGGAAATTTCAGAATATGCAGAAGAAGGCTCCTGAAGGCTTTGTAGGCGGTTATGTGTTGGATGATGCCTGGGGTAACAATTATTTCAGCATGTATGTTGTCAAGAAGGGGAGCAAGTATGAACTGGTATATAAAAAGTCCGGAATTGCCAAGACAAAAGAGATTGACGCCACACTGGCAAATGAACTGCTTAAGACCATTGACGGAAACATAGGTGAAGCGCAGAAGCGCAGGGATCTAGAAATAGAGAAAGCCCAAAAGAGACTTGAGAAAAAAGAGGCTGGTGAAAAATATGATGCTGAAGATCTCATGATTGTTTTCTATGATGGCGATGTCATATATGTACTCAAGCCCGGCAAGATGGCATACTCTTGGCCCGAAGTGTTTTACAGTTTGCCGGACAAGAAGTGGAATGATCAGTTTATCATATTATCTGATACCAAATCATCGGAAAACCCAGACATCAGAGTTGAACACATTGATGAGGACCATGAAATGAAAAACAATCCTGATTCCGTCTATTATATAACAGAAGTCAGCCCGGAGTTCCCGGGTGGTCAGCAGGCTTTACAGGATTATCTCAAGGCAAATGTCAATTATCCAGAAGAATGCAGAGAGGCTAAAATATATGGGCGCGTGCTTGTAACTTTTGTAGTAGAGAAGGATGGCTCCATTAAAAATGCCAGTGTGCTAAAAAGTGTACACCCATTGCTTGATGCTGAAGCCAGGAGGGTAATATCCGCAATGCCCAAGTGGAAACCCGGTTTGCAGAACGGAACTCCCGTCAATGTGCAATACACCGTTCCGGTCAATTTCCGCCTAAATCAATGACACAAATGGACTTCATCACTTTGCCGTTTCTAAATTAGCTGACCAACTAAAATAGCGAGTAGAAGAGGCCACCGAAGAGGCCGGCCAGGAGGATTACTTTGATGGGGCCTATTTTCCAGACGTAGGTGGCTATAAATGATAGCAGGAAGAGACCGATGCTTATGTATAGCTGGAGGTTGGCGGTGCTGAATGTGCCTAAGTTCTCCTCATTCAGGAGCAATAAGACGGCGGCGGCGAGCATTCCTACTACTACGGGACGCAGCCATTTGAGTATGGTTTGTACTGACTTGTGGTCCTTGTAGTGCATAAAGAAGGCACTGATAAGCAGCATCAGTATGAATGAGGTCAGCATTACTGAGAATGATGCCAGCAGTGATCCGCAGACAGCCTCTGTTCGTGACATTCCGGCGTTCTCAATTGCTTTAAAACCCACGTATGTTGCTGAGTTTATGCCTATGGGGCCCGGAGTCATCTGGCTTACGGCAACGATATCAGTAAACTCTGAGTTGCTTATCCACTGATGGTTCTCCACCACCTCATTCTGTATGAGTGACAGCATGCCGTAGCCTCCGCCGAATCCGAACAGGCCTATCTTGAAGAAGGTCCAGAACAGCTTAAGATATATCACCACTGCGTTCATGCCTTCCTCAGTTTAAAGATGTAATACAAGATTGCACCCAGGATGTTAGCACAATAGGAACAGATCCCTGTGTCACTAGATTTTCTTTCCCCAGTAAGTAACCATGTTATTCTTGTCAACACCGGCATATACTATTGTTTGACGACGAGGATTGGCCTCCCAATCCAACTCACGCTCCACGCATACCACCACATTACCCAGAGTGAGACGCTTGGTTGTCTCATCATAACTCCACTTTCCGGTTATGGCTCCGGTTACGGTGCCGTCGGCCTTAAGGACAATGTCCTGTGAGAGGTTCTGTTGAGCATAATCATAGACCAGGTTGATATGTTCCCATGTTCCTATAAGGTCTTTTGATGTAATCTTGCTGTCAGGAACAGCTGCATAACGTTCAGGAAGGGCTATCGGCCACAGGTTGTCCGGTTCAGAGGCCGACGCCGGACACCATACTATACGGCGCACATGACCCATCATTATGGCGTTACTGAAACGGTTTCCGCCTACGTTTGCCGGAAGTCTGCCCTGTGAGCAATAGAACCATTCATCGGTACCCTCCTTTTGGAATACACCACAATGCGATATACCTACCCATCCATAACCTTGAGAAAAGCGATACGGATGAGTAACTATGGGATAGCAATCTCCACGACCGTTTGTGAAATTACGGCCGGTAATATCGTAATACGGTCCCTCAATATTCTCGCTGCGTACCACACGGGTATTATACGGAACATCCAGGCCGTCATATGCCATGAACAGGTAATAGTAACCGTCCTTGTAGATAATCTCCGGTGCCTCACTGCCCTGCCAGCGCGATGTAGCGGCACGGGTACCTATGCGCTTTCCGTAACGGGCGGTAAGTTCTTCGGCACTGTCGGCCCACGGATCGCCAAGAGCAGCCTTGGGTTTGCCGCTCTCAGCGTCAATCTCCAGCAAGGCGAACCCGCTGTGCCATGAACCATGGATAAGATAGTGCTTACCCTCCGGGGTTACGATATATGTGGGATCTATGGCATTATAGTAGAAATATGCGTCCCAGTTACCTGCATCGGCACGGGCCCAACCGTCACGCCCCTTGTCCGATGAAGAACATGTCACGAATCCCTTATCCTTCCAATTTGCGCCGATAGGGTCTGTGCTCTCACACAATCCTATGAAAGCACGTTCACTCCAGCTTCCGTCAAAGACAGAAGAAGTTGCCCTACCACTCTTGATATAGTTGTCTATGACGATACAATAGTACATCCTGAGAACATCCTCTCCGCCCACTTTCACACGGCGAACCACAGGAGCCCAGTAGCCATACTGAATGTCGGAGTCGTTAATTGGATTGAGTCCCATACGCAAACGGATGGAATTGAGTGAGTCTGCCACCCATGACGGGGCTTCATTGAACGGTCCCGCCACATAATACCAGTGAACCAGATCCTTTGAACGACGGCCCTGGAAATGACGACCACGTGGTGCCTTGAGATGCTCGTTTCCGTATGAAGCATCGGTGCCGTACATATAGTAATAGCCGTCATAGTATGCCACCGACGGATCATGAACGTTTGCCAGGTTCCACTGTACATGATAGTCCCATGATGATATGGCCGAATAGTCATCGGCGTAATCCGGCGCCTTGTATTCTGAGTTCTGGTTCGTTTCACCCCCGGACGTGTGTATTCCGGTTCCTTCGCTGGGGTCAGAACAGGCCCACATAATAGCCAACATCAGACTTGGCAAAAATAAATATTTGATTTTCATAACTGCTAATTTAGAAAAAAAGACGGAATACACCCTTTTGTGTACTCCGTCTTTGTTAATTATAAATATCATTGGGCACTAACAGGATGCACTGTCCATTTCTGGAGGAATTCCACGCTGTTATCTATATTCTTATTGGCAGAGTTGCCGGTAAGATTCGGGTTTGCATCCAGTGTATTCTTGTATATGGGGAAATACTCATGACCCGGCTCATAATAACGCAGTGAGTAATCATCGGCTGTTTCAAGAGTAAGCTCATCGGTTGAAGCCGTACCGTTGCGCATATATGCACTATGCTGACGAATCTGTTCCAGACGGTCCGGATCATAGAAAAAGCCCCAACGAATCAGGTCAATGCCACGACCGTTCTCACATCCGAACTCCTTGGGACGCTCCACATTGGCAATCTGCTCAAAGAGTTTATCCCTGGTGTTGAAATCAGAGAGTTTAAGATCCTTCAGAGCTACACGGCGACGTACCTCATTGATGTAGTCAATAGCCTGTTGTGTAGGACCGTTTATCTCATTCTCACACTCGGCGGCACGCAACAGTACATCGCTGTAACGCATCAGTCGGAGATTGATTCCGCAATGCAGGCCGGTAACGATAGTTGAATAGATATTGTTACGGGCATTGGTGAACTTGGCAATCGAGATTCCGCCCTGTCCGTTATTTGAAAGCGGAGTTGCTGTGATTTCATTCTTATATACGATGTTGGAGCGCGGATCACCATTAGGATAGGCAGCTGTGATGGCACCTGTATATGTGCTATACTCCGGCTCATACGTAACGGCAGTCCAATAAAGACGCGGATCAAGGGTGTTGTCTGTACAAAGCTCTGCCTTGAACAGATTGTACAGCCAGGGAGACATGGCCAGGTCACCCCAACTGCCCAGGGCCTGAGATCCGTAGTTGCTCTCTACAGCATGTCCCTGAGAAGCATTTGAACTGATGTTTACCGGAGTCCACTCCTCGTCGGCACCACCTGTACCATAGTCCATGAACTGAACCTCAAACAGGCTCTCCTTGTTGTTCTCATACTGTGCACCCTCCTTAAAGTTGTCACCGTAATCGGCCACAAGACCATAGGTTCCGTAGTCACCTTTTATGATGCCCTTGAGATAATCATAAGCCTCATCGTACTTGTGACGGAACATGAGAGCGCGTGCCAGATAACCTGCTGCAGAACCGCAGGTTGCGCGGCCCTTAGCCCATTCACCGCCTTTGTCACGTGAAGGCAGAAGAGTAATGGCTTCCTTAAGGTCGGCCTCAATCTGGTCAAACACCTGATCCTGACTTGAGTTGGAAGCATACATACCCTCCAGTGATGAATAATCTGAATAGTCAGTATATAGAGGTACATTCTGATAATATGTAGCCAACTCATAATAAGCCAGCGCCCTGAGGAACAGAGCCTGCCCCTTTATCTCGTTACGGGATTTGTCAGACATACTTGCCGAGCCCACCTTGGAAAGTACAAAGTTGCAACGGTTTACAACATGATAGTTATCGCGCCAAATCCACTGGTCACCTATATCTGTCTGACCATTTGAGTTAAGGTTATCATAGGAAATATACCACTGCTGGGATGAATTCCAGACTTCATCTCCGCGAACTGCATCCATAGTATAACCTACACGTGCGAATGTGCCCTCCAGACGAATTCTGTTGTAGCATGCTATCAGAGCCTCCTGAAGGTCTGACTCCGTGTTTCCGAAATCATATGTGGTCTGGTTGTTAGGATTGGTCACGTCAAGTTTATCGGCACATGAAACCATACCGGTCGCCAGGACCGCTGCTATAATAAGATT
>DBYQ01000020.1 GCA_002310015.1 Bacteroidales bacterium UBA1182
TAGCAAGCACCGTAACCGGTTGCCTCAGGACGAAGGAGGCTACCGCCCCAGCACTGACCCTTACCGGTGTAAGTACCGGTCCACTCGTTCTTGAGCTTCTTGTACTGACCGAACATGAAACCAACCTCACGGCCGCCTACACCTATATCACCAGCAGGTACGTCGGTATCAGGACCGATGTGACGATAAAGCTCGTTGATGAAACTCTGGCAGAAACGCATTACCTCAGCATCGGACTTGCCGCGCGGGCTGAAGTCTGANNGTGGTAAGGCTGTTCTTGAAAGTCTGCTCGAAAGCAAGGAACTTCATGATGCTCAGGTTAACGCTTGAGTGGAAACGTACACCACCTTTGTACGGGCCAATGGCGCTGTTCATCTGAACGCGGAAACCGCGGTTTACATGAATCTCACCTTTGTCATCCATCCAAGGTACACGGAACATGATAACTCTCTCAGGCTCAACCATACGCTCCATGATCTTCTGATCCAGGAGGTAGGGATTCTGAAGGATGTAAGGTGCAACACTCTCAACGACCTCGCTAACTGCCTGGTGGAATTCCTTCTCACCGGGATTCTTGGCGATAAGCTCAGCCATGAATTTCTCAACGTAATTCTTTACCTGTTTGTCCATAATTTTGAAATATGTATTGTTTATCTAATTTTATTCAGATTATGTGATTTTGCTATTAAAAGCGTTTGCAAAGTTACTATTTGTCATCAAAATGAACAAATGATGTGCAAATTATTTCACAAAAATTATGCAAATTAGTCAATAAGATATGCATACACCCCAAAAACCTGCATTATTACGCCGTTTTGGGCATAAATATGCATCTTTTCCAGCCCGCAACATACAATTTGTCAGGGGCACAAAAAGAACCGTCCCCTTTGTGCCCCTGCTGCACGCTTTTTGTATCTTTGCACATCAAATGAAAAAAGGATGAAGATACTTGTAACGGGAGCAGCCGGATTCATCGGCTCAAAACTTGCGTACCGCCTTGCTGAGCGCGGCGATGAGGTAATTGGACTTGACAACATCAATGATTATTATGATGTTCGTCTCAAACTGGGCCGACTCACCCAATGCGGAATAATATCGCATAGCGGCCGATACATAGACGGCTCCATAAGACAAAGCACCAAGTTTGAAAACTACCGTTTCATAAAGATGGACCTGGCTGACCGCGGCCAGATGGCAGAGTTCTTTGAGCAGGAAAAATTTGATGTGGTAGTCAATCTGGCAGCACAGGCCGGTGTGCGCTACTCAATCACCAATCCTTATGCATATCTGGACAGCAACCTGGTAGGTTTCATGAATGTACTGGAGTGCTGCCGCCACAATGACGTCAAGTATCTGGTCTATGCATCGTCATCATCGGTCTATGGAATGAACGACAAGGTTCCGTTCTCTGAGGATGACCGCGTGGATAATCCCGTAAGCCTCTACGCCGCCACCAAGAAGGCAAACGAGCTTATGGCCCACTCCTACAGCAAGCTGTATGGCCTGCCCACCACCGGCCTGCGTTTCTTTACAGTATATGGTCCTTGGGGGCGTCCCGACATGGCACCGATGCTGTTTGCCACAGCAATAAGCAAAGGTGAGCCCATCAAGGTGTTCAACAACGGCAACCTTAGCCGTGACTTCACCTATATAGATGATATAGTAGAGGGTACCATCCAGGTAATCGATCATCAACCCAAAGCTGAAGAGTGTCCCAATAATGTTCCCTGGAAAGTATATAATATTGGTTGCTCCAACCCTGTACAGCTTATGGATTTCATTAACGAGATAGAGAGTGCGCTGGGCGTTGAAGCCAACAAGATATTCCTGCCCATGCAGCAGGGCGATGTTCTCAAGACCTATGCCGATACCTCAAAACTTGAGCGCGAGTGCGGCTACAAGCCCTCCACCACACTGCACGACGGCATCGGCAAATTCATCGAGTGGTTCAAATCTGACCTAAACCCACTAAAATAAATTGAGAATTGAAAATTGAGAATTGAGAATTATTACGCTTAACCCTCAACTCTCAATTCTCAACTCTCAATTCTCAATTAAAGAACTCACTCCGGGAGTTCCTTAACGATGCTGCCGTCAAACAGGTTGATGATACGGCTGGCATATGAGGCATCGTGGCGGCTGTGGGTTACCATTACCACGGTAGTTCCCTGCTGGTTGAGTTCCTTAAGGAGGTTCATCACCTCTTGGCCGTTCACTGAATCCAGGTTACCGGTAGGCTCATCGGCCAGGATCAGTTTGGGGCCTGCAATCACGGCACGGGCTATGGCCACACGCTGCTGCTGACCACCGCTCAACTGGTTGGGGAAATGTTTCTCGCGATGCGATATGTTCATGCGCTCCATCACCTCCTCTGCACGGCGGCGGCGCTCCTTGGCGGGTACGCCCATGTAAAGCAGCGGCAGTTCTATGTTTTCACGCACATTAAGTTCATCAATAAGGTTAAAGCTCTGGAACACAAAGCCTATTACACCTTTACGCAGGTCTGTACGATGGTTCTCATCAAGAGTGGCCACCTCTACGCCCTGAAGCTTATAGCTTCCCTTGGTGGGATTGTCAAGCAAGCCAAGAATATTGAGCAGGGTTGATTTACCGCAGCCCGAAGGTCCCATGATGGCTACAAACTCGCCATCGGCAACATTGAAAGACACATCATTGAGTGCCCAGGTCTCAATCTCCTCAGTACGGAAGATCTTTTGCAGGTTGTTTACTTCAATCATCATAGTTGTTTATCTATTGAGTTTATACTATTCTTTTCTGTTACGGTTCAAAGTTATTCAGCAAATACTGCTCTTTCCAAAGAAAAATTTCAAAATCGTACTATTTTGTCCAAAAGTGTCCAATTTTTTGACACAGTAGGGTCGTTTCCCTGTGTCACTCCAGCACCACCTCATCAGCATCGGCAATGCGGTCATAGCCGGTTGTTATTATCACGTCACCGGGATTAAGCCCCTCAAGCACCTCATACTGGCGGGGATTCTGACGGCCGATGCTTACAGGTACGCGTATAGCCCTGTTACCCTGCGCATTCAGGCGGAACACCCACTGACCGTGAGTATAGTTGTAGAAGTTTCCTTTGGGTACCATAACTGACTGTGCCTGGCCGCCCAGTTCTATGCGGGCCTGATAGTTCTTACCTATGCGTGCGTTGTCAGGTATGGAGTCTGTGAACACCAGGAACAGTTCAAACGAACCGTTCTTGATTTCAGGTACGGTACCGCTCACCACCATAGGATATGTTTTCTTCTCATAGGTAATGGTAGCCGGGCAGCCCACCTCTATCTTATCTATATAATATTCATTGATACTCAGTTTCATACGGAAAGCATCCATACGCTTGACATCACCTATGGCACTGCCGGAACTTACTCTCAGGCCCGGTTCCAGTGACATGCCGCTAAGCTGTCCGTCGGCGGGAGCCGTCACGACCAGGTCCTTGAGGCGTGCCTCACTGCGTGCCAGCTGCCGGCGGGCATCCTCCAGCTCATCCTGCATAGCCTCACGCTTGATTGCGTTAAGAACAGAATCCTGACGGCGGCTCTCTATCTCCAGCTGGGTGCTCTTGAGTTTGTACCGGTACTCATCATCGGCCACCTCAAGCTGCGCCTTGCTCTTGAATCCCATCTTATACTCCTCCTGATCAAGCGCATGCTGTTTCTCCAAGCGGCCCAGCTCATACTGAGTCTGCATGATGGAACGCTGCAGGGAGATGTCACGCTGCCCCATCTCAATGATCTGGGTACGGAAATTACGGTCCTGCTTGCGCCACTGGTTGCGCGCATCCTGTATGGTACGCTCCAGGTCAGGGTCACTAAGCACCAGGATGGTATCACCCTTGTGCAGCATTGCACCGTCAGAAGCCATGATGCGTTCCACAAAACCTCCCTCACGGGTGTAAATCTTCAGGGTCTGGATAGGCTGCAGGGTTCCCTCAGCGTTGATATACTCTGAGAACTCACCTACCGTAACCTGTGCGGTCTGCACGCTCTCACTGCTTATCCTTATCACGCGCGGCCCTGTTGAAACCTTGATCAGCAGTACTATGAGTGCCACGCCAAGAATGCCGGCAATTATATGTATGCGGTATTTTACATACCATTTCTTAGGCGGAAGTTTAATGTCCATATTCAACCTGATATTCTAAAAGTGAGTTATTCTGAAAATCATATCCTGTCATACTGCGTATGGTGTAATAGAGTTGCCACCATGTACTCAGGGCCGATACATACCCGCGGTATGCAGAGTCCTTGGAGGTAATGGCGGAGTTAAGGTCAAGTATCGTGGATCGGCCTGTCATATAGAGCTGGCGCGCCACCTCATAGCGGTGCTGGGCGGTGAGCATTGTACGATGGGCAATGTCAACGCGGCGCTGCTGCAGATTAAACTGACTCACAGCACGTGAAATCTGACGGTCAAACGAGAGCTGCTGCTGTTCCAGACGCATATTGGTAAGTTCCAGATTGTTCTTGGCCACACGTACGCGTCCTCTGCCCTGCCCCCAATCAAGAATAGGTATGCTCAACGTAAGGCTTATGGACTGCTCGTCATTGAGATGCTTCATGCTCTCATTGAACTCATCGGCAGTCTGCGCAAGTCCAAGCCTGATATAGACTGATGCCCTGAGACCCGTCTGTGCCTTGGCATACGCCAATGAGCTCTCGCTGTTAAGGCGGCTCAGTTGCATGTTCTCCATATCGGGATTATTCTGGTAAGCAAGCTCCAGAGCCTTGCTCAATTCAATCTGGAACTCCGGAATACTGTCTGATGTAACCACCTCAATGCGCGCATCTGACGGCAGGTTCAGATAGTTACGAAGCTGATCGGCAGCCTCATCAAATGACATCTGGGTGGTTATGATGCTGGTCTCCTCATTCAACTTGTTCAACTCCAGCTGCAGGAGTTCATTCTCCGTGATGGTACCTATATTGTATCGGCCCAAGCCGAAAGCGTACATGGTGTCGGCTGCCGCAAGGTTTATGGTGGCAATCTCCAGTTCCGTCTGGGCCGATGCCAGATTGAAGAAATAGTTCACGGCATTGGCAGCCACAAGTTCCATAGTCTCAGCATATTGTTTGCGGGCCATCTTATAGTAGAGCGGCTCGGTACGGCGTTCCCACTTCATGCTGTTGTAGCCTGAAAGGTCCTGGTTGAAACTGAGCTGCAGCGGCTGGGTATAATAGCTCTTGGTATGCTCATCGCCCAGCATATCCAGGCGGCTCACTGAACCTGAGAGCGACAATGTTCCGCCGGTAAACCATATCCTTTGGGTCAGGTTCACTGACAGATTGGTACTGAGGCTGTTGCTACGGGCATACTGCTCACTGCCATCACCCAATACCACGCTACGCGTGCTGCGGTTAAGTGACGGGCTTGAAGAGAGTGACAAAGAAGGCAGCATGCCGGCCTTGTAACTGCGGTAGCTCCAATAGGCCGATTCAAACGAGTTGCGTGCCTGCACCGCATTGGGCGATGACTCCTGCGCCATGCGTATCACCTCATGCAATGTGAGGGACACCACCTCATCCTGGGCCGCCCAGGCCGGAGAAGCCAGCATACACCATGCAATCAGCGCGATATACTTGTTTATTCCTTTCATATCGGTAACAATGAATAATACGGTCTCGTTTTTAAAACACAGACCAAAATTATTCGCCGTTACCCCCAAAAGCCAAGCAAAAAAAGCAAAATCGCACTTTTTTGCCCAAAAGTGTCAAATTTTTGGACAGTACAAAAGGGGATACTATTTGAACTGGAAGGTGAAGGTGGTGTACGGGTAATGTGATGAGCAGGTGAGCGTACCTTCATGCAACTGCATGATCTGGCGGGAAAGAGCCAGCCCTATGCCGCTGCCGCTCTGTTTCTTCTTGGTTGAATAGAAAGGCATGAATATCTGCTCTATTATGGCTTGCGGAATCTCCGGACCGTTGTTGGTCACGGTTATGAGAGGCTTGCCGCCCGGCATCGATGCCAGCACGGTAACCAGCCCCTCCTCTACCTCATCGGTAGCCTGGATGGCATTCCTTATTATATTCATTAGAGCCAGGGATATCAGGCTGGAATCCACATGCAGGATCACATCACCCGCCGTCTCAAAGCGAACGCGGTCAGCACCCTTCTCCGCCTTGATGAGCGCCTGGATATTGCGGAACAGCGTTGTGGCGGGAATATCGGACATGGCAGGTTGGGCCAGGACCGTAAGCTGACGGTATGATTCCAGAAAACTGCATACGTTATGCGCCTGGGTATTTATTATCTCTATGGCCTCCTGACGCTCCTGCTCAGACTGCGCATCCGGGTTCTGGAGCATCCAGTCCGTGAGTGACACAATTGGAGTGACGGTATTGCGCAGTTCATGGGTCATCACGCGCAGTATGCGGTCATAGTAGTTCTTGCGGGTCTCAAGTTCATTCTGGTCCTTGCGGTATGTCTCAAGAATGCGGTTCATATCCTGTGATGCACGGCCCAGCATGGGGTCATCAGTCTTGGGGATATGAAGCATGAAGTCCTTGTTCACCACGGCGCGGGCCATAAGTTCCGTCTGATTGACCGGATAGCGTATAAGTTTTATAAGTTTGAACAGCGCAATGAGTGCCAATACAGCAGTCAAAATTGCGCCGAATGAAAGCAGCATCCCCTTGGAACCCGATGCCTGCACCCCGCCCACTCTCATAGCAAGCAGGACCGATGCGGCCGGCATAGTCATTACAAGCAGCACCGTAATGACAACGTTCCAAGTGAAATGGCGGCTACTCAATGCCATAGCGTTTCATCTTGTTATAGAGTGTCTGGCGGCTTACACCAAGCTTGTCGGCTGCCACTGAGAGGTTCCTGTCTGACTGCTCAAGCACTTTCCTGATAGCCTGTTTCTCCATCTCTTCAAGTGTGGAAGTGACTTCCGCTTCATCGCTTGCAGTATCGGCTGCGGCATCCTGCGCCTCACGTGCGCGGGCGTCCCTCTTATCAATAGCCTCGGACAGTTTGGTTACAAGGTCATTGTTATCCCAGGGCTTCTGAATAAAGTCCGATGCCCCCTTCTTGAGTGACTGTACAGCCAGACTGATATCGCCGAAAGCCGTAATCATTACCACAGCAGGCGGATTCTCCAGTCCGCTGCGGTTCATGATGCGGTCCAGCCAGAACAGGCCATCCTGACCGTCCAGGCGGTCACTGCCAAAGTTCATGTCAAGCAAAACCGCATCGACATCACCCTGACTTATCAGTGCAGGGATAAGTTTTGGATCAGCTACGGCAACAACAGTGCTGAAGCTACTCTTTAACACTATACGCAATGTGCTTAGCACAGCGGTATTATCATCTATAACTAGAACCTTTGCCTGTTTCATAACGGTTTCAAAAGTAGCACAATTAGTTCATGATTTTTACGGCCTGACTGGAGAAATTATTTTCCCTAACTGGAAAGTGTCAAATTTTTGGACACTTTTGGATGAAATAATGCATTTTTGAATTTTTTCCTTGGAGATTGAGGTGTAGTGATGATATTTTTGGACATAATAAAACAAAGTCCTTAACATGTTCCGTCATTATCTCAAGATTGCCCTAAGGAATCTCAAATGCAAATGGGGATTCAACTTGACTTCAATGCTTGCCCTGATTATGGGTACCATCCTGTTTGGAATGTTTTTTTATGCCACAGACCATGATCGTTTTTTCAAGACTTCAGAATCTTTTGAGAGTCGCTGTTATAATGCATATATTGCCAAAACCGGATTTTTTGATGATGGAGAAATAGCCAGAACCGATTCAACCATAGCATATGGCTCATTCTGGTTTGAGAATCCTGAATTGTTTGAGGACCCTGATATTGAGTTAGTGGTCGGTACATATGGTGAAAACTATCGGCTGATCGGATCCAGAATGGCCAGACTCTATCTCACAGATGCACGTAACCGTGTATCGGAGATATCAGAGAGAGCCATGAACGTATCACCGGCATTCTTCAGATTCAAAGGGATGAGTCTGCTGTATGGAGACAGGGTGCCGCAATACCCTAATGAGGTTGTAGTTACAGAATCATTCATGCGGAAGCATTCTCTTGGTAATGATTTGTCAGGCATTTCCCTGGCGATGGTTCCTACTGACAATCAGGATATGTCACTGTTATATTCCAGCAGCCTGATAGGAACCGAGCCTCTGTATATAGTCAACGTCATTAAGGATGACAAATGGAGCCGGAATGTTGAGGCTGACATCTTTTTCAACTGCCAAAGATATGATAAAATATCTGTTGTCCTGAGAGAGGGTGCCGATGTTGACAAGGTTAACGCAAGACTGGCATTGAATAAGATTGAAAAGACTGAATTACAGTTCTATAACGGTGTTCCGTACTCCAGACATATTCAGTCCCTTTACCTGAAAAATTATTCTGAGTCCCGGATGCCAAAAATCTGGCAACATCTGCTTTCAATCATATTGCTGCTTACCGGAGCCGTATGTTTCCTTTCCAGTTTAACCAATTCCTTTTTCAACCAGAAACAGAACAACAGGATACGTCTTAGTCTTGGCGCCGGAAAGGGTGGCTTGTTCTGGGGGCAGATGATGCAGGTCATTGTCATGATAGCTCCGGTTATGGCAATATCGGCCATATTAACCATATATGTTGCAGGTTTTGTCAATCATACAGGATTGTATCCACACTATCTTTATAGTGCACAGGTTGACAGGGTGTACTTTCATCTGCAGGATGTCATCATACTGGAGGTTCAGGTCTTACTGCTTGTAACATTACTGAGCGCATTGATACTGGCTGCCATCGTACTGTTCTATAAACCGGCCACATCACTTAATCCCGGACTTACACGCAGGGAAAGACACGTACTCAGAAATATCCTTATAGGATTGGAGGTATCAGTAGCGGTCTGTGCCTGCTTTTGTACTCTGGGTTATTTATCCGGACGACAAAGACTGTATAATCCTTTATCACGCGGTGAACTCAAAAGGACATACATGGTTGACTTGTCAAGTCCCAAATTTGACCAAAACAGGGAGGTGTTAGCCAATAGGATACGTAATCTCCCGATGATTGAAGATGCTGTAATGACCGGTTACCCGCAGATTATAAAATATGAAGAGTGGAGCATGATGGTAGTCAGTCTCAATACAATTGGTGCTGAAGGAAATAATATGCAATATGCAATCATCTCTGATTCAAACTATTTCAGATTCTTCAAGATACCGGTGGAATATCATGATGCCGTTCCCGGTGAGAACAAGGTCTATCTCTCTGAAACAATGTATGACTACATTTTGTCAACCGGAAATCAGCCTGAACCTTTTTATCAACTGTTTGAAAATAAACTGGAGGAGAAGGCCATGCAAGGTCTTCTGCCCGAATCAGAAAATATAGAGGATTTATATCCCGTTTTTGACAAGTTTACGGTTGCCGGAGTATTCAAAAACAGATTCGGTGATCTGAGTGACCCCAATGATAATAACAGATACATACTTTTGTCTGATGAAGATCACCCCTATACCCATCTGTACTTGAGATTCAAACCCGGTTCAGACATTACAGAGGCCATACATGAAATAGAAGCCATCTGTGCCGAATACGTTGACATATACTCTCCTGAAATGATCATTCAGATAGGCAACAGATGGCTTGACGCCTCAGGAAACATCCGCATATATATGATTCTTGTATTTATGGCCGCTGCGGCAGGCCTGTTTATGGTTGTGCTGAGCATTACATCGGCCATATCGACCGATACCGGGCGCCGGCGCAAGGAGGTCGCTTTACGGAAAGTTCACGGAGCAAAAGCCGTTGATATTGCAAGGCTTTTTATCCGTCCGTACATAATCATTCTGATAATAGCCTTTGCGGCAGGCTGGCTAACATCTACGTTGATAAGAGATTCTGTAGGCTCTTTCATGTGGATAAGGATACGTCTCTGGCACAGTGCAATGGTATTGTTCTTCATGGCGTTAGTAATGACCCTCTCTACATTCTGGAAAGTACGCCGTATCATGCGCACCAATCCTGCCGATGTA
Organism: Bacteroidales bacterium UBA1182; assembly: GCA_002310015.1. GTDB lineage: Bacteria > Bacteroidota > Bacteroidia > Bacteroidales > Bacteroidaceae > Colenecus. The sequence goes on from DBYQ01000020.1 coordinate 10,027, forward strand.
GTCAAAAGCGAGTGACATTGTCCAAAAATTTGACACTTTAAGGCGAAAATGTACGTTTTCGCCTTTTTTCTTTGGATTGTGGTGGAGCGAGGGGGTAATTTTGGAGCGTAAAACAAAAACAGACAATAAACAATCTCTAAAAGTCCTGACAATGATACTTCATTATCTCAAAATGGCCTTCCGCAGTCTGGGCAAGTACCGGATGCAGAATATCATCTCAATAGTAAGCCTTGCTGTTGCGCTGTTCTGTTTCAGCCTCAACATGTATATAAGCCGATTCATGATCCAAATAGACAACTGGCTTGATGACCGGGTTGTCTTCATGACAGACGTAAATGGCGGCAGTTCTGTGAACTTTGACCTGGCAAAGGAGATTACCGCCCAAAGGCCGGAGATAGAGGCTCTGGTGCGTTTCAATCCATATGTCCGTTCTTCATGGAAAAAGGCCGACGATAAATCAAGCATAGCGAATACAGATTATTTTATCCATACTGATACTACTTTGCTTGATGTACTCGGGCTTAAGCTGATAGCAGGTAACTGGAAATCCGTGTGCAACACAAATGCCAAGCATTGTCTGGCGCTGTCTGAGTCTTTTGCCAGGAAACAATACGGATCGGCCGATGCCGCAGTGGGCCAGGAGATTCTTATTGAAGAACTTGGAGTTGTTACCGTACAGGCTGTAGTTCAAGACCTGCCGTTTGCAAATTCCATAATGAATTTTGAATATGCGGCAGGCTGGATGTTCAGTAAGGATGAAGAGTTCCTGAGCGGACGACGTCTTGGTTATGTTTGGGTGAAATTAAAGGAAGGCATTGATTCTGAAACCTTCTGTAATACCCCTTATTCCGTATGGCTTGATGATGAGAGAGCAATATCAAGTGACAGTTATTGGAATCTTAAGGACAAGGATATCAATATCGGTAGCGGAATCAAATTCACCACAAGGTCACCAGGAAAGACAGGAAAGAGTGACATGGGCTTTTGGAAATTCTATTTATCCTTATTGTTGGTTTCTCTGCCCGGCATACTGATACTGATAGTGGCCCTGTTCAACTATTTCCATCTGCTTGTAAACAGTATCCTGTCCAACAGGAGAGAATATGCGCTAAGACGCGTACACGGAGCAAATACGGCTGATATGTGGCGGATGGTAAGTACACAGATAGTCGTTGTAACCATCCTGACAGGTTTCCTGAGCCTTTTTATAGCCCGATATGTAACTCCAATGATAAGGGTTGCCGATTCACAAGGCCCCGGAGTGACGCAGTTCTTTATGGATACCAATGTCATCATTAAACATACATTGGAATACATAGTATTATTGGTTGCCGCAGGGTTGCTGATAGCATGGATTGCTGTAACCCGTGTAAGACGCGCAGATATGAGCGGTACTTTGAAACGCAGTTATAGCGGACGCAACTTCATGCTGGGTGTTCAACTTACTGTGGCTCAGTTGATGATAACCCTGCTTGTAGCATTGCTGCTTAAGATGAGGTCAAATCTGACAGATCCCTATTCATGGCTAAGCAAGGAGGATAAGACCTGCATAATAACGGACAGGATATATAATGACAACAGGAGTATGATGGATCCGGAGATATCATATCTAAAATCACTGCCGTATATCACCCACGCCGTATGTATGTACAATGAGCATCTCGAAGGCAGTACATTGAATACAGAGTTCAACACTTTAGGCTATTCCAATGAAACGGATTGTTACAGGACGTTCATTGACGCTGAAAAAATGGATATGCTTGGAGTCCGTATCAGGGAAGGCCGTATGCCTGTAAGGTCAACAGAGATAATGGTTGATGATCAGTTTACTGAAAGATTCGGATTGGATATTGGCGACACTTTGAAGGTCAGGGATTTCATGAGGAACTACCCTGATGCCGATTATTTTTTTACGGGTGATGAAACTGCCTGGGTGCCTCTGGTTATAGTAGGCCATATTGACAATCTGCTTGATAAATCCATATTGACGACCGGGTATTATTCGAGCATCCAACACCCGTCAATATACTGTAACTGGAAAGTCCTGAGCGGATTCGTGGTTGTACGATGCCTCCCCGGTTATCAGAAAGAGGCAAAGGAGGCTATTGCCAGATATCACAATCCCGATTTTAACGAAGGTGATTATCACATGGCGATGTCACTCTATGATTACATGGACCAGAACAACTCCATATGGCACAGTATAGGATTCATAGCATGGACTGTAGCCATCATAGCCTTCATAATCACTCTGCTTGGCATATATTCGGCAATATCGATTGATACCACCCGTCGCCGCAGGGAGATGGCTGTCCGCAAGATAAACGGTGCCAAGACCAGCCAGATAACCATGCAGTTTGCAAACCTCTATGTAAAACTGTTCATTGTCTCAACCGTGGTATCCATACCGCTCAGCGCCTTTATAATCAAACATGTAATACTGAACGGCCAACTGTATGATAAAGGTGCCGGGTATGCCATCATGTTCTACCTGTTCATCCTGGCAGTAATGATACTCTTTGTAACCATTACCATCGGCTTCAAGATCCATCGCATTGCTCGCGAGAATCCCGCCGATGTAATCAAGAGCGAGTGATTGCAATGCACTCCATCTCCACCAGCCATCCCGGTCGGCAGACGGGAGCCTGCACTATTATGCGGGGGCAGTCAGGGAGACGTTTGTCAAAAATATTCTTGACAACAGCATAATCAGCCACATCACGCAGATAGATTATCATGGAGCCCACATCGCCAAAACCGCATCCGGCCTCAGCAAGCAGCACCTCCACGTTCTCTATCATGCGCTCAGTCTGGCGTACTATGTCACCCTCATGGAGTATACGGCCCTTGTTATCGATACTGGCCGTACCTGAAATATATACATGCTTGCGGTCAGGATATTCCACAGCAGTACCGCGCTCAAATCTTACGCCATACTCCGATGTACGGTTAAGATGGCTGGCACCATACAGGTATCTTGCCTTAACGCCCGGCCCTGAGACCGCTACGGCATCAAGCATCACCTTTTTGTCATGGCTTTCAGTACGTCCTTCTATGCCGGTGCTGGCTATGAAATGCGTGTCAGATGTAAGTCCATGACGGTCAAAAACCGCATTCCGGCCATCAACCACACCCTTGTAATTCACGTCTATGTTCTGGACAAAGAGCCAGGTACGCATGCAGTCAGATTCAAGAGTCAGTCCGTTGGCCGCGAGACCGGCGCTAAGTTCATCAAGCAGTGCGACAGTCTGGTTATATGAACCATCCTTATCTGACAGACCACCTGCAAACCAATACTCGTCAATGCCTCTCCCTATAACCTGCCACATCTTATCGCCTATGCGTCTGAGTTTTGCAGCCTGCCTGCACCATACCATAGCGGCAATCTTGGTTCCGTTTAACGGAGCCTGCCCTATGATTGAAACCGGGCAATCCGCATCAAGGCGTTTACGCAGCATCGCCTCCTGATTGGCGGGATCACTTAAAAAGAAACGCATAAATACCGGAGCACCCTCAGTTTCAACCACTTTCCTAAGATTTTCAAGAAGCACATCAATCTGAGAGCTTATCGGCATAAAAGTATCAGTCAATGACAGCACGGAAAATGATTCAGTCTGGCACTTGCTGCCATCTGTGAACCATTTGGCGGTCTGGATAAGAATTTCCTTTCCGGAATATGATGAGTATTGCATCAGGTTTCTGAAAATGTTGCGCGAATATAGTGTTTTTTATCATTATTTAAAAATACTCACTAATAACTATCAGTTTCACTTGACAAAAAAAAACGCTTTTCATACATTTGCAATTTGGAACAAACCGGTCTTTCCTGCGACACCCCGCAATTTAGGGAGCAAGAGATGAAAAGACCACATAAAATACTCAATATGAATAAAATAAAAAATAACATAAATAATGAACTTCAGATGGAACTATGTGCCCCCCACCCCAGAGATGACAGAGGCAGCCAATGAGTTATCAAAGGCTGTCGGGATAAGTCCCATACTCTGCAGGCTTCTGATTGAGAGAGGCATAACGAACAAGACCGAAGTACAGAAATTTTTCAACCCGCAACTGAACGAACTGCTTGACCCTTGGCTCATGGATGACATGGACAAGGCGGTAGCACGTATCAACAGCGCCATAGAGCGTGGCGAGCGCATTCTGGTTTACGGTGATTATGACGTTGACGGCACCACAGCCGTAGCGTTGGTTTATAACTTCCTTAAAAGGGATTATGACAACCTTGACTACTACATTCCTGACCGCTACAACGAGGGTTACGGAGTGTCAGAGCAGGGCGTGGATTACGCCTATGAGACAGGCGTAAAGCTGGTTATTGTGCTTGACTGCGGCATCAAGGCCATTCAGGAGATAGCATACGCCAAGGAGAAAGGCATTGACTTCATTGTATGTGACCACCATGTACCTGATGATGAACTTCCCCCTGCAGTAGCCATCCTCAACGCCAAGCGCTTTGACTCCACATATCCTTTCAAACACCTCTCAGGTTGCGGTGTAGGATTCAAGCTGATGCAGGCATACGCACTTGACAACGGCATACCGTTCAGCGAACTGCTGCCCAGTCTGGACCTGGTGGCAGTGAGCACCGCATCGGACATAGTGCCCATCATGGGTGAGAACCGTGTGCTTACGCACTATGGCCTGGAGCAGCTCAACAGCAACCCCAGCACTGGTTTGAAAGCAATCATTCAGGTTTGCAAACTGTCAGACAAGAACCTGACCATAAACGATATCGTATTCAAGATTGGGCCACGTCTGAATGCCGCCGGACGTATGAGCAGTGGTAAGAAAGCCGTTGACCTGATGGTAGAGAAAGACTTTAACCGCGCCCTTGAACTGGCTGAGAACATAGACAAGGAGAATGATGACCGCAAGAAGGATGACAAAGAGATGACTGAGGAGGCCAATGAGATTGTCACCAACCTTGAGGACGGCGAGAACCGCCATGCCATAGTTCTCTACAATGAGAACTGGAAACGCGGAGTGATAGGCATTGTGGCATCACGTCTTACCGAGGTGTTCTACAAGCCAGCCGTGGTGCTTACCAAGACCGGAAATCTGGCCACAGGTTCTGCACGTTCAGTATCGGGATTTGATGTTTACAAGGCTATTGAAAGCTGTAAGGATCTGCTTGAGAATTTTGGCGGACACACGTATGCCGCCGGCCTCTCGCTCAAGGTAGAGAATGTAGAGGAGTTCAAGCGTCGTTTTGAGGAGTACGTATCAAATCATATTGAGCCCGACCAGATTGAGGCATCGATAGATATTGACGCTGACCTGGACTTCAAGGATATAACACCCAAGTTCTTCCGTGACCTCAAGAAATTCCAGCCGTTCGGCCCGGACAACAGCAAGCCTGTGTTCCGCACACACAACGTCTATGACTACGGCACCAGCAAGGTGGTGGGACGCGGTCATGAGCACATCAAGCTGGAACTGATAGACAGCAAGAGCGGTCATCCGCTGAACGGAATTGCGTTCGGGCAGAGTTCATATGTAAGCTATATCAAGACCAAGAAGTCTTTTGATATATGCTACACCATTGAGGAGAACAACTTCAAGCAGGGTGACATTCTGCTCCAGATTGAGAGCATCAAGCCAAATTCACCTGAACAAAAAGCCTGACAGGCCCATCTATGAGCTACCTGGAGATACTTAAGAAGTACTGGGGCTACGACAGTTTCCGGGGCATCCAGGAGCAGATCATAGAGAGCATAGGCAGTGGCCGTGACACTCTTGGGCTCATGCCCACGGGAGGCGGCAAGAGCATCACATTCCAAGTGCCTGCCTTGGCGATGGATGGTGTCTGCCTAGTCATCACACCCTTGATTGCGCTCATGAAAGATCAGGTGCGCATACTGCGTGAGCACGGCATCAAGGCTGCCGCCATACATACCGGCATGAAACGTGAGGAGATAATCACGGTTATGGAGAACTGCATATTCGGCGGTTACAAGTTCCTGTACGTATCACCCGAGCGCCTATCGTCAGAACTCTTCAGGACAAAACTAAGGCATCTCAAGATCTGCCTGCTTACGGTAGATGAATCACACTGCATATCACAGTGGGGTTATGATTTCCGCCCCTCTTATCTCAACATAGCCGATATCCGCAAGGAATTGCCCGGTGTCCCTGTACTGGCACTCACTGCCACCGCCACCCCGCAGGTGACCGATGACATTCAGGATAAACTGGGTTTCACGGAGAAGAACGTGATACGCATGAGTTTCTACAGGGAGAACCTCTCATACGTGGTACGCAAGACGGAGAACAAGCTGATGGAACTCAAGCACATACTGGAACGCGTACCGGGCTCCGGAATCGTCTATGTGCGAAACCGTGCAGCGACCAAGGAGACGGCCGATTTCCTGAACGCAGAGGGCATACCTGCCACATTCTATCACGCCGGCCTGGACCAGGTGGTCAAGGACGAGCGCCAGAAAGCCTGGACTCAAGACCGCTACCGCGTGGTTGCGGCTACCAATGCTTTCGGTATGGGCATAGACAAGCCTGATGTCCGCACCGTCATTCATCTTGATATTCCCAGCTCCATAGAGGCTTATTTCCAGGAGGCAGGGCGCGCCGGTCGCGACGGACTGCGCTCATACGCCGTGCTGCTGCACTCACCGGGCGACAAACGCACAGTGAACAAACGCATAACAGACTCATTCCCCAAGGAGGAGTACATCCGTGATGTCTATGAGAAACTGGGATTCTACCATGAGATGGCTGTCGGTGACGGCCGTGGCTGCACATACGCCTTCTCATTAGGTGAGTTCTGCCAGCATTATATGCTGCCTGTAATACCCACTGACAGTGCCTTGCGCATCCTTACGCGAATGGGGTACATAGAGTATGTCGATGAGATGGATTACTCAGCCCGGCTGCTCTTTACCTCCACGCGCGATGACCTGTACCGGCTGCATCAGGATAAGGTTACAGAGGATGTGATGAACATCATCCTAAGACTCTACAGCGGCATATTCACTGATTACGCATACATAGACGAGCACCTTATCTGCACAAGAGCCGGGATTGACCGCGAAAAGCTATATACAACGCTCATGAACCTGCAGAGCCAGGGGGTTGTGAGATACGTACCTGAAAGACGTACGCCGGTCATAACCTGGACAAGGGAACGGATAGAAACTAGTCTGCTCTATTTTGACCCTGAGGTTTACCGCCAGCGGAAAGAAGAGTTCAAGGAGAGGATAGGCGCCATGATGGAATATGTGACCCGTGAAACCGGATGTCGCAGTGCCATGCTGCTCAAATACTTCGGTGAGCATCAGAAGAAGCCCTGCCTTTGCTGTGACCTGTGTCAGGAAAAGATTCAGGGGGATCTTACCCGGGGTGAACGCGATGCCATAATGGGAGACGTGCTTGACACATTCCACTCCAACCCTGACAATCCGCAGAAAGTATATTCACTGCCATACGACAGAAAAAAGATAGATACAGTCCTGCATTATATGGTCAATGAGGGCCATATCCTTATGAGGGACGGAAAAGTTTTTGCTCAGAAATGATTAAGATTGAAAAAATAGAACTGCTTGATTCCCAGCCGGGCCGATGCACCATCATAGCAGGCCCCTGTAGCGCTGAGTCTGAAACACAGGTATTGGACTGCGCCCGTAGCCTAGCCAGGCATGGAGTGAAGGTGTTCCGTGCCGGAGTATGGAAGCCACGCACCAGACCAGGTAATTTTGAAGGTTCGGGAGCACAGGCGTTGCAATGGTTACAGGATGTCAAGTCTGAGACTGGGATGGCTGTCACTACTGAGGTTGCCAATGCCCGTCACATTGAAGCAGCCCTCAAAGCCGGCATTGACATGATATGGATTGGTGCCCGCACCACCACAAGCCCGTTCGCCATCCAGGAGATAGCCGACGCCCTGCGTGGCACAGACATCCCCGTGCTGGTAAAGAACCCTATCAATACGGAACTGGAACTCTGGATAGGTGCATTTGAACGTCTTGCAGGAGCAGGCGTGACACATCTGGCCGCCATTCACCGAGGTTTCAGTTCATACGGAGAGCGCATATACCGTTATTCACCCCAGTGGCAGATCCCCATTGAATTGCGCAGACGCATACCCGGCCTGCCCATACTGTGTGACCCGAGCCACATGTCCGGCCGCAGTGACCTGGTGGCACCTCTTTCACAAATGGCACTTGACATGAAGGCTGACGGTCTGTTCATAGAGGTACATCCTGACCCCGAACATGCTCTCAGCGACAGGAAGCAGCAGCTCACCCCAATTGAGTTCGGAGAACTGGCAGGCAACCTCATATTCCACCGTGAGCCGGAGCAAGCTGACCTCAATTTCATGGAGCCTTATCGGAAGCAGCTTGAAGAGATAGACATCAGGCTTATCCATGACCTGGCTGAAAGGTTCCGCTTAACGGGTAACATAGGTGATTACAAGAACCTACATAACCTTGCCATCCTGCAGCCTGACCGATATAACACAATATCTGAAAAACTGGTCACTGAAGGCAGCACGCATGGCCTTGACGAGAACTTTATCCGTCTGCTTTTTGAGACCATCCACGCAGAAAGCATAAGATGTCAAATTGAAAACAAACATACAAAATGAAAAAAAGTACATTTATCCTGATGTCAGTCATAGCGCTGACACTCATTGCCTGCAAGAGCGAGCCTGTACGCGTGGCCTGCGTCGGCGACAGCATTACTTACGGCCACGGCATTAAGGACCGTCTTCACGATGCATATCCAGGTGTGCTCAGTTCCATGCTTGGAGAGAAATATGACGTACGTAACTTTGGTGTAAGCGGCACCACGACCATGATGGGAACAGATATGCCCTACATGAATGAGCAGGCCTACAAGGATGCCCTGGAGTTCAATCCGCAGATTGTTACCATAAAGCTGGGTACCAATGACAGCAAGCCTTACAACTGGAAGGAGCAGGAGCATTTCAAGAAGGACCTCAAGACATTGATTGAGTCATTCCGCGCACTCCCCTCCAAGCCCAAGATATGGCTCTGCCTGCCTGTACCTGCTTACGGCCATGCATGGAGCATCAATGACAGCATCATATACAATGGCGTCATTCCCTATATCAAGGAGGTGGCCCAGGAGGAGAACCTCTCCCTTATAGACCTGAACACACCGTTCCAGGGCAAGAAGCAGTATTTCCCTGACACGATACACCCCAATGAGGAGGGCGAACACATGATTGCAGAGATAATACTGAAAGAAGTATTCGGCAAATAGAAAGAATAGGAAACAGTCTTTTTCAATAATATGGATCCAATTTTAAAAATCGAGAATGTAACCAAGAACTACATTGGGCACAGAGCTCTTGACAATGTCTCAATGGAGATTCCGCGCGGCTCCATTTACGGTTTGCTGGGGCCGAACGGCGCAGGAAAGACCACACTTATCCGCGTGATCAACCGCATGACAATGCCTGATTGCGGAAACGTATGGTTTGAGGACCACCCCATCACCACAAATGACATCTATAGTATAGGCTATATGCCCGAGGAGCGTGGTCTCTACAAGAAAATGAAGATAGGTGCTCAGGCTGTCTTCTTTGCCCGCATGCATGGCATGTCCAAGTCTGACGCAACAAAAAAACTGCGTGAGTGGTTTGACCGCATGGAACTGTCACAATGGTGGGACAGCAAGGTTGAGGACATCTCCAAAGGTATGGCACAGAAGGTACAGTTCATCAGTACCATTGTACATGAACCCAAGTTGCTCATATTTGACGAGCCGTTCTCCGGCTTTGACCCCATCAACGCAAACATCCTTAAAGAAGAGATAAAAAGACTGCGTGACAACGGATCAACAGTGATTCTGTCAACACACAATATGGAATCAGTTGAGGAGATTTGTGATGACATCACTCTTATAAACAAATCACAGAATGTGTTGTCAGGCCCCGTTGATGAGATACGCCGCAAAGCCGGTGGAAACACCTTCTCAGTGACATACAACGGCAGCAGTGAAGATTTTATCAATGCTGTGACCGGTATTGCCAGCCTGATAGGTAACTCCAAACCGGTTACTGGCGGTTATATGCAGCAGAAGATACACATAGCATCTGATGACGATGTCCGCACAGTGATAGGAAATCTCAACACCAATGTGTGCCTGCGCTCATTCCAAGAGATCATTCCCAGTATGAACGATATATTCATCCGTGCCGTGAACGGTACACTCTAATCCAGACCCGACTATGAACAGAATAGGTATTATCATTGAACGTGAGTTCACAGAGCGTGTACATAAAAAATCTTTCGTAATATCCACCCTGCTGTCACCGGCGTTGCTCATTCTTGCCATGTGTGCCCCGTTCTTATTCAACAGTTCCGGCCCTTCAGTCCAGGATCTTCAGGAAATAGGTAAAGGAGCAGGTGCTCTGCTAGGTACGGTTTTCGGCGTACTCAGCTATACTGTCATCATCGTTTACGGACAACAGGTCATGCAGTCTGTCATTGAAGAGAAACAGACACGTGTACTTGATGTCATACTCACATCATGCTCTCCGTTTGAACTCATGATAGGCAAGATATTCGGACTGGCACTTGTAGCTGCGCTTCAGGTTGTCATATGGTTATTTCTTGTGATAGCGGCAAAAACATTTCTGCTCCCGGCAGGATATGACATAAACGCCGGAGGCATATCACTGCTTATGGTGTTTTATGTCATCGGCGGTTTCCTTTTCTATGCATCAATGTATGCTGCAATAGGATCAGCCGTTGATACTCCGCAGGACGCAGCTCAGTTTAACCTTGTAATCATGATGCCTATCATGATATCATTTATGCTGTTGACCGTCATCGTGACCAACCCAGACTCACAACTGGCAGTATGGTGTTCCTTAATACCGTTCACGTCACCGATAGTCATGATGATACGCGTACCGGTAGGCGCTCCCATATGGCAGATTGTATCTTCTCTGGTTATCCTTTACGGAACATTCCCCGTAATGACTTGGCTTGCCGCCCGTATATTCCGCATAGGCGTATTCATGCACGGCAAGAAACCCACATGGAAGGACCTGGGCAAGTGGATAACTTTAAATTGAGAATTGACAATTGAGAATTAATACGCCGTACCTGCGTCATTCCCGCGACAAAAAAAGCGTTCGGACGAACGCTTTTTCAATTTTCAATTCTCAATTCTCAATTTAATCAGTCCCACCACTCGCAAGCTGATTTCTCGCCTGCCAGCCAGACCAGATCACCGGATTTGAAGCGATAGTCCGGTGTGGGATTGGTGGTAACCTGGCCGTCACTGACCACGCTTATCACCATACAGCCGTATGAGCGCATATCGGTCTCGCGCAGAGTCTTGCCGGTGAGCCATGAGTCATCTTTCAGGGTAATGGATTCCAGCTGGAACTCACGCGGTGCAAGTGCATCGGCTGCAGTCTTGTCAGGAACGTAAACTTCCTCAGCCATATCCTTACGGAATTCAGCCAGCTGCTCCTTAGTGCCTACTGCCAGGAGCTTATCATACGGGAACACCATCTCCGATCCGGTAGGAATCATGATGGTGCGGCTGCCACGTACTATCTTTACTATGTTCACGCCTGATTTATGGCGGAACGGCAGCTCCATCAGAGGCTTGCCGGCATAGAGTGAATCGGGAGATATGGTAAGCATATCGGTCTTGACATTGTAACGTGACATCTTATCACTTACTGATGACGTTACGGGAGCCATCTTGCGTTGGTGCTGTTCCTTCTCGTTCAGATTTGCCATAAAACGGTCCTCAACAATGGTAAACTTGCTTATGGAACGGCGGCCGACAAAGAAGAATACCACACCGGATATGAATATCAGCAATATGGTCCAGAATGCCAGATTGAAGTGGCTGGCTATCACGCTTATCACAAAACCCATGGCAATGAGGATACGCAACAGTGCAAGCGATATAACCGGCCAAAGATTGGAACGTTTTTCCTTAATGAGCTTGATTGATGACTTTGATATCTGGTCACCTGACAGGGCAAAGCCAACCAAGAACGGTGACATGAGGACAATTGTCACCACAACGCTGATAATATTCCTCACAAACGGAGTGAGGCTGTCCAAACGGTTGTTCAGGAACTTGTCAAGAAACAGGTGTGAGCCTAAGTTGAGAGCAATCAGCACTACCCCGTAGAGCAGCATACGCAGTGCCAGTTCCTTTAACAGACGTTTCCACTCATTCTGCTCAGCGGCAGTGTTGTCACGATCCTGTGTAGAGAAAGAGTTGATTTTCTCAACAAACTGGGACGGCAGTTTCTTGAGCAGGAAATGATATGCCGGCGTTCCTGCCTTTATCATATAAGGTGTAGTAAAGGTGGTTATGACCGATACCGTAATGATAACCGGATAGATGAAATCACGCATCACGCCCAGCGATACTCCCAGGCCGGCAATGATGAATGAGAACTCACCAAGTTGAGCCAGGCTGAAACCTGCATGAACGGCGTTGTCCAGTCCCTGACCGGCCAATACCGCTCCCGATGTGGAGAAGAACAGTATTCCCACCATCACCGTGATGGTCAGCACCAGGATTGTCCCCCAATACTCCGCAATCACGTTAGGATTGACCATCATACCAACCGATACAAAGAAGATGGCACCGAACATATCCTTGATGCCTTTAACCAGATGCATTATATGCTCGCTTTCAAGCGTCTCTGCCAGTATGGAACCCATTACAAAAGCACCCAATGCAGCAGAGAAACCGGCCAGAGTAGCCAGGGTTACCATCACAAAACAGAGCCCTATGCTAACCAACAGCAGAATCTCATCATTCAGATATTTTTGAGCCTTCTTAAGCAGTGTGGGAATAAGATAAATACCAACAAGGAACCACAATATCAGGAAGAACACCAGCTTGACAAGCCCCATAAACATCTCGCCACCGGCAAACTTGTTTGAAACGGCCAATGTAGAGAGCAGCACCATCAGCACCACCGCTATCAGGTCTTCAAAGACCAGGGCACCGAACACCAACGGTGCAAAAGGCCTCTCCTTAAGCCCTAAATCATCATAAGCCTTGATAATTATCGTGGTTGATGACATGGAGAGCATACCGCCCAGGAATATGGATTCCATATTGCTCCAGCCTATTGCCTCTCCCACCATGAAACCCAGAATGAACATACCCACGCACTGCGTCATGGCGGTAATAAGCGCACTGCTGCCCACCTTGAGCAGTTTCTTGAAACTGAACTCCAGTCCAAGGGCAAACAGCAGGAATATGATACCGATCTCTGACCATTCCGATACCTCGGCTGTACTGGTCACAGTAGGAAACAGTCCCATGTGGGGCCCCACCAGGAAACCGGCCAGGATATAGCCAAGTATAAGAGGCTGCTTCAAAGCCTTGGATATTATCGTAAAGACACCCGCCGAGATAAGTATCAGCGCAAGGTCCTTAAGTAGATTCGCTTCTTCAGACATGCTCCGTAATATTTGTTATGCAAAAGTAGTACAATTAAAAATGAAAACTGTGAGGAAAATCATAACTTCGCACAGATTTTTCCTAACAACCACAAATCAGACGATGAGAACCGGAACCATACTTCTTGCCATAGCCTCGCTGTTTGCAGGATGCGCCAACGGTACGCATTTCAATTCCACCGGCGGCATCATGGAGTACTCAAGCCATATTGTCCTGGAAGATACTCCACAAGGATTTACAGCTCAGATAGCCAACCCTTGGAAAAAGAACACTTTGCTGCACTCTTATACATTCAGCTCTGAAGCGAGTACCGACTACAGTTTCAACAGGAACAGCAACACCATACAAGTACCCTTGCAGCGCATAGTTGTCATGACCAACAGCCTGGCGCACCTGATGGTGGAACTTGGAGCAGTAGATTGCATAGCAGGTGTTTGTGAGCCGGAATATATTGCAGACTCTACAGTTTGTGCACGTCTGGCCGACGGCACCATAGTGGACTGCGGCAACAGCATGTATCCTACCATAGAGAAAATCATGGAACTCAAGCCTGACGCCATAATGGTATCACCTTTTGAGGAGACAGGTTACGGTCAGCTTGAGAAACTGGGAATACCATTATTGGAGTGCGCAGACTATATGGAGACATCGCCATTGGCCCGTGCTGAATGGATGCGTTTCTACGGACGCCTGTTCGGAGTGGGCAACAATGCCGACACGTTGTTCCAACAGGTCAAGTCAAATTATCAGACCCTTTGTGAGGTTGCAGCAAAAACGCCACTGCGCCCCAGAGTGATGCTTGATACCAAAAGCGGCTCAGCCTGGTATGTAGCAGGAGGAGGCAGCACCATCGGACAGATGATAACTGATGCCGGAGGAAACTATATATTTGCCGAAAACAAAAACAGCGGCTCTGTGCCGCTGTCATTTGAGACCGTATTTGAGAAGGCTCAGGATGCCGATGTATGGTTGCTCAAGAACAGTTCATCAAATAATCTTACCTACAAACTGCTGGAATCCGATTATAAGCAATACTCCTCATTCAAACCGTTTAAAGAGAGGAATATTTGGGTGTGCGATGTTTATCAGATTCCCTATTTTGAGCTTACCGCCTTTCATCCTGAAATACTGCTGGCTGACTTTATGGCCATATTCCATCCGGAACTGAGCCACGCCCGCACCTTTTACCACCCGCTTGACGAGTAATCAGCAGCCTAACAGGATACGTGTGATAGTACGATCAACCGATGCCTTGTACTTGCGTGACCAGGTTCCGCCTATCAGCATCAAATACTCAACATCAGTTGCAGAAAGCTGGGTAGCATCTGATTCAGCGTTGAAAGAGGCGTTCAGGTGTGCAAGTTTGCAGGCAGTCCTGATGAAGGGTTTCATTTCATCTGTACAACCGCTGAAAACGATTGTCTCGTCGCGACGATAATCACGTACCATAAGACCATATGCAAAGTTACGTACGCGCTCCTCAAATACACGTGCTGAAACCTCAACCCACTTGCCGTCAACCGGTGCAAAGGTCTTTACATCACCGGCAATGCTCCTCAGAGCCGACTGATTGCAGTCAAATGAACAGATTGTTGTCATATCCTTATTATTGTTTTATTTGTTCTACATTAATTTTTCACCACAAAGATACAACGCATATATTATGGGTGAAAATAAAAGGGATATGTG
>DBYQ01000026.1 GCA_002310015.1 Bacteroidales bacterium UBA1182
GTTGCCGAGTACCTCAAGGCTCTGGACAAGGACCTCACAGTAACCGCATTCCGTCGCTTCACTCTGAAGTCAGAATAATTGAAAATTGAGAATTGAAAATTGAAAATTAGAAAAAGGCTTGCGATTTTTCGCAAGCCTTTTTCATTTTACGCAGGTGTATGTTATTTTTCAATTTTCAATTCTCAATTTTCAATTTATTTAGTCTGAGTATAGCCCAGCGAGAGTAGCTTAGCTTTAAGCTTTTCCCGGAAGTCACCCTGTATAATGATTTCCCCCTCCTTAACAGACCCGCCGCAACCGCAGAATGTCTTGAGAGTGCGGGCTAGCGCTTCCATATCGGCCTGTGGGCCTTGGAATCCGCTTATCACGGTTACGGTCTTGCCTCCACGTCCGTTCTTTTCCATGCGTAGGCGCAGTTTCTGTTGCTGGGGCGGGAGCAGATCCTGCTCGGGTTCATCGGTAGTTTCATAGTTGAAATCGGGGTTGGTGGAGTACATTACTCCAAGCCTGTCTTTCCAGTCGTTTGAACTTTTTCCCATAACTAGTGTGTTGTAATTTTCAAAGATACTAACTTTGTATCAAACAAACTGAGGTATATGAAGATTATATGTGTGGGAATGAACTATTCCAAACACAATAAAGAACTGGGCGAAACGTTATTAAAACCGGAGAGTCCGGTCATTTTCATGAAGCCGGATTCATCTGTCCTGAGGAACCGGAGACCGTTTTTCCTGCCAGACCATTTGGGTAGGGTTGATTATGAAACGGAGCTTGTGGTGAGGATAAACCGTCTGGGCAAGAGCATCAGTGCAAGGTTTGCTGACCGCTATATTGATGCAGTTACGCTGGGCATTGACTTTACGGCACGCGATATGCAGAATGATTTCCGCAGTAAAGGGATGCCGTGGGAGTTGTGCAAGGGTTTTGACCAGTCGGCAGTGGTAGGTGATTGGATTCCTAAGGAAAAGATTGGAAATCTGCAGGATGTGCATTTCCGTCTTGATATTGACGGGAGTACAAAACAGGAGGGCTATACCGCAGACATGATCTTTACTGTAGCGCAGATAATAGAATATGTCAGCGGTTTCTGTACTCTCAAGACAGGAGATATAATCTTTACGGGTACACCGGTGGGAGTTGGGCCTGTTAGTGTAGGACAGCATCTGCAAGGTTTTCTGGAAGGAGAGAATGTTTTGGATTTTCATGTAAGATAGATATCTGTATTGAAAAAGTTACTTGCCATTCTGATTCTTTTTTGTGCGTGCGTATGTGTACGGGCACAGAGAGTAGGTTTTGTTGATTCCGGTTTGGATTTGGCTGGCATGGATTCCGTACGTCCGTGGAGCGGATTCGGTGTGCAGTTGGATGGCAACTGGAAGGATTCGGTTTATTCGGCAGAGATAGAGTATCCTGAACTAGTAAAGATAACAGAGGAGACACTGGGCAGATGGGGCATTGATCCGGATGATGTTCCTGAGTGGCCCGAATTAGAGTCATCAATAGGTATCAGTAGGGGCAATGCCACGTTTGATGCTTTTTTTCTGCCGGTTATAAAAAAGAATGGTTCATATTATGCTATAAGTTCTTTTAAATCAGTGATTTCTTCAGAACCTGCATTGTTGGCCAGTCCGTCCCCGGTTTCCAATTCAAGATATACCCGTACTTCAATGCTTTCAAGTGGCAAGTGGGTAAAAATAAGAGTAAAGGAATCTGGAGTATATAAGATTTCGTCAAGAATGCTTCGTTCAATGGGATTCAATGATCCACAGGCTGTAAGATTGTTTGGATATGGTGGTGCGGTACTGCCTGAGACTAATCTTCATAATTTGACAGATGACCTTCCGGAACAACCTTTGTGGCTGGTGGGAAATGATTTGCTTTTTTATGCTCAAGGACCAGTTGGATGGAAACGTACGACAAAAGGGTTTGAACAGAGTGTAAATACATATTCTGATTATGGATACTATTTTCTTACTGACCGTAATGATGGTGATAAGGCGCAGTTTGGTACTATGAAAACAGATACCGTGCCGGGCACCCTTGTGGACAAGTATCCTGATGTGGCTTTGTATGATCCTGATGAGTTCAGTTGGTATCGGTCTGGCAGACGTATGTTTGAAGGTTATGACTACTCTACTGGGTCAGGTCGCAGCTATAAGTTCAACATTACTGGAATTGATGGTGACAGTGTGCTTATGAATATCGGTTTTTCAACGGTGTCAAGTACAAAATCCCAACTTACTGTTTATGTGAATGGTACTGAAACTGGCGTCATCAACATAGGTGCTTTAGGAAGTCAAGAGGTAGCTACTGTCAAGGAAAGCTCTCTTTTGAGCCGTGGTGCTTTCAAGGATGAGACTCAGGTAAGGCTGGTTTATAATGCAGGATCAGGCGTAAATGCCCATCTGGATTATATTCGCCTTAATTTTATCCGAGATTTGGCTCTATATGGTTCCTCTACGGTGTTTCATGCCACAGGAACTGTAAGAAATGTCAGTTTTAAGATTAAGGATTCTAATGCTGATGTCGTAGTATGGCGTATTGGCTCGGACGGCACTACAGAAGTGATACCTTCTGTGTGGTTGGACGGATATACTGTTACTCTTGGTGCTAATTTCAGTTCAAAAGACCTCTTGGTGGCAGTCAATCCCAATGGTGGTTTTCCTGAACCTCAGGTAGTAGGTGAAGTGAAAAACCAGAACCTTCATGGCATGGATTCTGTGGATATGGTGATAGTTGTTCCGGCATCAGGCAAACTGATGGCTCAGGCTGAGCGCTTGGCGGCAGCTCACCGTGCCATTGACAGCTTAAGGGTTGTTGTAGTCAGGGCTGACATGGTATATAATGAGTTCTCATCCGGAACTCCTGATGCAACTGCTCTGCGACGTTTTATGAAGATGCTTTATGATCGTGGAGATGAAAATTCCTCACCACGCTATCTGTTGCTTTTTGGTGCAGGTGGATGGGATAACCGCATGCATGTATCAGCTTGGAAGGGAAACAACCCGGATGATTATCTTCTCTGTTATGAGTCTTACAACTCAACAAGCCATACTGATTCATACGTCATGGAAGACTATTTTGGCCTGCTTGACGATACGGAAGGTGAGAAACTTTTTACTGAGAAGGTTGATATAGGAGTAGGACGTTTGCCAGTAATTACATCATCAGAGGCTTCTGCCAGTGTGGATAAGATAATTGACTATATGCTAGGAAAGAATGCTGGTGCATGGTGTAACAAGATTATGGTTCTAGGGGATGACGGAGACAACAATACTCATATGATTGATGCTGATGATATAGCCGGAATGTATGAAAGTCTTTATCCTGCGGTTAATGTCCGTAAAGTTTATTGGGATTCTTACAAAATGGATATTACTGCATCATATAATGGTTATCCTTCAATTCGTAGATATTTGTTGGAACAGTTTGATGACGGTGCATTGATAGTTAATTATTCAGGACACGGCAGTACTGATGTGTTGTCACATGAATTGGTTCTGAATAAAACAGATATGAGCGATTTGAAATCTCCCAGGGTTCCATTTTGGATTACTGCCTCATGTGATATTGCACCTTTTGATTCTCCCTTGGAGAGCATGGGAATGAATCTTATTTGCAACCGTATTGGTGGGGCTATAGGCTTGCTATCTACTACCCGTACTGTCTATGCTAATCTGAATAAGACAATTAATCGCAGTTTTACAAGGTATGTATTGGCTGTTGATGAGACAGGCCGGCGTTATGCTTTAGGGGATGCCCTGCGGCTTGCCAAGAATGAGTTGGTGACATCTGGCGTAGGTGAGACAGATTTGACTGTAAACAAAATACACTATGTCTTGCTTGGTGATCCGGCTTTACGCTTGGCATTGCCGGAACTTACTGCTGTTGTGGATTCTTTTGGTGGAGTCTCATCAACAGTTGTCGGGCAGGCCAGTGCAGGTTCTGTGATAACTGTCAGCGGACATATTGAGCGTGGCGGAGTAAAGGTTTCTGACTTTAACGGTGAGTTATCAAGCATTGTGTTTGATAATGAACGTACTATTACATGCTTTAATAATCTTAAGACAGCAGATGAGCCTTTCACTTTCAAATACAGAGACCGTATCCTGCATTCCGGTACTGATTCAGTAAGAAATGGGGAGTTTAGCTTTACATTCCCAGTACCGTTAGATATAAACTACTCCAATGAAAAGGGTGGCATTTCTCTCTATGCCAAAAGCATGAACAGGGCGGAATCTGCCAATGGATTCTATGATAACTTTATTGTTGGTGGTACATCTCCCGGACTTGTTGTAGATAATGATGGACCGGATGTATTGAAATTATATCTGAACACACCATCATTCCAGTATGGTGAAAACATAAATGCAACACCCTATTTTGTGGCAGAGTTGCGTGACAGTTCAGGCCTTAATACATCAGGAAATGGGCTTGGACACGATATTCTGCTAATAATTGACAATAATCCCGAGTGGACTTGGGTACTTAATAGTTATTTCCGCCAGAATGAAGGTGATTATACTAGTGGAACTGTGAAATTCAATATACCTGAATTGCCGGAGGGTAAGCATACACTTATGTTTAGGGCTTGGGATATGATGAACAATTCTACTACAGTATATTTGGGATTCAAGGTGGTGAGAGATATTGAGCCTCAATTCTCTGTTGATGTTACAGAAAGTCCTGCACGTGAAAATACTACGTTTGTAATAAAACATGATCGTCCGGGGCAGGATACAAAGGTTACAATACAAGTTTTCAGTTCAGACGGTACTCCGCAGTGGATTACTTCTACTACAGATTCTTCTACTTCAGGTGTCATTATGGTACAGTGGAATTTGCACGGTATTTCGGGTCATCGTATGCAACCTGGTCTATATTTTGTAAAGACCTCAGTAGAGTCTGGTGGCAGTTCCGGGCAGGCTTCGTGCAAACTGGTTATTATGGGTCAATAATACAATAAATGCCTTGATTTTGAGTTAAATAGTATGATGAATAAAAGAAAGATAACTAGAGTTATGCTTATGGCAGGAATTTTGTTATCCTCCATGACAGCATATGCCCAGAATGATGCCAAGAACATATTCAATCCGGTTTATACAGGTGTGACATCACTATCTATCGCTCCGGATTCAAGAGCCGGTTCAATGGGTGATGTAGGTTGTGCTACGGACCCATATATGGATAACAACAGTCAGTATTGGAATCCTTCTAAATACCCATTTACAAAAAGCCAGGCCGGTGTTTCGCTTTGTTATACCCCTTGGTTGCGCAAGTTGGTGAGTGATATAGACCTTGCAAACCTGACAGGATTCTATAAGTTGGATGAGAACTCTGCGTTGAGTGCATCACTTACCTATTTTTCACTTGGCGATGTATATGTAATTGACGGTAATACCGGAATGTCAAACAACGTCATTATACATCCGTATGAGATGGCTATTGATTTTGACTATTCACGCAAGTTGTCTGAGAACTTCTCTGCAGCTGTAGGCATGCGTTTCATTTACTCAGACCTTCAATATAACTATACTGATGACGTTTTCCCCGGTAAGGCATTTTCAGCTGATATCTCCATGTTCTATCAGAACTACATCGGAATAGGCAGGAGAGACTGCCTGCTTGGATTGGGATTGAATGCATCAAACATCGGTAGTAAAATTTCCTATGACGGCGGTCAGACCAATGAGTTCATACCTACCAATCTCAGATTGGGCGTATCACTCACTGTGCCTATTGATGAGTACAACTCATTCTCAATATCTGCCGATGCCAACAAGCTGATGGTTCCTACAAAACCTACATATAGCCAGTTCATGAATGAAACATATCCGGAGATTTCTTCTGATGATAATGACTATATGAGTTATATCTCTGAGTATAATCAGTGGACCGCATCAACAGGATACAATGAATTGTCACCTATAGCAGGTATATTCAAGTCTTTCTCTGATGCTCCCGGCGGCTTTGAGGAGGAGATGCGTGAGATATACTGGGGCGTAGGTGCCGAGTACAATTACAATGACCAGTTTTTCCTGCGTGGTGGTTACCATTATGAGAATGAGTACAAGGGTAACCGCAAGTACTTTACGGTTGGCGCCGGTTTCAAGATGAATGTTTTCTCTCTTGATGCAGCATATCTTATATCGACAGCCCAGAGTAACCCTCTTGACCAGACTCTGCGCTTTACCCTGTCATTTGATATGGACGGTATCAAACAGATATTCGGAAGATGACAAACATTCGCGTAGGATACGGATTTGATGTACACCGCCTTGTTGAGGGACGTGAACTTTGGATTGGCGGAATAAAAATAGACCACACTCTTGGTCTGCTGGGGCACTCTGATGCCG
This sequence comes from Bacteroidales bacterium UBA1182, assembly GCA_002310015.1. GTDB lineage: Bacteria > Bacteroidota > Bacteroidia > Bacteroidales > Bacteroidaceae > Colenecus. The sequence continues at coordinate 6,357 of DBYQ01000026.1, forward strand.
ATGTGCTTATCCACGCCATTTGCGATGCGCTGCTTGGCGCTGCTACTTTGCGTGACATAGGTTACAACTTTCCGGATACAGACATGCAGTACAAGGATATTGACAGCAAGATACTGCTTAAGCGTACTGTTGACCTGCTTGCCTCAAAAGGGTGGCAAGTGGTGAATATCGATGCAACTGTCTGTGCAGAGAGGCCAAAGCTGAACCCGCATATCCCTGAGATGCAGCGTGTCATGGCTCAAGTTATGGGCGTTGACCCTGATCAGGTCTCGATAAAGGCTACAACGACAGAGAAACTGGGGTTTACCGGTCGCGAGGAAGGCATCTCCGCCCACGCCGTCGCTCTCATTGAAAGGGCGTAATAGGGAAGGTTCTATCTGTGCCCTTCTTCCAAGAGAACTTTTGAGGTATCAGTATCTGAAACTACGCGC
>DBYQ01000051.1 GCA_002310015.1 Bacteroidales bacterium UBA1182
GGACACACAAATTGAAACATCACCGTGCCATTCTTCAAAATGGCACAGGGGGACTGTCCCTTTTGGGTCATCATTCTACCAGAATGATCTTATCATCTACGATATTGAGACCCTTCTGAAGTTCATTCAACGGCTGTCCGCCAAGATTAAAGATACCATTGGCTGACTTGTTTACAGAAAAGCCCTCCACTAGCGTTGTGCTTGTAACGGTAAGGGTTGACTTGATGGAGTCTGTCGTATAAGACTTGTTGATGTCATTCTCTGACAGCTTGATGGATTTCATTATTATCGGGTAATCGCCTTCAGCCATGTCTGTATTAAGGCTTGCTGTGATGGTAAAGAGCAATCCTTCATTTCCTGTAAAGGTCTCCTCGTACTGTGAGTTTATAAGGAAACGTACGGCTCCAGTCTCCTGTTGTATGGAACCCTGTATGGTGTGCTCATCGTCCTCCGGTAGGCGATCATCATTGAATACTGGCTCATCGACGAACTTACCTTTCTTGTTGAATCCTATAGTCACACCTTCAGGAAGATAGAGGTCAAACTGTAGTCCACGTATCTCTGCGGTGTTCTTCATATAAACAGGCAGGGATACCTTTGCGGCTCCTTGATCCACTGAAACAGGAGTGATGTACACCACATTGTCTATTCCGCTTACGTCTGTGTCCTGTGCCCTAAGTGTCAGAGCCTGTGCCATGCAAAGCATGAGGATTAAAGAAACTGTCTTCTTCATTTTTTTATCTTATTTGATTCGTTTTTATATTCGTTTATGATTTCTCTCCATTCTATTTGTTTTACAATAATCTGTCAGCACCACTCCTCTACGGTTTACCTTTGAGGATGATATTTGCCACTCCAATGTAGTCACTGATGTCTATTTTACCATCATTGTTTACATCGGCTGCAGTCTCATTGAATCCGTCAGGGGCATGCCCAAGGATATAGTTTGCTACACCAATGTAATCGCTGATGTCAACTACGTTATCACCGTTTACATCACCTAGCATAGGCGCAAATATCGGGAAACCACCGTTTATGTATGCTGTATCCGCTACCCAGTGACGATAAATTCCAGTTGAATCATTGGCATCAACCCAAGCGTTGAGTGCAGAGAGAAGATCTGTAAATAATAGTCCATCTATTGAAATACATGGATTTAATACGATAACATCTTGAATAGAAGAAAAAGAGCTTGAATTACTTGATGTTGATTCACGATATAGTTTTCCTATTTGGTTGATGTTGTTAGCAGGACTGTATAAATAGCTTGCTGTACCCGCGTGTAATACTCCCAACAATTGTCCTGTATAATGTCTTTGCGTATTTATTTCTCCAATGGAGTAACAGTTTTGTACATCTCCGTCTGAATAAGCAGCAATACCACCCGCATAAAAATTATAGCCATTATAGTCATAAATATTAGCAGAGGAATAACAATTATGTATCTCGCCGATACCACCATATAATGCCCACTCAGATCCTGTACTCCAGTCTCCAATAATACCACCTGCGCCTTGCCAACAATAAATATTTCCCGAAGTAGAGCAATTTATTATTTTAATCCCTGCCAAGTCTTGTGTTCCACCAAGAATTCCTCCTGCTTCATAGATACCATATATATTACAATTTATAGAATGGCAATTATTTATAAAAACGTCATCATACAAAAAACCATCAAACACTCCATAACCACTTGCGTAACTTCCACATAGTCCACCAACTTGTTTTTTGCCACGAACATTTGCATTTTGCAGAATGATATTTGAAAACTTGCCTAAATAGACAAAACCAAAAAGTCCGACAAAATCATTGTTTTCATTTATATGTATATTTCGGATGGTTTTATTACAACCATCAACATTACCATTAAAACAGATGGCCCTATTGATACCGATAGGCATCCAGCGATAACCGTCCAAGTCTATGTCTGATTGTATTGTTATCTTTTTACCCTCAAAGGAATATGGTTCTTGTCCATTTAAACCGTTAACACGACTGGCAAGCCATGCTAAACCCTCTGCGGAATTGATAAAAACATTTCCTTGTGCATCTTCTAAATACCCATCCGGTATGCTCATAACAATATCGGTCCAATAAGGGAGTTCAAATAGGAACTCTATACCCTGTCCCCAGCCACCATATATGGTATCATTACATATTGGCTTAACAAATATTTTGTAGGTCTTTCCTAAAGTCAGTCCCTGGATATCTTTTACATTAGTATCAACAAACAATATTGTTGATGTAGATTCTAAAGAATCTATGTCATAATATTTTATTTTCCACGATGAAACTCCATCATGAGACCTCCAGGATAAGCGCAATGTGTTTAATCCGTCAACAATAAGATTCATACCTGATAAATCTTCTACATTAGGACAGGCTACAACTTGTTTATTTCCCAATATAGGATAACCTCCGTTTTCATTGCTCTTATCTGCCTCCCACATTCGCCATCCTAAGTTCTCGCTTTTTACAAACTCGTTCAATGCCGTCAATAAATCGGAACATGCTTTGTCGTTTATAATTACAGTTGTGTCTAATAAGGTGCTGTTTATTTGGAAAGTAATGTAATTCATAGCATTACTTGTTCCATCAATGTTCACATTACCAACCCAATTGGGCCTATAACAATTAATTAACGATACCTGATCATTGTATGCGCTGAAGGCTCCACTCCAACCAGCAAAATTGGAAATCAAGCCAATTGAGTAACAGTTTTTTATTATGGAAGCTCTTGAACATCCAACCATTCCGCCAATTGTGCCATAACATATTTCACTTGTAGAGGTGATATTGCAATTCGAAAAACAATTTAACAACTCTTGTCCGCCTTGTTTCTTGTTGTTATATCCATCCATTTCGCCTATGAGCCCCCCTATCTGGTCTGAATTGGCGTCAATGTTACCATTAATAACTCCACAATTTTTTATTTGTAAAGCATGCATTGTTCCGGCAAGAGTTCCAGCACTATATGCGTGTGATGTAATTGATGGATTTTTAAATATGATATCTTGAATTGTATCTCCATAAAAGCTAGAAAAAAAACCGGCACCATTACTTAGACTTGGATCATAATTGGGTTCTATTATTGTCATATTTGAAATAATATGCCCTCGGCCATCTATATTTTTATTTGATGCACCGTTCAAATTAACAGGTCTCCATATTTTTCCAGACAAGTCTATGTCAGACTCAATGAACAAGTTGAAAGAACTACATTCATCGATTGTTGCTGCCCACCATGCTAGTCCTTCCGCTGTAGTTACAACAATATTACATCCATTTATTGAATAACCTTCTGGTTGCTGCGTTACAGCATCCTGCCAATACTCTGCCATCAAGATCGTAATTTTCTTACCATGAGGCAGACAAATTGGTCGAATATAAAAATCATATAATTTCAAATAAGTTAACCCTTTTATTTCAATACTCGTAGTAGTAGATGTTATCTTAGTACCGTTGCCAGGAGTAAAACCCTTCAAACCATATTCAATCTCCCATAAATCAGAATTACCTCTCTCTTGCCATTCAAGATGAATCGTTGAATCGTTAACTACATATGCAACAGGATTGCTTACCATCCTGCAGGAATTCTCTTGCCCTATCAGAAAACAGAAACCTTCATTAATTAAACTGCCATCGTATTCAATTGTAAAACAGCTTTGCGTACTAACTATTGGGGTACAGATATCTGCCGTAGTCGATGTTAGAACGTAATCTTTGAATTGACCAATCATACCTCCCAAATTATAACTAACTTCTATTTCTTGATCGTCTAAAAATAGAGCATCCAACACTAGTTGTTTAGTTGAATTGGCTGATACAAAAGATACAATACTGGTAAACATGTTGGTTTTATGGTTCGTAACCGTATATGAATTATGTCCTAACAAATGATAAAATTCTAAAGGTTCATCCACAATAAAAGTACTTGTCCCTTTCATTTGACCTAGGATGACTTTACCAGTATTATCGGGAACAATACCTACAAGAGCGGATTGTGAACTGCTAAAATCTTTGTCTGAAGGAGTAACGGAAGTGGTTAAGTACCAGCCATCACAAAAACCGCCCCAACCGAAATTGAAATGAAAGTAATCATTAGAGTTGTATCCATCGCATACAAAGCTATGTCCACCATTATTGCCATGACCACTGTAAATCATCGGGCAATTGGCAGCAATATTTTCACGAAGGAGGTTATTCCATTCATCATTGGTGAAAGTGTTTCTCTCAGCATAACTTAAATCAGGACTGAAACGGAAGAAATTAATCAGTCCTGCGCGAGCATCGACATCATTAGAACTACTTTCATACGCGCCATAACTCATATTACTTGCTACGCCACAGTTATACATGAGTTTCGCAACGGCCGATATCTGTTGTGGGGTGCTTAATTCCGTCAACGCAGACGGCATATCATCAAAATCATAAGTGATTGCTTCATAGTTAACGGTCAATTCACCATAGTTTGTTTCATAACTATGCGTACCACGCCCTGGCGTAGGATCACTCCAATATTTGACTATCTGCGCCATTGCGGTTGCTACACATCCGGTTTGTGCGTGCCCTCCAGGCCCATTAGCATCTTCAGGACAAAGAGAATTATAATACTGACCTTGATCCCAGGTTGTTGTAAGTAACGGGCCTACGCTATCGGGTAGTGAGGGAGAACGGTTTGGTGCAGCAGAACGTAAATTTGCTTTATATATCCCAGTCGTACTTATTGGTTCTGACTCTATTGCCGCTTCCATTTGTGCAGCCAAATCATCAAAGAATCCTTTGATATGCTCCGGCAAATCTACTGAACCATCTTCTGAAATGGGCCAGGTGCTACTCAAACTGTAGCCCAAGACCTGTTGTGCAATGTCATCAGCACTGACAAGAACAAACGCCCCGCCATCAACATTGACAATGTAGAATGCCGGACGGTTGCTATAGGGCATCATATGTGTATAAACTATAGAACTAGAAGGTTCGGATTGTGAACCTCTCATGGGCGCTCTTTGTGCTGTTGTTGATTTGGGTACAAACTGCTGTGCTACCTCTATGGCACGTTGTGGATCGACTGGATTTGCTGTAACAGCAGATACAAATACTAATGCCAGTAATGCTAAGATAGTCTTTTTTTTCATTGCTTTATGTTCTTGTGTTACAATTCTTTGATATACTCATTTTTTAGGAATACTTAGAATAAACTGTCCTCTAAGGTTTCCCCGTAAGAATGATATTTGCCACTCCGATGTAGTCGCTTATATCTATTTTACCATCATTGTTTATATCGGCAGCAGTTTCATTGAACCCATCAGCAGCATGTCCAAGGATATAGTTTGCAACACCGATGTAATCGCTGATGTCAACGATGTTATCACCATTTACATCACCTGACATAGGAGCAAATATCGGGAAACCACCATTAATATTTGCGGTATCTGCCACCCAGTAGCGGTATTGACCTTTTGTGTTATTTGCATCTACCCAAGCGTTGAGGGCAGCAACTAAATCAGTATAGAATGCATCACCTATGTATGATGGAGTATTGAGCGTCCAGGTTGTTCCACTGCCAGAGAAGCTGGAGTTATTTAATGTGTTGCAGCTGTTGTGGGTGATTCCCAAACTTGTTTCATAATTTTTATAATAGCAATTTGAGACAATCTCAGGGCTATTTGCGGCACTAGTTATAATTCCAGAATAATCAAATTCATCAGATATTTCAGTAACAACATAACAATTAATTATAGAACTTTCTGATGGAATACCACATATTCCACCATTATACTGTCGATTACTGCTAACCTTAGTTACATCATATCTTGATGAAACATCTCCGATAAAACAACTGTTAATAATACTTGTAGAGGGCCCTGAACTATTTCCGGCTATTCCTCCTACAGATTCTAGTCCACAAACACGTCCTTCAGCAACGCAATTAAGTATATTAACGCTAGTTGCTCGTCCCACAAGAGATCCTGCTTCGTTTAAACCTGTGACATCACATTGACGTAAAACAAGATTTTGAATACTACCACTAACCATATATCCAACCAAGCCTACGCAATCTGCCAACTCATTACAATACAGCCCCGTAATAGTATGACCATTACCAATTATATCACAGCCACCAATATGATTTATCCATGAAGAACCAATAGGAGTCCACCTGTACGCACTTAAATCAATATCTTTTGCAATATTAATTTTCTTACCCCAGAAATTATTATGTTCCATTTCATTCAATCCATTACTTAAACTTGATAGCCAAGCCAAGCCTTCTGCTGATGATATGTATACATTGCCATTTACGTCTTCAGTATATCCTTCTGGTTGCGAAACTACGACCTCAGTCCATCGCAACTTATCGGGGATATATGTCACATGGTTACTCCAATTACTTGAATCATTTTCACAAACAGCGCGAACATAAAAGTCTAAAGGATGGCCTATAGGAATATTTTTCAATATACATGGATTGCTGCTGACAGATATAATAGTGCCAGAATCTATGCTTTGTTCAGATAGGACATATAACACCTCCCAATAATCAGGATTACCGGTTTGTTTCCATGATAAATTCGTTCCAATGATTGTATCACCTATACTGGTAGCATTAGAAACGATTAAATTAGTAGGATTGAAACAAGAGGGTTCATAATAGTCTCCAAAAACTGGATAACCAGTATTTTTATTTAACACCCATGTTTTCAGATTCTGATCATTTTGTTTTTTTACCCAAGCATTTAAAGCACTCAATAAATCATCATGTACAATACCAGAAATTGTTACCGGAATCAACAAAGTGTTTTTATTCCCATTATGATGAAAATGTGCTGTATCAGAAATAATTACATCAGAGTGATCGCCACAAAAACCTAATAAATCAAATCCTATATTGTTGTCATCTCGTCCATATAAATTATAAATTTGAGCTTTCTGATCATTATATCCGATAAGATTACCCTTGGGGTGATTATAATTAGAATCATAAAAAACTTCTCCAATTGAAAAACAGTTGTAGACAATAGACCTCTGCCTAAAACTTCCAATCAATCCTCCTCTTCCCATTTCCCATGCATCGAAATCACATGCTGTGATAAACACATCACCCGTAGAATAACAGTTGCTAACCCTAACATCTCCATACACCAAACCGAAAAGGCCACCACAAGCTTCTCTTCCTGAAACATTACCCGAAGCGGAACAATTGTATACCATCGTCAATACGTCTTCTCCATCGGATTTAATCTCACCACATAATGAGCCTGCCCCTCCATTACCAAACACATCTACCGAAGAATGACAATTACTCATTTCATAACATGCTTCTAGGCTTCCAGCAAGTCCGCCAATTACAGATGACGGCAACCAATACTGAGAATCATTGCCAATAGGCTTCAAAGAACTGGAAACGGAACCGCCGTCCATCCTGACGTTTTTAATGATTCCTCTGTAAACTTTTCCAAATAATCCTAGATTTGAACCGTCTTCTCTAACGTATATATTTGAAATAGAATGATCTTGTCCATCAAATGTTCCTGAAAACGTAGTCCATTCCCAATTAAGATAGCGCCCCATTGGATACCAACGGTATCCTTTAAGATTAATGTCTGACGCCAAAGTTATAGTCTTTCCTTCAAAAGTATTTGGTAGATGACCGTTTAATCCATTGACTAATATAGAAAGCCATGCCAAACCTTCTGGAGATTTAATTTCAACATTTCCATTTGAATCTAACACAAATCCTTCAGGTTGTTCTTTTACAATATCTGTCCAATATGGATCCAAAACTATTGTATGTTTAATCCATGGAGAGAATCTATTCTTCTCATCACAAGACCTGACATATATGTCATAAGTAGCGTGCTTTGTCAAGTTATCAATTTTAATATCTGGTGATTCAATATCAATGATAGTTCCTTCTCCTTGCACAAATCCAGCAAGGCCATATTCTATTTGCCAACGCATAGGAGCAGTATTATTTATATTTACTACATGCAGCGATGTCGTATCTCTATCTATTTCAACTGTAGGTATCTGACAATCTTTTTCTGTTCTAATATATAAGGAAAAACCTTTAGCGTTCAAATAGCCATTGTAGTTAAGGGAAACTGCATTACCAAGATTAATTGAACTTAAATCCGTGTCCATTGAGTTAATTAACTTTCCATCAATAGAAACTGATTGACCATCAAAATGCATAATATCTATCATGGCGTTTTCTGATGCATCAGAACAAGTGAAAACCACATTGTTGTAACAATTGTTTGAATAATCAGTACTGAGATATTTGTTATGTCCCATAGAACTATAAAATTCCATCGGATCATCAAATGCGAATTCACTGTTTCCTAACGTTTGTCCAATAATTATATTAGATGCACTGTCAGGTTTTATGCCCAAAATCGCTCCGAATGATGATGCGTAAACAATTCCTTCATCATCATTGACAGCAGACATAAGATACCATCCATCAGACAGACCTCCCCATCCAAAATTAAAATGAAAAAAGCCATCTACATTATATCCATCACAAATAAATGAGTGATTGCTATTGTTCACATAGATAGGATTTCCGGTTGCAAGATCTTCTTTAAACAATTCATTCCATTCATCTTCAGTATAGTAAAACTTTTGAGCATAACTAAGGTTGGGACTGTATTTAAAGAAATTAATAAAACCGCCACGAGCATCGCCTGTTATTGCGCTACTTTCATTTGAGCTATAAAGCATATTTGCTGCCACTCCGCAATCGTATATTAACCGTGCAACAGCTTCTATTTGTTCTCCTGTGCTTTCGGCTGTCAAAGAAACAGGCATATTATCAAAGTCGTAAAATGATTCCTCGAAGTTAACTGTAAGAATATTATCATTGCTGTTGTAACTGTGCGTTCCACGTCCATGAGAAGGATAACTCCAGTAGTTGATTATTTGTGCCATTGCAATGGCTACACAACCTGTCTGTGTGTGTCCGTCTGGACCATCTACATCTTCTGGGCATAACGCATTGTAGAATTGTCCTTGATTCCAAGTGGTAGTGAGAAGAGGGCCTACGCTATCGGGTAGTGAGGGAGAACGATTTGATGCAGCAGAACGTAAATTTGCTTTATACGCCCCAGTCGCACTTATTGGTTCTGATTCTATTGCTGATTCCATTTGTGCAGCCAAATCATCAAAGAATCCATTGATTTGCTCCGGTAATTCAACTGAACCATCTTCTGAAACAGGCCAGGTGCTACTCAAACTGTAGCCCAAGACCTGATGTGCAATGTCATCAGCACTGACAAGAACAAACGCTCCGCCATCCACATTGACAATGTAGAATGCCGGGCGGTTGCTGTTGGGCATCATATGTGTATAAACTATAGAACTAGAAGGTTCGGATTGTGAACCTCTCATGGGCGCTCTTTGTGCTGTTGTTGATTTGGGTACAAACTGCTGTGCTACCTCTATGGCACGTTGTGGATCGACTGGATTTGCCGTAACAGCAGATACGAATGCTAATGTAAGCAAAGCAAGGATAGTCCTTTTTCTCATAAGTCTTATAGTCCTTTTCCGCCGGGCACTATGCGGATATAAACAAAAGAAAGTGTGAGCCCACATAACTCTATAGAATAAAGCTATACGCTTTCTAATATGTCAGCACAAGGAGAGCATATTGCGCTCCGATGCCAAAAGCAAATATAGTGCAAGCCGAGAGAAATGCAAAATAAGCTCGCTTATTTTTATTTCCGAGGCGAAAACTATATTCAACCGAAGCTTAAATATACACATTATTTTATATGCAAATACTGTACGTTTTTATTGTCTGTAAATAGTTTGCAAACCTTGCAAAGATTTGGATGCTCACTGGATAATGATTATTTTTGTAAGGTGTAAAACATAAAAAGCCATGACAGATATTGAGAAAATCCAATTGTTTGAAAACCAGAAGATCCGCACCGTATGGGTGGAGGATGAAGAGAAGTGGTACTTTGCTGTAAAAGATGTCGTTGCGGTTCTGACCGAGTCTTCAAATCCCAAAGACTATATTTCTAAGATGAGACGAAGGGATCCGATATTATCCAAAGGGTGGGGACAAATTGTCCACCCCCTTTCCATTCAAACAGAAGGTGGCCCACAAAAAGAAAACTGTGCATCTCTTGAAGGAATGTTTCGTATCATCCAGTCTATCCCATCAAAGAAAGCCGAACCGTTTAAGGAATGGATGGCTCAAGTTGCAGCCGAGCGTATCAATCAAATAATAGATCCGGAGCGGAGTATTGACCAAGCAGTGGCTGACTATCGCCGTTTAGGATACTCGGAAGCATGGATTAACCGCCGTATCAAAACTATTGAAATACGCAAGGGGCTTACCGATGAGTGGAAACGTGGTGGCGTAACAAAGGAAGTGGATTTTGCTTTCCTTACCGATCTTATGTCAAAGACGTGGAGTGGAATGACAACAAAAGAATATAAGAAATACAAAGGCCTGACTAAGGAGAATCTTAGGGACAACATGACCAACATGGAACTCCTGCTCAATGCCTTGGCCGAAGAGACAGCTACTGAAATAAGCAAACAACGCAACCCCAAAGGACTTGCCCAGAATGCCGGTGTAGCAAAAGAGGGTGCCGATGTGGCAAAGACAGCCCGTAAGGAAGTCGAGAGCCGTCTCGGCCACAGTGTAGTCTCATCAGAAAAAGCGATAGACCACATTCAGCCCCAAGACGAACTGCCATTCAAAACAAATTCTTGATTATTCCAGTAGTTTCAAATTATTTCCGTTTTTATAGTTCAACGAGAAACAGCAGTGAAAAAGTGAAGCCGCATCATCTTGGATACAGCTCCACTTTTTCTGTCTAGCATGAGTCATGCAGAAAAAAGAAAAGATGTAATAAGAACTACCTCAGCTTGGCAGGAAGTGCGTTCACTGAGCCAGAATTATCTTGTCATCTACGATATTGAGGCCTTTCTGAAGTTCGTTCAACTGTTGTCCTCCAAGATTAAAGATGCCATTGACAGACTTATTTACAGAAATGCCGTTCACTACTGTTGTGCTTGTAACGGTAAGGGTTGACTTGATGGAGTCTGTCGTATAGTACTTGTTGATGTCATTCTCCGACAGCTTGATGGATTTCATTATTATCGGGTAGTCACCTTCTTCCATCTCGGAATCAAGTCTTGCCGTAATTGTAAAGAGCAATCCTTCATTTTCCGTAAAGGTCTCCTCGTACTGTGAGTTTATAAGGAAACGCACTGCGCCGGTCTCCTGCTGTATGGAACCTTGTATGGTATGCTCATCGTCCTCAGGGAGGCGATCATCATTGAATACTGGCTCATCGACGAACTTACCTTTCTTGTTGAATCCTATAGTCACACCTTCAGGAAGATACAGGTCAAACTGTAGTCCACGTATCTCTGCGGTGTTCTTCATATAAACAGGCAGGGATACCTTTGCGGCTCCTTGATCCACTGAAACAGGAGTGATGTACACCACATTGTCTATTCCGCTTACGTCTGTGTCCTGTGCCCTGAGTGTCAGAGCCTGCACCATGCAAAGCATGAGGATTAAAGAAACTGTCTTCTTCATTTTTTTATCTTATTTGATTCGTTTTTATATTCGTTTATGATTTCTCTCCATTCTTTTTATTATGAAATAATCAGTCAGCACCACTCCTTTAAGGTTTCCCTTTGAGGATGATATTTGCCACTCCAATGTAGTCACTGATGTCTATTTTACCATCATTGTTTACATCGGCTGCAGTCTCATTGAATCCATATGGGATGTTACCAAGGATGTAATTTGCTACACCAATGTAGTCACTTATGTCAACTTTGCCATCATCATTTACATCGCCAGGCAGCATTGTTTTGGTTTTTTTATCAACTTGTGTTGATTTAACAGAAAGTGGTTTATCATTGGAATCCATCGCTATTACAATAACCACAATCTTACCATCCGGTAATGTAGAAATATCTATGCTTTCACCATTGCTTTCTCCACGTCTAGGAGCTCTTGAGGGTGCTAATGATGATGAAAAAACTACTGTATCTGTTATTTCCAGGCCTGTATCATCGTGAATAATTCTGTATTGATATTTTGCAACATCATATACATTAGACGTAAATGATAAATTCAAGGTACTATCATTATCTTCTAATTCCGCAAATAATACGTAATCTGTTTCGCTGTCATCGGGTTCAAATATGCAGGTTTCAACAAAATTGTAGGTTTTTCCATTCAATGCTTTATCCTGAAGCATCAGGCTTGCCAGGCCCCAGATGCCTGGGGCTGAACCACGAGGCAGAATAGTTTGAATCGTGTATTTCTCCCACACAGTGGGGTCTCCGTCAAAGTATCGGCCATAGACATTTCTATGATAGAACCAGTCACCATGGTAAAAACCTTGTGGATCAAGTATGCTAAAAGAAACTAAACCTAATCCGGAATTATTATCTCTTGCGTAGAAGTTAATCGTTACCAAAGTTTCGCCATCAGGTGCCAGTTTGTTAGTGGGTTCGGCATATACAACTATTCTGTTAAGATCCAGTTCAGGGGCATCATAATCTGGATTGGGAGTATGTATTGTCTGGATTATTCTTTGTTCCTGTGTCGGAGAATCTGAGAAATTATAATTAGTCATATTTCTTGCCAAGTCGCACAACCTGAGAGACCCTACATAATAATCTGCTTCCTTATAGAAATCCGGAATAATACAATTGAATGTGCAAATTTGGGTCTCTTCATCGTATTCTCCAAAAATGTCATCATATGAATAATATTCTTCACATCCTATTCTTATTACAACATTATCCATTCCGACATTTTCAATCGCCTTACAAGTTACTTTCCAGTTCTGTGCATGATAACCATTTTCTAGAATAGTATCAGTCACCTCGTATGCAAGAGATCCCGACACATATGTAGGTTGTATCAAATCTTCCAAAGGATTGTTGATGTATAGATTCCATGCATAATCATTTGTGTTGGTTAAACGGGCGTTTCCATGTTCGTCGTATATCTGGATTCCGTTGGAAATCCAATATCCGGAACAACTATATTTGCTGAAAGTGGTAGTTCCTCTTAACAAATGAGGGTTGTCATCAACAGGGTAAAGCCACATGTCGTAATACTGACCTTCAGAATAATCTGTATAATCTTTGGATCTTGGACTTGATACCCTGGTAATTGCAACAGATGCGCCATCTTCAAGTCCGTCTATATGGGTCAATTCTATTTCCACCGTAACTTCTTTATCTTCTTCCGGGCCACCTTCAACTGTAATATCCAACCTTTTAATCTTTCCGGGATAATCATAATCCGGGAAAAGGTTAAGCACTTCAAATGTCAAATCGTCTCTTATTTTTGAAATATATCGTGTTCCATGCATTATTCTGTCGCGTATGAATTCATATTTTTCGGGAGCACGTGACATCAATAAATCAGGGTCTTTAAGATAACAAGATACAGATTCGGCCATGTCTTCATCCGGGTTTATTTCATGGGCATATGCCGAAACAAATTCTGTTTCCTTTGTTGTTGACCATTGGTTCCCGTTGTTTGGATCCTCATACCATCCTCCTATCCTTATCCATTCCTCTTTAATATTGGATGAGAAAGAGAATTTCCAAAGAAAATGGGTCTTTTCATGAAGAATAAGTCTTTGTGTACCAAAACTCTCATTGTTATCACCAAACGTTGATTCCATAAATTCAATGTAACCATTATCAATGCACCAGGAAACTGCAGCGGCCTGCGGATATATGGGATGCAAATGACCGTTCTTGCGTCTGATAAGGTAATTTAAGTGAGGCGTTACATGGTAGCCTTCTGGCAGTTCTTCCAGCATATTTATGATAGCAACTAATTCGGATGGAAGAAAATCCTGAAAACAAGATGCATCTTCATTTGTAATTCCTCTAGTCAGCTCCTCATAACTGGGGACATTGATTGAGCATCCGAATCTGTTTTCTAAAATAGCATTGGCCATGTCTCTATTCCTTCCAAAGTCTGTTACCACCTTTATTATTGCATGGTGTAGCCTTTTTGAAAAGAAACGTCCTCTTACGCCATCCAAATTAACTAAGAACGGATTGGCATAATAAAATGCATCCTCAGAGATTGTTATTATCTGTGAGTTTGACAATGTATCTTCAATAGTAATATCATCTGCCAGGTGTTCTGAAGTCAATCTGAATTCTCTTTTTTTGTCCCATGCCCACTCTATAGGAATAGTTTTAAGTGTTTCGCAAAGACGATAGGCATATTCTTCAGACCACGGTGATATTTCGTCTGAAAGAATAATGTTGTACTTATAGAATAAAAGATCTGAAAATGACACATCGGATGGTACGATCTTTTTTCCAAGAAATTCGATTACCGGTGCTGTGTTGACGTGAGCCGTCGTTACATAACCTGAAATGGAGACATCGGACTCCCAATGGTGATTCCATTCGTCGGGGTTGTCACTCATCTTGGTTACTGCCAGGTTAATTTTTTCGGATGGAGTAACCATTCCTTCCTCGTCAATAATAATTATTTTGGATTGAGGGATGCTATACCCCCTTGCTTCAAGCTTTATCGTATGAGAACCTGTAGGGACATCATTGAAAACGACATCTCCATCAGATGTAAGTATTTGCCTTTTAAGATAAGTTTCAGATGATATATAAGCGAATATCGTATCATCTTGTTCTATTCCCTGGACATTGAATGTTACAGTTCCTGTCGCACAAACTGTTAAAGGTATGGTTAGCAGACCAACTAATATCGTGTTAATTAACAATAGTTTTTTTAAGAACGATGAATGGATAGTCCTATTTCCCATAAGTCTTATAGTCCTTTTCCGCCGGGCACTATGCGGATATAAACAAAAGAAAGTGTGAGCCCACATAACCTTTCTTCGCTAAGGGGGTTCTGGAAAACCTAATGGCAGAAAAAAAAATTGATGTAATGCCCACACAGAAGGTTATAAAGTGGGCATAGCCCATAATACAACCATGTGAGCGTCTATCATTATTCTATGCCATTAAATGAATTTTCCAGATTCCCTTAGCAAGAATAAAGCTATACGCTTTCTAATATGTCAGCACCAGGAGAGCATATTGCGCTCCGATGCCAAAAGCAAATATACACATTATATTATAATATGCAAAAAAATTACAATTATTCTTGCAATTACCACCTTTTGACGTATCTTTATAATCGTAACATATAAACATCAAAAATCATGGAAACAGAGAAAAAAAGAAAAACTCCCAGGAAGATGAAGAAATATACTCCAGAGGAGAGGAGAGCCATTAATGCAACTATTGTTCCACAGAACAGAAGTATGAAAGCTTTTGCTGAACACCAAGGAGAAGTATGGGTTAAAGACCCGATGTTGTTGTTATAAAAGATGTTTGCCATATGAGATACCTGATAGACACAAACATCTTTATATACCTGAGCACAGACCGTGAAGGACTACATCCTGATGTTTTAGCAATGTTAAGTGAACCTGAAACCTTGTTGTATATCAGTACCGAAAGCGTACGTGAACTTATTGTAGCCTATAACAGCAAAGGTTTGGGTAACAAGAAATGGAAAACAGCTGAGGATATGGTGCGTTCTATTGAAGAAACATACTATGTAGAAATTTTGCCTATACAAAAGGAAGTGATGTACACTTACTCACGACTACGTATAAACAACTCCCAGAATCATCGTGATCCAAGCGATCATGTCATTATCTCTCATGCGATGACATTAAAGATGCCATTAATCTCAAGCGATACCCGTTTTGACTATTACAGAAAGCAGGGGCTTGATTTTATATTCAATGAAAAATGACCCAAAAGGGACAGTCCCCTTTGGAACAAAAAAATAGGGCGCAATTACTTGCGCCCTATTTTTATCTCAACTGTTTTTACTTAGCAGCTGCGAGTGAAGCCTTGCGGAACTCCTTCATAAGCTTCTCAAGCTCCAATGAAGCCTTACGAGCACGTGTGCCGGCAGCCTTGTTACCCTTCTCAACCTGTGCGTTAGCGTCCTTTGCAAATGCTGCATAAAGCTCAGCAGCCTGTTTCAAAATTTTCTCCATAGTTGTTTGTTATTGAAATGATTAATTGGTTAATTCATACTGTCGCAAAAATAACACTATTTCTATTAGTCGCAAAAATTCGGTTCTCTTTTTTTTGAAAAAATGTGAAATTTTTCTTCAAATCAGTAAAAACAGGCAAAAATAGCCTCAAATATGCCTCTGAGTACGCCACAGGTGTTAAATCATATCGCTATTGCCAATATTGCTTTCAAGCGTTTCCTCTTTTACATAAAAAGCACTATTTTTGTGCTGTATATTTTTCAATAAGGTATATAGTATGAAAAAAGCATTATTTACAATAACAGCACTTCTGGTAAGCCTGATGGCTTTTGCAAAACAATCCAATGAACAGGATCCCAAATATGGAAAAGGGGCTGTCCCTGTTGATGAAAACGGAAGTGTCTATTTCACAGAGACCTTTGACATACCTGAGGGAATGTCAGAAGACCGTTGTTATGAGTTACTGTTCAACTGGGCAAAAGGACGTTTCACCTTACCGTACGCAAATGCAGGACGCGTACTTAATGAGGACGCTGAATCACGCCGTTATATATTCCACGTCGATCAGATGATAGTATTCAAAAGCACCGCCCTCACTGCTGATGAATCAAAAATATCATACAACTTCTCTGCCGTAGTCAAGGACGGTAAATTCACTCTCAAGATAACGGACATCAAATACCGTTATGAGGAGGGTCGTGAAGGAGGCGGCAAGATATTCCCTGCTGAGGATTGGATAACTGACCAGGAGGCTTATAACCGTAAGGGAACCAAATTCCTCAAGAGTACAGGCAAGTTCCGCATCAAGACCATTGACCTCAAGGATATTCAGTTCCAGAAAGCCTTTGAGGCAATATCAGATAACAAGTAACCCTGATGGCTTCCACCAAGGAACTCTACTCAATACTAGGTGTTGATGAGACCGCATCGGATGCAGAGATACGGTCAGCATACGAACATCTTATAGCTGATACCCCGGAAGGAACACCTGAATATGACAGCATAACTCACGCCTACTCCGTACTCTCTGATATGGATAAGCGCGCCATGTATGATGTAACCGGAAAAGTAAAAGGCGGCATAAGGCACTCAAGTACTTCAGGACGCGGCAACAAGATGCAGAAAGCCAGGAGCATACTCAATACTCTATTTCTTGCCGGCGCAGCCGTAACCACAATTTGTTTCATTCTGCAGTGGAGCGGAGCAATGGGAACCACACCTTTTTATTGGACATGCGGAATATCCCTGCTGCTCAAGATTGCTGAATATATACTAAGACTCATTCCTTAAAAAAGATGTCTGCCCTGAGAACATCCGCAAAGCTTATATCTGTTTTGGCATTGACGGTCCTATTGTCTTTGCCCGGACAGTTGTGGGCACAAAGCACCCTGTCGCAGAATCAGGACGGATTCAACGGCGAGACCATGGACGGATTCATGAACATGGATCCTGACAAGGATTCAACAGTTGTTGAGCGTACCGTCTCCAAGGATTATTTCCAATGGGTAATAAACACCAGGACCGGACTTCCCGAGATAATTCAGCCGGATACCATTCATCACTCCTTCCAAAACGTACATCTTACCGAGGGAATGTTCGGAACCTACAGCCACCTGGGCAATATGGGATCACCGCGTCTGTCACGTCTCTATTTTGAACGTGAACAGCCAGAGGATTTCATTTTTGACGCACCCTATGATTTCTGGATTAAGGATGCATCCGATTTCCGTTTCACAGACGCCAAGAGCCCGCATACAAGCATAGACTACTACAAAGGAGGCAACAAACGTACCGGCGAGGAACGCATCAAAGGTTATTTTGCAGCTAATTTCAACAAGAAAGTAGGCATAGGCTTCAATCTGGACTATCAACTTGGACGCGGACGGTACAGTAACCAGGCTACATCAATGTTTGACGCCAGATTATATACCTATTACAGAGGTGAGAGATACAATCTCTATGCTACAGTAAACAAGGATGAAATAAAGGTAACGGAAAACGGAGGAATCCAGGACAACAGATATATCATCAACCCAGAGGCTATGGCTGAGGGGAAGAAACAATATGAGGCAGAGGATATTCCTTTCCGTCTGTATGACAACTGGAACAACATCAAGCGTTCTCAGGCCATGCTGAACCATAGTTTCACGATAAAAACAACCAAGTTCAGCACTGACAGCATAGGTGATACCGTTTACACATTTCAACGTGACATAGAATATGGCAAAGTTGCCCATACGTTTGAGATAGGCAAGCTTGAGAGGAGGTACATCTATTTTCAGGAAACTGACGGTTACTACGCCCATAAATTCCTAAAAGGCAACTCAACGGACGATATGAGCAACTTCTATGTAACCAACACCCTCTCATTGTCATTATTAGAGGGCTCCACAAAATGGGCATTGGCCGGATTGTCAGGATTTGCACGATATGAGTATCTGAACTTCTCCATGCCTGACACTCTGTCTGACGGTTCCAATTACATCCACGACTACCGTGAAGGCAACTTTTCAATAGGAGCACAGATCCAGAAAGACCAGGGTGAAAACCTTACATTCCATGCTGAAATAGAGAGTATAATAATAGGTGAGAGTATAGGTGATTTTACCCTGTCGGGAGATTTGAAACTCAAATATCCCATCAGAGGTAAAGAGGCCAGCATCGGTGCATACGCCCTTATGTCAACAAAAGAATCACCTTTCTTCTATGCCAACCATCATTCATCATTCGCATGGTGGGATGAAGATTTTGACAAGGAGTTCAGGACACGCATCGGTGGATACATCAATATTGAACAAACAGGAACCAGATTCCAGTTGGATGTAGAGAATGTAGCAGGTTATATCTATCTCAAGAATAATGCCGGAGCCTATATAAACAAAGACTCTGTCGCACAGTCATCCTACTCCATCACAGCGGCACAACACAGCGGCTCCATACAGATTCTAAGTGCCACATTGCAGCAGAATTTCAAGCTGGGGCCCCTTCATTGGGACAACCATATAACATATCAGTTATCGGGAAACAAGGATATCATTCCTCTGCCGGAACTGAACATATTCACAGATATGTATTTCAAGTTTGTCTATTACAAGAGACTACACATGGAAGTGGGAGCCAATGCTTTGTTCTTCACAAAATACAATGCTCCAGACTACTGCCCGGCTGTAGGAATGTACCATCTTCAGAATGAATCATTCACCAGGGAAGTAGGAGGCTATCCCCTCTTGACCGCATACGTAAACTGTTATATTCGCGGTGCACGTTTCTACATTATGTACTACCATGCCAATGACAAACAGATGAGTAACCGTGACTCATTCATAGTACCTGGTTATCCGGCCAACCCAAGTATGATAAAGTGGGGATTCAGCTGGACTCTTTTTGATTGATTAAACAGTTCTTTTTCTATATAGGAAATGATTAAATGGGGTTTTATAGGATGTGGGCAGGTAACCGAGAAAAAGAGCGGTCCCGCATTCGCTAAAGCCGATGGCTCCGCAATAGAAGCAGTTATGAGCCGCGACAAGGCCAAGGCACGTTCATACGCTGAGAGGCACAACATCAAAAAATGGTACACCGATGCAATGGATATCATCAATGACCCGAATGTTGATGCCGTATATATAGCCACTCCGCCTTCATCACACGCCACATATGCCATCATGGCCATGAAAGCCGGCAAGCCGGTCTATATTGAAAAGCCCATGGCGCAAAGCTATGATGAATGTATGCGCATAAACCGCGTATCACGTGAAACCGGCGTACCCTGTTTTGTAGCATACTACCGCCGTTATCTCCCCTATTTCCTTAAAGTCAAGGAACTCATGCCACAGATAGGCAAGCTGATAAACGTCCAGATACGTTTTGCCCAGCCGCCTAAGGAGCTTGACTACAATAGTACCAACTTGCCCTGGCGCGTTATTCCAGACATCTCAGGCGGCGGATATTTCTATGACCTTGCCCCGCACCAGATTGATATGATCCAGGAACTCTGCGGCTGTATTATTGATGCCTATGGAGTATGCAGCAACCGTGGAGGTTTGTATCAGGCAGAAGACACCGTAAGTGCCTGCTTCAAGTTTGAGACCGGCCTGGTAGGTTCCGGCTCATGGTGTTTTGTGGCCGATGAATCAGCCAAGGAGGACCGCATTGAAATCATCGGCAGCAAGGGCATGATATGTTTCTCAATTTTCACCTTCCAGCCCATAGCCCTGCACGACAGTGAAGGACGGCACGAGTTTGACATTCCCAATCCCGAACACGTACAGTTCCCGCTGGTACAGGCTGTGGTTGACCATCTGAACGGCAAGGCAGAGTGCAGTTGCGACGGCATCAGTGCCACCCCCACCAACTGGGTGATGGACCGCATCCTGGGCAAGTTCTGAACAATCATTGATCAGACTGATATAAAAAGTTCCGGCAAACCCCACGGCCTGCCGGAACCCAACCAAAAATTATCTCAAACTTATTCAGAAGTTCCAACCTAATGTGAACATTACCTTGTCTGACTTGTAGTTGTAGTTAACATCTACATCCTCCGTATATTCATCTAAGTTGAATACGCTCTTCTTTACCCCGTGCACGTACGCCAGGTCAAAATAGAACTGGGTGCCGTCAGAATCAGGAGCAGAGCAATATCCTATACCGCCTGTAAAATACTGTGTTTTACCTAAACGGTCTATCTGGTAATCAGTGCGGCTGTCATTGAAATCGGAATCAGAGAAAGACACCCTGTTTCTTCTATCTCTATCATTGAACATAGATTCTGTAGAATTATAACCGGCGCGAAGTGACAGATTACCAATGTTCTGCTCTATTCCCATCTTGAAAGTTGAATAGTCCTTGAAATCAATTGCACCCTGATTAGTCATTCTCGTATTGCCTACTGACAGGGATGAACGCTGTGTAAAATGTTTTTCATATTCCAAACCTATGGCAGTGTGGTATATTGTAAAACCGGCACTGAGGTTCAATGACCAAGGTGATGTAAACTTATATTCAGTAGATGTATTATAATTCTTACCATCTTTTATTACACCATTTAAAGCATAAAGACAGTCTTCATATACCAGCTCCTGCTTGAAATAGGTAGGTGTCTTTATTGCTACACCCAGTCGAAGTGCCGGTATAGGACGTATTATAGCACCGAATGACATATTCCAACCTGAACCTTGAGCAGAACTCATCCTGTCTGCTGCCGTGTAATCAGTTTGCTTATCATATATTGTATAATCTTTATCAGCAGCTGAAGCCTGATCGAATGAAGGATAATAGTCATAAAGATAGCCTTCAGACCATGTATCTGTAGAAAGGATTCCAATGGTCCAACCCAGATAAAGCATATCTGACAGATTACATGACAGGTTGAAGTCATATGAATTCACCTTGTTTTTCTGATGGTCAGCATACTCACGATAAAGAACATACTTTTGTTCAGGATCAACATTATCTTTTACAAAATACTTATCCAAATAATCCAGATTACGGTCTGTATTCAACAGTTTACGGTATGAGAAACCAAAGTTCATGTAATTACTACCCATGCCGGCTCCTGAGAATATCACTGATATATTATCAAAAGAGACATTGAAATCTGACTTGATATTGTTGGAATAGAAATATCTTGCATTATCTCCGGAATTTCCTACGCCCTGGTTATACACGGTGTAAAGAGGATCCGTATTTACGGATGTTCCAAGGAATGACAGTGAAGTGTTGATATCACTTTTGCGGTATGTACCTATTCCTGCCGGATTATGACTTATAACAGAAGGGTCACTTCCCAATGCAGACATTGCGCCACCCATTCCTACATAACGTGCTGTTCCGTTAAGATCTTCCTCATATATCTTGGCAGCATCAAATGTGGTTTGTGCCGTTATTGAAATACATGCAGACATCGCCACTATAGAAAGAATCAACTTATTGGTTTTCATATCTTTATATTTTTAACGTTTCTAATTTGAGTGTATTGGTCTCTATTATGCTGAATCTGGCTGTTGTCTCATCTTCTTGAAGGACTCACACTGCGTGATGAGCCTCCACCGGAACTTCCGCTTGAAATACTGTGTGATGCACCTCCGCCGGAACTGCCGCTTGAAATACTGCGGCTGGCACTTGAACTGGAGCTACCGCTGCTTACACTTCGGCTAACACTTGAACTGGAGCCACTGCTGTTTACACTGCGACTTGAACTAGAGCTTGAATTGCTCCTTGTTACAGTCCTGCTGGAGCTGGAACTTGAGTTGGAGTTTGAGTTGCCGCTGCTGACATTGCGTGTAGAGCTACTGCTGCTTACGCTACGGCTTGAACTTGTATTTGAAGAACTTCTACTCACGCTCCTGCTGGAACTTGAACTGGAGCTTCCACTATTTATGCTTCTGCTGGAACTTGAACTAGATTCACCGCTATTGACACTTCTTGATGAGCTGGTGCTGCTGGGACGATCATAAGTTGTACCGGACTGTACTGATCTGGACGTACTGCTGTTAGCTGTACGTGAAGAACCGGAAGAGTTTATATCACGACTCGGTGAACTTGAACGGCTTGATGTAGCAGGTGCCACACTTCTTACTGACGATGATGAGCTACTGGCTGACTGTGGTTCATTACGGCCTGAATTCCTGGCTACTGAACGCTCTGATGAAGATTCAGAACTGGATCTTGATACTGATCTTGTAGCTGAAGAACTTGAACCGGAACGATTGATGCTACGCTCGCTGCTTGAAGCTGATAGTGTATTCCTGTCAGAAGCTGCACGACTCAGATCCCTGTCCCATCCGCCTCCGTTTATGCTACGGTTAGGAGTGAAATCATTGATACGTCTATCATTCTTGCTTACAGGACCGCGATCATAATATACCGGAGCTGGATGTGGATGATGGCCAGGACCATAATAGTAGTATGAATCATAATACCATGGATCGTAGTACCAGGGATCATAGTACCATGGGTCATAGAACCAGGGATCATAGTAATAGGTGTGTGAATACGCCCAGTAACGATCATCAAAGTAACGGTCCCAATATATTATATCAAAAAGAATATCATCTACCAGAGTGAAATACGGGCGACCGTTATGACGGAAACGGTACAAGCGGCGTGTCAGATAATAATCCTCAACCGCATCATTGTAACCCTCGGCATAAGAGTTGTCACCTATATATATGTATTTCTCATTACTGGCATCCTTTACATAAATGGTGTCATGGATATAAACTGTAGGAACATCATCCAGTATTGAACCATCCTCATACTGAATCTGGCTAGTTCCGTAAGTATAACGGCGGTTATACTCATCAGGATCACGGTCCACAATAATCTGAGGAGTGGTTGTTATGACAGGTGCTGCTTGCTGGACAGGAGCAGGTTCCGTATATGTATTAGAAGGTGTACGTGTTATAACAGCAGACTGTGACTGTGTTGTTGACTGACTTGAAGACTTTGAGTTGTTCTTGCCAGTGGAGTACAAGTCATTCCTTTGTGCACCGGCTGTCATTGTGACTGCCATTAATGCCATTAACAATACTGACTTTTTCATAACCGTATGCTTTAATGGTTTCTTTCTGATGCAAAAATAACATGGTAAAAGCACCCGGTTTACGGAAATTTCCTAAAACGAAAGAGGAAATTCCCTATAATTTTCAATTTTCAATTCTCAATTCTCAATTTAGTAAATTCGGCTTCTGTGCCCTTAAAGACGTTGAAATCAATGTATTCCCTTATGCCATCCAAGCTGGCGTGGTCTGTAAACTGCCATAAAAGCCAGGGCTTGGCTGTCTCCGGACGGACAACATAATAGTGCGCCACCCAGAAAGGATAATCATCAAAAGCTGAATTGGAGAGATGACGTTTACGGAATTTGGTAGAGGCGTATATGATCGGTTTGACACCGTAATGAGCCTCAATTGCTTTGAGGAAAATAAGGAGTTCACGTTGCAGGTCTCCTGATGAGCGTCCGGTACGCTCCACATCTACAACAGGTAGCAGATCACCTTTTTCAAGATGTGCGGTAGCTATGAAATGCTCTGCCTGTTTATCGGGCGATGTCCATGGGTCATAGAAGTGATAGGCTCCGCACACGAACCCTGCCGCACGTGCCTGACGTATGTTTTCAGCATAACTGGTATCAGTGAAAGAACTGCCTTCCGTAGCTTTCATTATGATGAACTTTACCGGTTGTTCGCTAATGGCAGATGACTGGGTCACCTTGTTCCAGTCAATCTGTCCCTGATGGTGCGATATGTCTATGCCATAGTACAGGAACCCTGACGGCAAGCATACTCCATACTCTTTTGTACCCTTGCACGGACGCAGACGATACAGATAAGGACGCAGATACAGGTAGTATGCGCAAACGGAGATAATAGAGATAAGTACTATCGTTATTAGCCAATGCATCCAGTCAGGCATAATATAAGAAGAGGGCCTCCGTCCTTTCTTTTTATCAGGAACGGAAACCCTTTTCTTCTTGCTTCTGTTCTTTGGCATGACAATAGCAAAAATGGCACAAAGGGGACTGTCCCTTTTGTGCCATTTTATTTACTTGTGCTCAAGCTTCAGAGTCTTGGTAGGCTGGTCGCAGACCTCGGTGGGACCGAAGTACTGGATAGGACCGGGATATACGAAGCAGGTCTCACGGGCCCACTCGTCACGATGCTTGGCAAACTCCTTGAAGGGAGCACCGTCCAGCTCAACAAGAGCCTTGCGGATAACGGGCTTCATCTCACCGTTACGCTTCTCCATGTTCATCATCATGGTGATTGGAATACCACCGGCAATCCACTGGTCTGCAGGAGCAACGGTATTCTTGATTGATGACATGTAACCGGTCTTGCCGGCAGCAATCAGCATAGATGCGTTGTAGCCCAGGCTGTAGCAGTAGTCAGCGTCAAAGTTTGACGGAGCGGCGCAACGGCCCTCATAACCGCAGAAGTGATGCTGGGTAGCATACTTACCCTGATACTTACCCTCCTTCTTCCATGCAGCAAGCTTGGCGCCTACCATATCGGCAAGGAGCTGCTCAGTCTCGATGAGTGATACCTGTACGTTTCCATGCGGGTCACGCTCCAGAGCCAGCTGACGGCTTACGCTCTCAGGCAGGCTCTTGAAAATAGCGGCGTTGGCAGCAGAAAGCTTACCTACTATATACTGGATCTTCTGGTCTGCTGCAACGTTGTCAAACTCAGCCTGATTGGCAGCAAGAACGTCATTGAGCTCAGCGATAAGCTTCTTGATAGCGGGGATGAACTCAATCAGGCCTTCGGGAACCAGAACGGTACCGAAGTTGAGGCCTCGTGAAGCGCGGTCAGCAACAGCCTGAGCGATATATGTTACGATATCATCAAGAGTCTGGTTCTTAGCCTCAACCTCCTCACCGATAAGAGTGATGTTAGGCTGGGTCTGCAGAGCGCACTCCAGAGTAACATGGCTGGCAGAACGACCCATCAGCTTGATGAAATGCCAGTACTTGCGTGCAGAGTTGCAGTCACGCTCAATGTTACCGATGATCTCTGAGTAAACCTTGGTAGCGGTATCAAAACCGAATGAGGTCTCAATCTCTGAGTTCTTAAGGTCACCGTCAATGGTCTTGGGGCAACCGATAACCTGTACTCCTGCGCCGATAGCCTTGTAGTACTCAGCCAGAACACATGCGTTGGTGTTTGAATCATCACCGCCGATGATTACCAGAGCCTTGATGTCAAGCTCCTTAAGGATCTCCAGACCCTTGTCAAACTGATCCTTCTTCTCCAGCTTGGTACGGCCTGAACCGATGATATCGAAACCACCGGTGTTGCGGTACTCGTCAATGATATCGGCTGTAAGCTCCATATAGTTGTGGTCAACCAGACCGCCGGGACCGAGGATAAAACCGTACAGTTTGTTGGCAGGATCAAGTTTCTTGAGACCGTCAAACAGACCTGCAATAACGTTGTGGCCGCCGGGAGCCTGACCACCAGACAGGATAACGCCTGCGTTGATTGATTTCTTGGCAGGAGCGCCATCGGCTGGCTCAAACTTAAGGTAGGGCATACCGTAAGTATTGGGGAAGAGTTTCTTTACCTCTTCCTGATCAGCAACTGACTGTGTGGGAGCACCCTCGACAGTTTTCAATGCACCGCGAAGAGCCTGTGGAAGTTTGGGCTGATAAGCGGCACGTGCAATCTGTAATGCGCTTTTTGTACTCATTTTCTTATATAAAGTGTTTATTAAACCTTCTTTGCGTTGATTTGCGCAAATTTCGTCAAAAAAGCGCAACCCTACAAACGTAATGGACTTTTGTTTCTGTAAATTTTTGTTATATTTGCACGTTTTTCAAGCAATCTGACCTGTCAGGACTATGCATTACTGCTTTATCATTAACAATGAGCCCGGCAAATCGGGCAACGCCGAGGTTATCCGTAACGGCATTGAGAGTCTCCAGAACCCTATCGACTACGAACTTTATCTCACCACTGCTGAAAAAAGCGCCACGGAATTCGTGCGTGAATACTGCGCTGAGAATCCGGCCAAAGAGACATGCTTTGTAGCATGCGGAGGTGACGGCACCATAAATGAGGTGGCCACCGGAATGGTTGGAGCCAAGAACAAGCATCTGGCAGTTCTGGCATACGGAAGCGGCAATGATTTCATCAAGTATTATGAAGGTAAGGATTTCCGCAGCATAGAGCAGCTGGTCAACGGTACTCCCCATAACATTGACATAATGAAGGTAGGCAATGACCGCTACTCCATCAACGTCTGCAACTTTGGTTTTGACTCAGTTGTGGCATCGACAGCAAACAAACTGAGCCGCAAGGGCAACAAGAACCCTTACCGTTGGGGTATTGTGAAAGCTATTTTCTGTGGCCGTTTCAACCGCATACAGGTTAAGGCCGATGGTGAAGAGCTCAATCCCGGCAAGCGTATGCTTCTTTGCACACTCGGCAACAACAACCACGTGGGAGGCGAGTTCTTCTGCTCACCCCGTGCCAAGAATGATGACGGCCTGATTGAGGTATGCTACAGCAAGACCACCACACTGGTAGGATTCTTAGGCATGCTCAAGGTTTACACCTTAGGAAACCATCTGGATGATCCCAAGGTAAGCAAGCACTTCATATATCGTCAGTCAAAGACAGTTGATGTACACTCTGACAAGCAGATAGAGCTCTGCCTTGACGGTGAGATGCTGCCCGGCAATGATTTCCACATCGAAATCCTTCCCGGCGCCATCAGTTTCATCATCCCCGCGTGATAAATTGAGAATTGAAAATTCGAATTTTCAATTCTCAATTATTCTTCGTATTTTCGCGTAAACATTAAAACCCAACAACTATGGCAAGTCGCAGAAATCTCAAGAAGGATATCAACTACGTGATTGGTGACATCTTCACCGAGTGTCTTATATATAAGGAGCTTGTTCCAGGTACGGATGCACAGGCTGCTGATGAACTTATCGTTGACCTGCTCCGCATTGACAATGATTTCAACGCCCGCATAAGCCATACTGAGCCGGGTAACGCCAAGGAATACTACCGTACTCTTATCAAGGACTTCCAGAAGCAGATCTCTGAGGTTATTGACAAACTGGCCAAGCTCAAAAAGTAAACACACTTAAGGATTATGTTCCGGTGCGTGCGAGCTTTGCTGGCGGCGCTGGCCGTCATATTGCCTGTCCTGGGCCTGCAAGCCCAAACGGACAATGCTACTATCCGCACCCGTATAAAGGAACATTTTCAAACGTATCAAGCTGACCTTGACCTCAAAAGCCTAAAGGTTGACCGTACAAACATAAACCGTAACGGCCGCCGCCTTGACATCTATCTTAACCAGAATTTCAGTTACCAGAGGTTCCGCCACTCCCTTATAGACACCATTTATAAAAACCTTCGGAATGACCTTCCGCAGGACATCCGCCGTTACAGCATAGGCATACATACGGCTGACCGTACCATAGAACAGCTCATCCCCAACTGGGCCCGTAAAGTGACAAGCAAGGATGACCTTTGGAATGAAACCCGCTATAACGGCCAGCCCTGGGTATCAAATGACAGCCGTCCATATACGCCCACCAAGGGCCTGACAAACATACACATGGCTGTCACCCCCAGCCACGGCCTCTATTATGACAACGGAGACAGTCTGTGGGAGTGGCAAAGGCCACCGCTGTACTGCACACGTGAGGATCTGCTCACGCAATCTTTTGCCTACCCATATCTTATCCCGATGCTGGAGAATGCCGGAGCAGTGGTATATACCGCCCGTGAACGTGACTGGCAGACCAACAGCGTGATTGTCAAAGCCGGCTCAGATGATTATCGTGAAGACGGCAACTGGATGACATCACATGCGGGAGGCTATATTGAAGATTCACTCCGGATATGTCCTGACAGCCTTATGGTACCTACACGCAGCGCACAGGCAGGAAGCGGTCCGGGAATAGTAATGTCAACGGCCATGTGGATACCCGATATCCCTGAGGACGGTGATTATGCCGTATATGTGACATACCAGACGGAATCAAACAGTATTGATGACGCCCGCTACATAGTATTCCACAGCGGAGGCACCACCACATTCCATGTAAACCAGCAGATGGGTGGCGGTACATGGGTCTATTTAGGCACCTTCCACTTCAGGAAGGGGCACAGCCCCCAGGGCATGGTAACCCTTGACAACAGCAGCCAGATGCACGGCACTGTCAATGCCGATGCAGTAAGGTTTGGCGGCGGAACAGCAGTCGAGGTCCGTGAAGGACTTCAGTTAGAGGCTCCCCGCTACAATATGGGAGCAAAATATTACACACGGTTTTCCGGCGCTCCAGACAGCGTATTCAATAAATATGATGGTGCCGATGATTACAGGGAGGATATATGGACCCGCCCGTATATGGCCAACTGGTTATCAGGAGGATCCATTTTCAACCAGAACAATCCGGGATTGAACGTACCGTTGGAGTTATATTTTGCCCTGCATACTGACGCAGGTTATTTTCACAGTGACACCCTGGTGGGTACATTGGGAATTTGCACCACAAATTTCAATAACCGCAAGCTGGGTGAAGGCCATTCGCGTTACCTGAGCCGGGATCTGACAGATATGGTTCTCACCGGGCTGATAGATGACCTGAATGCAGGCCTTGACCGTGATTGGGTTTATCGCGGTATTTGGGACAAGAACTATTGTGAAAGCCGCGAGCCACAGATTCTCTCCATGCTGCTGGAGCTGCTCTCACATCAGAACTACTGGGATGTAAAACTTGCCTTGAACCCCAATTTCAGGTTTATGGCATCGCGCTCCATCTATAAATCAATTCTCAAATATGAGAGCTTCCTGCATGAGCGTAAATACGTGGTGCAGCCGCTGCCTGTAAGCAATTTCAGCATCGGAATATCAGGAGGTTCTGTCTTGAACCTGGCATGGCAGGCTGTAGCTGATACACTAGAGCCTACCGCCGTACCTGAAGGCTACATTATCTATACAGCCATTGATGACGGTGGGTTTGACAACGGCACATTCAGCCGCATAAGCAGCTACCGGATAAGCCCTGAGAAAGACCGTCTGTACCGTTTCAAGGTGACAGCAGTAAATGAAGGCGGTGAGAGCATGCCATCAGAGACACTTGCAGCTTGCATCACATCAGACAGCAAGGGAACCGCACTTGTGGTGAACGGATTCCAGCGTTTAAGCGCCCCGCAGACCATTGAGACAGACAGCACACAAGGATTTGACATACTCTCTGATCCGGGTGTGCAGTATATGTACTCCCCTATCCTGTGCGGTGCTCAGCAGATATTCCTGATAGACAGCATTGACTCACCTGAGGAGGTATCGCTTGGCACTAGCGATGAGACTCTCAACGGAGCCCTTCTGGCAGGCAACACCTTTGATTATCCCGCGGTGCATGGACGTTCCATAGCTCAAGCCGGATGGTCATTCGTATCTTGCAGCCGTGAGGCGGTACAGGACGGCAGCGTTGACTTGAACGATTATCCGGTGGTTGACCTTATCTTAGGATTGCAGAAACGCTCACTTCAGGATACCATCTTCTACAAGGATTACTCTACGTTTACTCCCGTTCTGCAGCAGAAGATAACCGCATATCTGAAGAATGGCGGAAGCCTGCTGTCAAGCGGATCATACGTAGGTGCCGATATGATTTCTGACCTGGCCGACGAACAGTTCACCACCGATGTACTGCATTACCGATGGGAGGGGCCTCTGCCTTCATCGACAGAAAATGAGGTCAAGGGATTCAGAAGCAAGCTGGAGATAAGACGCAACGCTACAAGCACAGGATATGGCGTAACCCGCCCTGATGTGTTAAGCCCCACCAAAAGAGGAACCACCCTGCTTACCTACACCAAAAGCGGCCTTACTGCCGGAGTAGGATTCAAGGAACGTAACACCAGATGCCTCACGTTAGGGTTCCCGTTTGAAAGCATCACATCGGACCGTGAACGTGACAAACTGATGCGTTCCATACTCAAGTATCTGACAGAAAACTAAATAAGTTACAACTATGTACACTATCCAAGCCAATGAATCAGGAACACGCAGCATAAGCGTTTCCGATGAGAATCTGGGCACTATCCGCCGGTTTTCACTGTTCCAGTTGCTGATAGACAGCAGTGGAATCGTAACTGAACAGTCACTTGACAAGCTCAAGCTGAATATCCGTTCTCTGCTTACAACACCAGAGGGATCAGACAAGGCACTGCTTGACCTTTGTATTGATGTTATTTATCACCGTGACATGAAGGCATTCGGACTCAGGAACCTGATAGCCCTCTATGAACAGTGGAACGCTGCCAATCCGGAACCTCAAACTGCAGAATAAAACATGCCGCAATGGCTGCCTACAACCAAAAAGGAGTGTGAACGGCTGGGCTGGGACCAGCTGGATGTAATCCTTTTTACCGGTGATGCGTATGTGGATCACCCCTCATTCGGCAATGCCGTAATAGGGCGTGTCCTTGAAGCGCACGGCTATAAGGTAGCAATTGTACCCCAACCCAATTGGCAGGATGACCTGCGTGACTTTAAGAAATTAGGTGCCCCGCGTCTTTTCTTTGGAGTATCGGCAGGCGCCATGGATTCTATGGTAAACCGTTACACAGCCGGCAAACGTCTGCGCTCCGAAGATGCCTATACCCCGGACGGACGTCACACCGGACGCCCGGAATATCCGTCCATAGTCTATACCAAGGCTCTCAAAAAACTCTTCCCGGATGTACCTGTAGTACTTGGAGGTATCGAGGCCTCACTGCGCCGGTTCACCCACTATGACTACTGGCAGGATAAACTGCTGCCCAATATCCTGGAGATGAGCGGAGCAGATTATCTTACATACGGAATGGGTGAAAAGGTTACCATAGCCTTTGCCGATGCCATAAGCCAGGGCCGTATGGATGATCTGCTCACTCTGCCGCAAACCGCTTTCATGTGCCGGGAAGTGCCGGGAGGCATAACCGATAATGACAAACTGCTGGCATCACATGAGCAGTGTCTTGCCGATAAACGTTGCCAGGCTGCCAATTTCCGTATCATAGAGGAGGAGTCAAACCTGATTGAGGCGCACCGCATCATTCAGCCCTCAGGTAACCGTTACATGGTAGTCAATCCCCCCTATCCCCCACTCACCACACAGGAACTTGATGCCATTTATGACCTCCCATACACCCGTCTGCCGCATCCGCGCTACAACGGTAAGCGCATACCGGCATATGAGATGATACGCCACTCCGTGACAATACACCGTGGCTGCTACGGTGGTTGTTCATTCTGCACCATCTCAGCCCACCAGGGCAAGCAGATAGTGAGCCGCAGCAAGGAGAGCATACTCCGTGAGTTGCGCCAGATAACCCAGATGGATGATTTCAAAGGTTACATATCAGACCTGGGAGGACCATCGGCCAATATGTACGGCACAGGCGGTCGTGACAAATCACTCTGCAACAAGTGTAAGCGTCCCACATGCCTCACCCCAAAGGTATGCCCCAATCTGCAAACTGACCTCACTGCCCTGATTGACCTCTACCGTGCTGCCGACAAGGTTCCCGGAATCAAGAAAACCTGCATCGGAAGCGGCATACGCTATGACATACTGCAATACAATGACCCGGACCCCAAGGCCAACAAATCACATGCGGAATATGCCAAGGAACTTATTGTGAAACACGTGAGCGGACGTCTAAAGGTGGCCCCGGAACACACATCAGACTCCGTACTGGCACTCATGCGCAAGCCGTCATTCGTTCAGTTCGGACAGTTCAAGAAGACATTTGACAAGATAAACCGTGAGTGCGGCCTGCGCCAGCAACTCATACCATATTTCATAAGCAGCCACCCGGGATGTACTGAGGTGGATATGGCGGAACTTGCCATACAAACCAAACAGCTCAACTTCAAGCTGGAGCAGATTCAGGACTTTACGCCTACTCCCATGACACTAAGCACAGAAATCTTCTACACCGGAATCAACCCCTACACCATGAAACCTGTTTTCACAGCCCGCTCCGAGCGTGACAAGCAGGCGCAGCGCCAGTTCTTTTTCTGGTATGACCCTGCGCAGCGCCACAGACTCATTGCAGAACTGAGGCGCATAGGCCGCCCGGACCTTATTCCGGTCCTGTTCAAGTAAATAAGACAGATTCAACAGAATACAACGAGCCCCGGAATCAGTTGATCCGGGGCTCGTCAATAATTCAGTTCGGATAAATCACTTCAGGAACATTGTTCCGTCAATAATAAAGATTCCGTTTTTAGCATCTTCATCATTGACCATCTGTCCTTTGACATTGAATATCGGGAATTTGGCATTACGTGACAATCTGATTATATCAACCCCCGAAGGAGTCTCAAAATTCAATGTGTAAGGAGCAGCCTGTGAGCCCAGAACATCGGGATTGAACACAACACTCTCTGTTATGGAATACACAGTGTTTGTATTCACGTCAATGGCCTTGAATACCAGTTCATCGGCACTCTCGCCATAAACGGATAACTTGAATGTTCCATCAATGTACTTGCCTATGCCACGGCATTCATCTCCACAGAACACACCTATCTGGAACACACTGTCAGAAGCCTCGCTGTCACCATCCATGACTGTTGCGGTAACGGCCATCATATCAGGATAAGCATGGGCGTTGACACTCCACGGCGTATTTCTTATCTGCAGATTATTTCTGAGGACTGCAGCCGGACTTATGGTAGCAACGGTTCCATATATGAAACTCTTTTCTGACATTGACTTATACATGTAGCCATGACCGGGAGTGAGTACTTTCAGGTCACCGGTCCATGTGCCGTCTGAATACTCGGCAAAGCCCTCTTCAAGGCCGGTTATAACGTCACCCTCATCAACGTTCAGATATACAAGGGCATCTTCAAGTACAAGAGCCTGATCCAGCGGATAACCTAACCAGTTCCATCCGCGCTTGAGTGTCACGGTAACACCCTGTGCATTGAACTGATCACCCTGGAATGTCTTGCGTACCGATGCATCGGCCTTAACCTTAAGCATGTTCACAGCCTGTACGTCAGGAACAGAACCGTTCCAGTCATCACTATCCTGTGACTTGACAGTCTCACCATCCTTGGTACGGACTGCGGTAGAGGCATTATGGAGTTCAGTAACCGCAAGAGGAGCAGAAAGGTCATGTGAGGTCCAGTTCCAGCCCTCCTCAAGTTCCATTGCTACCGACGAACTGCGTACATAATAACGGAACTCGCTTATTGTACTCTCCGAGCCACTGATACCGACTGCCATAGCCTTGACGGTAACGCTGTCAGTTATGGTTATGGGGCCTGAATAGAGAATTCGCTTGTCTGATTCACACGGGCATGAGCCGTCAAGAGTATAATAGATAACCGCGCCGTTGGTCTCACATGAGAGCGTCACTGTCTGACCGGTAAATACCGATGTTCCGCTTATGCGTGATGCCACAGGTGCCTTGACCTCCTCAAGCAGTGATGCATCAACAACACTTACAAGAGTGGTGGCAGCAAGGTCCTCACCCTGAATCTGATACTTGACTGCAGTAGAACCGAACAGAGAACCGTTCAACTCAAACTGAGCCTGTCCGTCAGCATCAAACGTGAGTTCAAGAGACTGCTGCGCTCCGTTCAGGCCGGCAATCATTGATGACTCGCTCCTGACGGTAATCTTCTTGCCTGCCGCAGCCTCTGATGGGAGAGCACCTATCAGGACAACCGTTTTATCACCATAACCGACATATAAGATTGAATCTGCGGCTATAGAAACTATTTTCTTCTCTATGTCCAGTTTCTGCTCGTATGTCTCGGTCATCTTGATACCGGCATAACTCTCAACATCAGCGTTGACAATAAGAAGCATCTCATCATACTCAGAAACGTTACCTGCTTCAACTGAGACTGTTCTTGCATAACTCTGTCCGTCACCTTCAATCACATTCTCAAGGTCAGGATATGAGAAGCTCAAATTGGTAAGCAATGTCTGGGTATCGTTCTTTATACCCTTTACGAATATGTTGCCTGCATTGAGAGTCTCAGGGTTCATGTACTTGGAGAACGTAACCTCAATGCTACTGTTTCCGTTGCGCTCAACCTCAAATGCACGGGCACTCGTTACCTCAGGCTGTACATTCTGTACAAGGCCTATATTGACATCCATCTGAGGAGGAGGTACGGGCAGCCACTCTGAATAAGCGGTCTGATAACCCTCTTTCTCAAACTTGACCTGCCACTCGCCCTGCGGAACATCCCACTGGTACATACCCTGCTCATCAGTATAGAGAGGATTCTCCTGACCATACATGGCGGCATCCCAAAGAACTATCTCCTGCTGAAGGTCTCCATACATATCCTCATAGGTATGTTTGTAGTATGCCGTTGCGGTCACACCTTCAAGACGGTTGCTTGAAACACCCTCATAGACAAATCCTGACGGGTCAATGATAGGCTCCACAACAGGATAAGGCAGTGAGAAATCCCACTTGTCCTCAATCTCCTCAAGTTCAGCATAGTTGCAGTTTACGTAACGGTTCTTATCACGCTTTGCCTTGCGGATACGGTTGCGTGACGTAGCCTTGGTCTCACGATAAACCAGATCTGCCGTCTTTGAAAGGTACTGGGCTACCGCTCCCTTGACCATATTCAGCATAGGTACACCTTGAGGCGTATGCGCCACACTTGTCACAACCGATGCAGCCATTGAAGCAATCTGGCATACTGTTATGTAGCGGTGACCGTATTTGAACTTTAGACTGTCAGAGATCCAGTATAGGGCACGGGCCTGCGGGTCATCCAGTCCATCGCACGGAAGTATGCGGTCTATGAATACCTGCCAGTCATTGACATCGGTAATTGCATAATGGCCGTATGAAATGAGTCTGTTCAGGTCACGTACAATGCTTATGTAACTGTTAACCTCAGCAAGAGCGGTATTCAGTTCATAGCGGGTCTTCTTTAATTGAGCCACACTGACAGCCAATGTACCCAACTGAGTATCAATTGAAGCACTCTCCTCTGGATGCACAGCCTTGTAAGCCACCAGATTTGCGGTCAGTTCCTCTGCATCTTTCAGAGACTGGTCAATTGTACCGAGTTGAGTCCTGATGGGGTCACCTGTTGACTTGATATAACTGTTCACATAATGGGCAGCCTTTTCTAGAACCATGATCTCATTCTTAAGGGTATCGACAAGAGTCTCGGCAATACGTCCGGTGTGGCCGGGTGCGGCACGCATCGGTGAACGCGTCGGTTTGTTTGGATTATTGTCATCATCATACTCTTCCACATCATAATACTCGGTAGGTTCCTCTTCAACGTCAACACCCCATATCTTATTGATGTTCACATCGTTTATTAAGAATGTACCGTTTTGCATGACAGTAACCTGGACATCCTCTTTATTCTCATCGGTAGCAGGGAGTTCAATCACATCTTCAACATCTTCCTCATTTATTACGACAGAGTATGTTTCACCCTCATAATATGTATATTGGCCGTTATTGTTCCAGCCATTAAAGACTGAGATATTTTCATTCTCAATCTCTGTGACCTCATCAACCTTAACTACAGGTTCCTGCTGAGCAATCTCTTGGATCTCATCAACAACTTGAGTGGAATTATCATAAATGAATGACTCTTCAATCTCAGGTATCTCCTCTGGAATGAACCCGTTATCCTCTTGAGGCATATTGTCAACATACGTGACATAAGTCTCAGTATGCTCAACAGCATCAGGAACGGTGTTTATCTGAACGAATTCACTGTAGTCAATCTCAGTCGAGATATCGGCATCAACAACAACACGTACACCTATAGGCATGGTACGCGTATCAAACTTGCCGACTGCAACCCAGCGCTCCATATTCGGAATGAAACGCGCCGGGAGTTCAATCCACTCGTGATTGTTGGTGAACACGCGGATTATGCAACTGTTCACGACCTCAGGGTCATTGTTTGTCAGGTCTGCCGTAAAGACAAAGTCTGTACCGCCGGCAAACATATAACTTGGTGAACTGGCCTTGATGTGCTCCAGGTCAAAGCCTACCCATATAGTACGGTTCACTCCGGGCAGACCGTTGTAGAATGACATCTCTACCGTCTTGGCCTGGATACTGCGCTCGTTGTACTCCACAAAACGTGTCTCTGTCTGATCCTTGAAACCTGACGGAGCGGTCACCTCGGCCCAAATCTCATGAATTGAGAGGTTCATGCAGTTCTTGAGTTCGGTCTGCAATGACCAGTAGCCATCAGCCAGAGCCTTTGTGGTTCCTATCACGGTCTGACCGTCATATACCACAACCTGTGACTGTCCGGGTGCATTACCGTCAATGCTGATTGTAGGCAACGATATCAGCGGTGCGCTCCAGATGGTTATGTCTGTAACCGTATAAGCCGCACTGCCAATAGGCTGAAGTATGGTCTTTCCGTCAAGATTAAAGCGTACAAAAGCATTAGGTGTATAGTTTCCGCGTTCAGAAGGTACTATGCAGAACTTTACCCTGTCCGTGTAGTTCTCACCCATAGGAATAGTCACGGTGTTGTCACGATATTCATATGATGAGAGATTGTTGCCAACTATGACTGATTTCTCAACCATGCCGCAACTCTCAGGGAGTTTTACCACCATTTCTATATCGGAAACATTCTGCTTGTATGCATCCAGGAAATCAATCTTGCCACTGAGTGTAAGATAGTTACCTGCTATCACATTTGCCTTGTTCACTGAGAATGATGTGTTCTTGCCCGTGTAATAGTATTTGGACTCATTGAACAGGGGCACCACTACATTTCTTAATGCAGTAATCTCTCCACTCTTTACGTTAACCACGTTCTTAAGGTAATCCACATCCTCTGTCATACCGGCATCGGCCAGGTTGTCTAGAGAGAATATGGAGTTGAAGAACGGGCTCTGGCCCATTGTAACAAGAGTGTATGTACCGTCTGCAAGGTCACTGAATGTCAAATCATTACCCTTGTATGTATCATGTGATACCAACACACCCTTGCTGTCATAAAGGATACCTTCAACAGCCGTATTGTCTGTAATCAGGAATCTGGCCTTGATCGCTCCAAGTTCAACAATGGGTATATTTACTGACAGACGGTTGTCAGAATCTACCACACCGCTCACCTTTACATCCTTGAACATGGCAGACTTGCTGCGACAGGTAAGTTCAAGTTCATCACCGACATGTACATCCTCCAACACCACGATATTCGGGTATTGGACACTCATTGACGTAATCTCCTTGCCAAGTGTCTTGTTATAGAGGCTGTATGAAACATTGCCCATATCTGAATAGTAAGGCAGAGTCTCTGCCTCCTCACCTTGAGCAACGCTCTCGGTATAACTGAAACTCAGGTTCATCACAACGCCAGAAATTGGCTTGAGTGACATGGTGCCCAAATCAATGACGCGTGTTTCAGCATTGTCAGCAAACGTATCATCATCCAGTGAGACCGTACCGTTCACACAGTCATTGGCCGATATTGTCACCTCTGACGGGGCGCAGGATATGACAACCTCATAACTGCCGTCTGACTTGGTCTTGACATTAAGGGCAT
The DNA here is from genome assembly GCA_002310015.1 of Bacteroidales bacterium UBA1182. Classification (GTDB taxonomy): domain Bacteria; phylum Bacteroidota; class Bacteroidia; order Bacteroidales; family Bacteroidaceae; genus Colenecus. Next base: position 38,106 of record DBYQ01000051.1, read on the forward strand.
CAGAGTATTTGCCTGCTATGGTCTGTGAAATTGAAACATTGGCTCCTGCTATGCCAAGGCCTGTCATATTATTGACGACCTTACCCGTAAGTTTATACTGAGGGATTGACTCCAGTTTGACCACAATGTCATTGGTTCCCTCCTTGACAGTATATTCAGTCTCTGACGGCTGGATATATTTCATAGCCAGCAATTTTGGCAGAGTGATATCATAACTGACCTTGTAACCACCTATCTGTGAAGCCAGGACCGGGCCCTGCTGCAGATAAGTTCCGGCCTCATCACTCCATACGATTGAGGTCTGTGAGGTCACATCATTGTCATCGGCATCAATTACCTTTAGAGAAAGAGTTCGCGGCAATTTAAGGTCACTCATGGTGACACTCACGTTATTATTATCAACAGTTATCAGGTCACATTCGCCGATAATCTGACCGGACAGGTTCTTGAGATAGGCATTATATACCGTATTCTTGACCAGGGTACCGAACGTATAGTTCAGACGGTCAGTAATGACATATCTGTATTTCTGTCCGCTCTTGACATTGACCAGTTCCAATGACATATTCTTGTAACGGCCGTCGCTGCATTCTGCCGGCAGGTTGATTTCAAGAGCACACAACTTGCTGCGCAAAGGAGCAATGTTGTATGAATTCCATCCTTCTGTAGCCTGATACAGTTCAACCGATGTCTCCGGCACATAGACTGTCATGTCATCAGGTACACCTGTAAACACGTTTGTCCCAAGTGAAGGCGGTACGGTAGCATAACAGTTGAATGACTTCAAAACAGCACAGTTCCTGAATGAATAGTTGCCCAGATATGATACGCATGAAGGCACGTCAATCTCCTTGACATTGGTATTTCCGTCCAACCAGTAACTTGGTACGTCACTGACACCGGCCACACGGCTCAAATCAATAGAGGTGAGTGATGTGAACGTATTTGTGAATGAAAAGTCATTGCCGGTTATCTGGCCGTCAACAACAAGATGGGTCAATTGAGTATTTGAACTTACCATTGACCTTATTGCCGATGTAAGATATCCGGGATTAAAGAAATCAATGATAGCCTGTCCGGATATCCTGTCCCATGAATTGGTTCCGGGATTTACCGGCACCTCAGGAGCATACTCATATACACCTTTTATATTATATGGATGCGAGGGCATGAGCAGGCTCAAACGGGTATCGGTTCCAAGTATCTCGCCATCCTCAGTCTCCCAACGCAAGAAACGGAATCCGTTGTTGCAGTATGCGTTAAGGCTCTGTGTGGTCCCCTCCTTAACCATTATGCCCGATTTGATGTTGAACGAACCGGCCACCTGTGGTTCACATGTCACGTTAAGAGGATAATCACGGCTGAATACCGGATTGCCGGGGCTGGAAGGATTGTATTCATATACAGCATACAGAGTCACATTTGAATATGGCATGGTAAATCTGTATGACCTGTTCTCTGTAAGAACATTTCCATTGGCATCCTTCCAACAGATAAAGTAACACTCATTATGTGTTGAAGCGCTTACAGTTACTGACTGTCCACCCTTGAACCTGTCGCCATCACCAGAGAAAACTCCGGCACCATCAGGTATGGATACGCAACTCACCTTGTAATAGGTGGTCGTATCGGCTACCGGCCATGCCGGGTTGGGCGGGTTAACGGGATCATAGCCGTCAGTCTGTGCAATGGCCACAAACGGGAACAGCAATCCCAACAGATTGATAATATATCTTTTCATGACAGATTATCTGTTTATAGACTTGATGCCGTTAGATATTTTTATGTCATCACTGTTGCCGTCAACAAACTGACCTGCAACGTTATAGAACACCTTATCCTGTGCCGGGACAGCTTTGGCATCAACATCGGTAGTTTCAGAGGATATAATGTAGAAACGGCCTTTGATTTCACCCTCAGAAGCATTGAATGTATAACCCGATGTTGAGGAAAGAACGGTAGATGTTCCGCACAGATGATCTTCAAGCACCACGCCATCACTCTGCTCATCAGCCACGCCTATGGTATATGTGCCGCTGGTGCCGCAATACAATGCCACAGCAACCTTGCCGTCATATTCAGGACGCTCGTTGATTGAATATTGTACGCCATTGCATTCTGTCCAGATCTGAGGTACACCGTTCTCTGTTGACATGAATTTTGCAGCGTCACGTCCAACCTCGTAATCCATTGATGACTTGCTATTGAATACTACACGTGTGCGGTCTGAAAGGGAACCAACTGACAATGTCAGGTTCATGACCTTTCTTCCTGAAGTTCCACGCATTGAAGAATGTTCAATTGTAAGGTCGTTGGGGTTACGGTAGGTCTGGCGGCCGTCATGCAGGAACAAAAGGTTCTCAGTATCAACCGGACGCTGAATAAAGAAAGCCTCGCCCGGATTCAGGATATAGTCGTCATCAACGGGGCTGAATGCCACATATGTCTTATTATATGAATCCCAAACCATGAACGGAGACTCGGTATCAATGAAACGTGTATCAAAATAGCACGGATAAGGATTACCTATCAGGTTCCATGAACGGTTCTGCTCAAACTCGCTCAGATTCTCCTCAAGTGCAACCTCACGGTCCTTGCTGGTAAACAGATACTGGCGTGTAACAGACTCCTTGATGGGAGTAACAGTGAACTCAACCACATAATCATTGCTGTTTGCAGTATTGTTATAACACTTCATGATATAACCACGGCCCGCCTGGAGAATGCTGTCTGCAGTCAGGTTCACCCATGTCTTGTCAAAATTCTTCTGGGCACGCTCATAGCCTGAATACTTGCGGATAACCCACTGAGTCTTGGAATCAACAGGAACTATGTCAGATACCTTGACATCAAACGGGAAACTTATAAACTGCCACAGGTCATTGTAAAGCATCATGTTAAGAGTCTGGTTCTCTGCACGCATCTCACCACGTACAATCAGTGAATTGGGATTATATTTTGTACTGTTGTAATCATAAGTATAATTATAACTATAAGCAAAGCGGCTATAGTCTGCATAATACTTGGCGTATGGTGATACATACATTGAGAAATCATTCAGAGCCAACTTGCTGCGGCTGCTTACCGTCAGGTTGCCGCGCTCGTATTTCTGATGACCGAAACCGTCATCAATACGCTCCGTGTTGTACAGCAGACGCACATTGGGAGTATAACCCTCAACATTGTCATCGGCACCAAGAACAAATTCAAACTCCTTGTTGATTACTATGTTGGCGGGCAGATTGTCACGTATTATGTTGGTGTGGTTCTGATACTCAAGCCAACCGGGAGTGGTCATATACTCCTGGAAACTCCACAACGGCACATAGAGTTCAATGTTACCTGCACTATTAGTAGGAATATCTGCACGTACTGTAGGCGGAATCAGCGCACGGCTTTCAATTTTCTTAAGACTTGAGCAACCTGAGAAAGGACGTCCAAGGCAGTATTGCAAAGAACTGGGCAAGGTAATCTCTTTCATTCTGCTGCAATTACTGAACGCGTAATTGTCTATCTCCTCAAGTCCTTCATTGAATGAAACGCCTTTGAGAGCGGAGTTGCCACTAAAAGCATAACCATCAATATTTTTTAAGGTTGAAGGGAATATCAGGGTATCGATGGCACAATTTGAGAAAGAATAATAACCGACATTTCTCAATCCTTCTTCAAATTCAACCTTAGCCAGATTTTTGTTGCCTCTAAAGCAATATGATGATATATAGGTCAATGCTCCTGGCAGATGCAAGGACTTTATGTCACAATATTCAAAACAATCAGAACCTATTGATGAAAGAGTTGAAGGCAGTGATACTGATTCCAAACGGTCACAACTGTAAAAGCATTGATACGGAAGCGACGTTACACCCTCTGGAATAGCAATGCTCTGAAGTGAGTCACAATTATAAAAGACATTATCTCCGGTAATACTATTTACGCTTGGCGGTATAATAATATTGTTGATACCCGTATAAGAGAAAGCAGATCCTCTGATTGCTTTAAGTGTATCAGGCAAAATAACAGTTTCAATCTGCCAGCAATTATAAAGCGCCTGATAAGGGATATCAGAAATGGATAGACCGCTCAGATCAAGATAAACCAGATTGTGCATCTGCCTTAACTGATACCAGTCAGTCTCATCAATGGTACCTGTCTTTACAATCAGTTTGTTAACCTCGGCATATACACGGACTTTGGGGAGTGCATCGGCCACAACAATATAGCCTAACTCACCATTGTCAACTGAATCTATCACCACCGTGCCGTATGAAATATCATCGGCAATAACGCAGCAGTCTTCTATATAATCAGTAATCACATAATCCTTTAGTGACTCGCCGGGTACATACAACTTGATCTTGTTGTTTGCAGAGGAGATACGCCCCACGACCACTGGGGGAACCGCACCTTTGAATATGAATGATACGTTGTCCCTGTCAATGATTGAACCTTTTATGTATTCCACATTCTCAGGAATCACGAACTCAGTCATGCTGCGGAAAGGATAGAAAGTGTTTTCGCCAATCCAGCGGAGTGTTGAAGGCAGGACAACCTTCTTTGTGTTGTTCTGCAGATAAGAGTAATATCCTTCAGTTGCCACAACTACATAAACGGCATCGTTATATGTTATGGTTTCAGGAATAACCAGGGTTTCAGGAGCCACATCGGTCTTGTTAAAGTACACGAACCGGGCAAGATGCTTGGTTGCATCCAACTTGTAACGGAAGCCGTCAACCGTAACGACACTTGATGAGAAAGTACAACTGTCCATATCATACAACATGGCGGCAGCTTTAAGTTCCTCAACACTCTGAGCCTGCAACAAACCGCCTGATAAGGACGCTGCGACAAGCATTGAACACAGAAAAAGGATTCTTTTCATTGATTTATTATAAAAATGTTAATAACTTATTTTCCTAGTAAACTATTGAAAATCATTAATTGGCCAGGACCTTACATCCAAAATTTTGACAAAAATACCTATTTAAACAGAAACGCGCAACCTATTTTATAATAATAATTAAATTGACAGATTTGTAAAAAAAACAGTCGAATTCAAATTCAGACAAAACCTGCAAAAAAAATAACAGCCTTAATAAATATTAATTGTCTTAACTTTTCGCGGGATTGACTATATTGTTAACGACTAACGTCACAAGAGAGTCAATAAACAAAACAAAAAAATAAGGACACAATGAAAAAGATTATGATGGCTGCCCTGATGATGGCAGTATGCCTTACAGCAGGCGCAAAGAAAAAAGAGGTTAAAGAGCCTCAGTTCGGAGTAAAATCCGGTGTTATCACAGTTTCATCCGATATGGGTGACATGCCCGATTTCTCTACAATTACAGCTATGGGAGGAGGCGCATCTTTCGGCGACAGCACCTTCATGAACATGATGAACAGTTTCGATGCAAGTGCCATGAGAGAGCAGATCTATTTTGATGATTACGGAAAGAAGTCAGCAAGAATAACCGTTTACGGTGAGACTATCACCCGCGTAATTTCTGTAGGTGACACAACCTATACCATCAACGAGAAAGAAAACACTGCTACCGCAATGCCTATATTCGGCGGTGGTCGTGGCGGCCGTGGAGGTTTCGGTGGATTCGGTGGCGGCTTCGGCATGGGAGGTGCCCAGATAGGTCAGCTTGGTGAGATAGACTGGCTCAACCTGGACAAGAAGACCATTCGCCGCAACAAGATCAAGGAACTGGGTGAGGAGCAGGTAGCAGGTCTCACTTGCAAGAAGTATTCAATGAGCCCCAGCAACCAGATGGGTTTCACTCAGAACATCACAGTATGCGTTTACGAGGGAATTCCTCTGTCAACTGTAACTGAAAGTGACTGGTCAACCACAAGCCAGACCGCAATGAACTTCATTGCCGAGGATGTTGATCCTTCATTCTTCACACTCCCCAAGGGCTGCAAGGTAAGCCAGCCTAACATGGGCGGCGGCTTTGGCGGCGGCGACTTCATGATGATGGGCGGTGACTTCGGCGGCTTTGGCGGCGGCGGATTCGGAGGCGGCTTTGGCGGAGGCTTCGGCGGATTCTAATCCAGACCAAAAATAAAGAAGGGTCGCTATCCAGCGGCCCTTCTTATTTTTATTCCGGATTGAATCCCTTTCCTTTTTTTATTTCGCTAACGCGAAAACGCTCACTCCGTTCGCTTGGCGGCCCTCCGGGACCGCTCTCGCCCTATGGGCTCGCCATAACTGCTTTCTGTTAGCTCTTCGCCTAATTGTTAAGGGCTGCCTGCAGCACCTCACTGAGTGTAGGATGTGCATGAATAACATACCTCAATTGCTCCAGAGTGCCGTTAATATTCATTACGGCAGCAATCTCATGTATCAGGTCTGAGGCATGGGCACCCATAAGGTGGGCTCCCAGTATTACACCGTTTTCTGACACTATCAGTTTGCAGTACCCATCGGTTTCATCCATTGATACGGCCTTGCCGTTGGCGCGGTAGAATGACTTGAGGCAGCGTACCTGGAGTCCCTGCTCTTTACACTGTTCCTCTGTAAGTCCGACCATAGCAACCTCTGGCATGGTGAAAACCGCTGCGGGAATCAGGTCAAAGCGTATGCTGTCCTGCTGACCACAGATATAATTGAGCGCATGCAGTCCCTGATATGTGGCAGCATGTGCCAGCATTATTCCGCCAGTGACATCACCCACGGCAAATATACCGGGTACTGATGTCTCAAAACGGTCGTTCACCGTGATACCCTTGCGCGTATAGTCTATGCCTGCTGCTTCATGGTTCAGCCCATCCGTGTTGGGACGGCGACCCACAGCCATCAGAATCTTATCGGCTTGGACAGAGAACTCCTTATCCTTCTTGATATAGGTTACGGCATTGCCGTCTATGGCTGTCACCTGAGCCTGAACCTCAATGTTGATACCACGTTTGGAAAGTGACTGCTTGAGGCGTTTGGCCAGATCCACATCAAAACGCGGCAGTATATTGGGACAGAACTCCAATACCGTTACCTCACTGCCGAAACTGCGGAATATGGATGCAAACTCAAGGCCGATAACCCCGCCACCAATAACGCATAGGCTTTCAGGAACCTCGGTCAAGTCCAAAATCTCCTTCGATGTAAGGCAACTGTCAGCGCCTGGTATCGGTAATGAAGCCGATACGGAACCTGTTGCTATTATGATCTTTTCGGCAGTATATTCCTGACCATCGCAAAGCACAGTCTTGGAATCCTTGAACTGAGCCTTGCCGCGTACCACCTGAATGTTCTTGAGCAGCATGTCTATGCCACCGCGCAGTTGCTCAATTACAGCCTGCTTGCGCTCTGCAACAGCAGCAAATGACGGTTTGCAGTCAAGCCCTGCCTTGAGGTTCTGCTCAATCAACTCAGCATAATGACAGAATGTCTTGGTGGGTATGCAACCCTCGTTAAGACATGTTCCTCCAAGCGGCCCTTCTGATATGAGGGTTACCTCCAATCCACGCTTTGCAGCCTCTACGGCAGTTTCATAACCGCCGGGGCCTGCGCCTATAATCAACAGTTTCATGCGTCCCAATACTTTAGGATAGGATTACGGGCAGCAGTAGTCTCATCGGGACGGGATATGGGTGTGGTGTGCGGTGCGCCGTGCAGGATATCGGGATCCTGGGCAGCCTCGGCCGCAATCTTACGCATCACCTCAATGAATCCGTCAATGGTCTCCTTTGACTCTGTCTCAGTAGGCTCAATCATGATGGCCTGATGGAACAGCAGCGGGAAATAGATGGTTGGTGCGTGGTAGCCAAAATCAAGCAGACGCTTGGCGACATCAAGTGTGGCAGCACCCTCCTTGCCTTCACGTGCGCCGTCATTGATAAGGCCGTCAAAGACGAACTCATGCTTGCAGACACTCTCAATGGGCAGTTTGTAGAGGTCCTTGAGTGACTCCTTGATATAGTTGGCACCAAGCGTAGCCAGCTTACCGCACAATTTCACGTTCTCACGGCCAAGCATCAGGATATAGGCGTACGCACGCAGAATCACGCCGAAATTGCCGTTAAAGCCCGATACATTCACACCAAGGAACGGAACCAGTTTCTCACATACGCCCACCGGACCGCTGCCGGGACCGCCGCCACCGTGAGGTGTTGAGAATGACTTGTGCAGGTTAAGGTGCATCACGTCAAATCCCATATCACCGGGACGTACCGTGCCGATGAGCGGGTTCATGTTGGCTCCGTCATAGTAGAGCAGACCGCCTGCGGCATGTACCAGTGACGCAATCTCACGGATATCCTTTTCAAAGAGTCCAAGGGTATTGGGATTGGTCATCATTATGCCGGCAATGGTATCGTCAAGCAGAGGCTTGAGATCCTCAACATCAACCAAGCCCTGAACGTTTGACTTGACCACTACCACATCCAGACCGCATACCGCTGCACTGGCGGGGTTGGTTCCGTGTGCGCTGTCAGGAACAATTATGCGGGTACGCTTGGTATCACCGCGTGACATATGGTACTCGCGGATTATCATCAGGCCGGTAAGTTCACCGTGTGCACCTGCGCAGGGCTTGAAGGTAAAGTGTTTCATGCCGGTTATGGCGGCAAGGGCCTTGTCCATACCTTCATAAACGGCATCCACTCCGGGAACATCCTTCTGCAACGGATGTATGCCGCCGAATGCAGGCATTGCGGCAATCTCCTCGTTTATCTTGGGATTGTACTTCATGGTGCAACTGCCCAGCGGATAGAATCCGGTGTCAACGCCAAAGTTCATCTGGCTCAGGTTGGTATAGTGGCGCACCACATCAGGCTCACTCACTTGAGGCAGTTCAGGAGCCTTATCTCTTCTCAAAGTTGCAGGTATGGCATCGGCGCCCTGGCACTTGGAGCATGGCTCAGGCAGGGAATAACCTCTGCGGCCGGGCTTGGATATCTCAAATATCAGTTTGTCGTAGTACTTCATAATCAGAGTGCCTTTACCAATTCATCAATATCCTCATAACTGCGCTTCTCTGTTACGCAGAAACTCACGTAACCATCATCTGTTTCCAGGGCTCCGAAGAATCCGGCATCGGCCAGTCTCTTCTGTAACTCTGCCACCGGAACGAGCGGCTTCAAAACAAACTCCTTAAGGAAAGGAGCACCGCTGAATACCTCCTGGAACTTGCCTGTTTCAAGTAGTCTAGCGTACAGATAGTGTGCACGCTGGTAGCACAGATCATTTACCTGTTTCATGCCTTCCGGGCCCATGAGTGACAGATATACCGTTACCCAGAGCGCCATGAGGCTCTCGTTTGAGCAGATGTTGCTGGTGGCTTTCTCGCGGCGTATATGCTGCTCACGGGCCTGCAGGGTAAGCACGAATGCTCGACGGCCCTCCTTGTCACGGGTCTCACCTACTATGCGGCCTGGCAATTTGCGCATATACTCTTTGGTGCAAGCCATAAAGCCTACGTAAGGACCGCCGTAGCACAACGGGATTCCAAGCGGCTGGCCGTCACCTACTGCGATATCGGCACCCCACTCTGCCGGGGTCTTGAGTACTGCCAGGGCCGATGGGTCACAATAGACGGTCATCAGTGCCTTGTCTGCATGCAGGGCATCGGCCATTCCATCCAGATTCTCTATTATTCCGAAACGGTTTATTGAGGGCACAATGGCTCCGGCTACATCACCTTCACTGATCAAGGCTTCTAATGACGCTTTTGAGGTCTGGCCGTTTTCTGCCTCAATCTCCTTGATTGTGATTCCTGCATACTTGGCGTATGTGGCAATCACTCCCCTTACCTGCGGCAACAGGGTGTTTGATACCAGCACTGTGTTCTTTTTCTTGGCCTGAGCTACCATCATACGCATTGACTCGGCGGCGGCTGTGGGGCCGTCATACATGGAGGCGTTGCTCACGTCCATGCCGGTCAGGGTGCAGATCATGCTCTGGTACTCGAATATGTACCTTAGCGTGCCTTGCGATATCTCGCACTGGTAGGGGGTGTAGGCGGTTATGAATTCGCTGCGCTGGGTGATGTAGGGTATCACGGCTGGCGTATAATGATCGTATGCGCCTGCTCCGGCAAAGACCTTCAGCCTGGGGTTCTTGGATGCCAAGCCCTCAAAATAGTCGCGTACCTGCTGCTCTGTCATAGCATCGGGCAGGTCATACTCGCCCTGGTAGAGACAGTCTGCGGGGACATCGGCATACAGGTCATCAAAACTCTTCACGCCTATGCGGTCAAGCATGGCGCGGATGTCTTCATCCGTATGCGGGAAATACTGGAAACCGGCCATTACTCCTTAATGAATGCTTTGTATGCCGATGCGTCCATCAGGTCGTCAAGTTCTGATGCGTCACTCATCTGCACCTTGATGATCCAGTTCTCAAAGGCGTCATCATTGACCAGTTTGGGGTCGTCAACTACGGCCTCATTTACCTCTGTTACTGTGCCGCTTACGGGGCTGAAGAGGTCACTGGCGGCTTTTACGCTCTCCAGGGCTCCGAACTCGCCGCCCTTCTCTACCTCATCATCTACGTCGGGGCAATCTACGTAGGTTATCTCTCCCATCTCTTTTTGGGCGTAGTCTGTTACTCCGATGATGGCAATGTCACCTTCTGTCTTTACCCATTCATGGGTGTCACTGTACTTCAGGCCTTCTACAATCTTACTCATAAGCTTTATTTTCTTTAATTAATTCGTTCTTTAACGCGGAAGGATTAGGGTAGATAAAACTTCGCTTCGCTCATCCCTCCCACTCCTTCGGAGCGGGCCCCTCCCGTTTACGAGGCCACGGGTGGCCACGGTTTTCCTTACCCTAATTCCTTCCGCTTTTAACTGCGTATTTGGAAGAGAATCAGGAAAGCAAACCTTTATTTTTTGTATTTTGTTTCGTAGAAACGCTTCTTAATAACCTTGCCTGGGAATACTTTTTTACGGATTCTAATCCATAATGGAGTATCTAAGGTAGAATATTTGGTTTGCACTAGGGCAAAGCAGATGCTGCGGTCTAACGAGATGCTGTGGTAGCCGGTGGTTACTACTCCTACTTCGGTTCCATCTTCAAGTTCTACAGGGTAGCCGTGTCTTGGGATGGCTCGGTCAAAGATTTCTATTCCTACCAGTTTCTTTTCTACTCCTAACTCCTTCTGGGCTACAAGGGCTTCGCGGCCTATGAATTCCGGTTTGTCAAGCTTGCAGAAGATGCCTAAGCCGGCTTCTATGGGGGTGATTTCATCACTCAACTCATCGCCGTACAGCGGCAGGCCGGCTTCAAAGCGCAGGGTGTCGCGGCAGCCTAAGCCGCATGGTTCCACTCCGGCTTTCAGCAGGCGGTCCCAGATTTTTATGGTGTCCTGCAGGGTGGCGTAGAGTTCAAAACCGTCTTCACCGGTGTAACCTGAGCGGCTTACTATCAGGCGGTGACCGTTGTAATCGGCATTGCAGTACTCGTAGAAGCCTAACTTCTGGGCACAATCAAGACCTAACACGTCCAGAACTGTCTTTTCTGATTCCGGACCCTGGATGGCTATCTGGCCCCAGGCGTCTGACTGGTTGTCAATTTTGACATCATAACCGGTACTGTTCCTTAACATCCAGTCATAGTCCTTGTCTATATTGGCGGCATTCACTACCAGCAGGAAACGGTCGGGCTCGAACTCGCGGTAAACCAGCAGGTCATCAACACAGCCTCCGTTTGGATAGAGCATCATTCCGTACAGTATCTTGCCGGGCTGATAGCCGCTGATGTTGTTTGTGAAGATATGGTTTACATAGCGCTCTGCATCGGGACCGCTTATGAATATCTCACCCATGTGGGATACGTCAAACATTCCCACCCGGTTCCTTACGGCCAGATGCTCCTGGGTTATGCCGGCATACTGGATTGGCATGTCAAAACCGGCAAAAGGGCTCATCTGCGCCCCCAGAGCCACGTGGCTGCCGTGCAGACAGGTCTTCTTAATTTCTCCGTCCATATTTTATAAAGTTATCATCAAGATAGGTCTTCTCTATTTCAAGCACCCCAGCCAATTGGCTGGTGCTTAACAAGAGGCTCTCATTACAGAAATAATCAACTACCCTGCTCCTCAAATCATCAAAACTGAAATCAACTCCAAATTCTTTCAGGTTAGCAACACGTTGCCTTACTGACTTGATTCCTTTGCTGTCAAGTTTCTCCTTTGATGGTGTTATGGCGCGCTCCATCTCTGTAAAATCAGTATCATACAGCATCGTGCCGTGTACTATGCAACCTGTTGACGTGGCATAGCAGGCATTGCCTGAAACCTTACGGCCACCTACCAGAACGTCATTGTGTTCAGTACGCACAGCATCCAGTCCCATACCCTTCAATGCACTGGCCAGACTTGACAGATACGTATCAAAGGCCCTGTTTACATCTGGCTCTGAGGTTATGTATGAAATCATCAGATTGCCGTCGTCTGCATAGACGCATCCGCCACCACTTTTACGGCGGTACATCTGTATGCTGTGCTCACGGCAATACTGTACATTGACCTCGGCCTCCATATCCTGGTTACGCCCGAAAATCACCGTCGGATCCACACTCCACACAAACAGCGAGCCTGGGGCATTTATCACAGCCCACTCCTCAAGCGCCAGCCAGAACACAAGTCTGCGCCCGCAGTCACTCTCACCCTCAGGCATCCTCAACCACTTCATACAGAACTGATTTTTACAAAAATAGCGTATTCGCCATAAGCAATACGCTATTATACCAAAAGGTTTTCAACAACTTTTCAGACACAAAAATAAATGGCAGCCAACCTTACAAGACTGCCATTTATCCGGGGTCCATGCATTCGAGTTTAGAAAAGGTAACAAACTCTGAATACACTTAACGGACACCTTTTCATTCCAACATTGCCTTTTTACAGTCCTGAATGTCATCACGACATCGCAGAATTGCATGACAAATGTCGGACAAATAACGTTAGCAATCATAGTCAAAAAAGAAATAAAGTTGTCAAATTTGAAACTAACATAAGTTTTTAAAAGTATATTTGTTGTCAAATTTGAAATTTCCCAACAAATGTCATGAACAGGTTCAGCATAAAGGACATTAGCAATATGCCTCACTATGAGCCGGAGGCAATATATAAAGACCAAATAGCTGTAGTCAGCATCAGACTCTATCAGATAGAATCGGTAAGGAATCTTTTTGCAATAGACGCATTTGCAATAGGATATATTACCGCAGGGTACTGTATTTTTGAATTCAACAATGAAAAATACCGGCTTGAACCTGGAAACCTTTTTATCCTCGCCCCCACCCATACATGCCGCATGGTGGAGTGCAGTCAGGATTACCACATCCGCCTTCTGCTACTTGACTCAAACGGACATAACCTGTCTGTTCATCTGAATTATATCGTAAAATCTGAGAGATGGATTCAGACCTATTTCTATCCGGTACTCAGACTCAACGATAAGGAGGCTAAGACAATGAAGGAGTGCATAAACAGGATAGTTGAACAGATTAACCGCACTGACTGCCCCAATAAAATAGCATTCCTCAGGCTTGCCACCACATGGCATCATGTGGAGCTGGACAACATTATGCAGGTTCACCAGAAAGAGACAACAGATAACAACATACCCCTTACCAGACAGCAGACACTTGCCAGGCAACTGTATCGCCTTATCATCAACAACTACCGTAAAGAGCATCAGGTCAAGTTCTACTCGGAGCAGATGTGTCTAACGCCACAGTACCTCAACCAGATAACAAGTCACGTTTTCGGTAAGACCCTGAGTGCAATCATCTCTGAACTGTTGTTCTCAACGGCAAGGTCCATGATACTATCATCAGAAATGAGCATACAGGAGATTGCTGACGAACTGAACTTTCCGGATCAGGCATCATTCAGCAAATTCATAAAGAAGACTGCAGGGGTAAGTCCCAATGCCCTGCGTAAGATGAATCCTCACAAGGAAGCTATCTGAAATCATTGAAACGGTAGCCGAACGATATCACGAACATAGAGGTATCACCGTATGTGCGGCTCTCATTCCAGCTGGTGCCCGATACTGATGCGGAGAATCCTGTGTATGATTTGAGTATATCACGCCATGTTATCCTGAGCACAGCCTGCTTGTTCTTAAGGAAGCGGTAATCAGCCGAGATATTCCACATGCACTCTGAACGGTTGGCTGATTCCATCTCATATCCGAACGGACGTGAATAGTTGCATCTGGTGGATGCTCCCAGTCCGAATGATGACTGGTATGATATCTCAGCGCTGGCATTGAGCCTCTTTCCTCCGCTTGACTGATCCAGATAATCACTCTTGCTCTTATCCATAGTGTAGCCCACATTACCTCTCACCATCCAGAACCTGTCAGAATAGGCACCATCCAAGGAGAGGCTTATCTGATGATAATCTGTGGCGCTCTTATTGGCTGCAGCGTCTGTAAATGACTGCACATACGCTACGTTATGGCTGAACGAGTGGTTTGCCGTAAAGTTCAGGGACAGATCCTTGAACGGATAGGTAAGGAACAGATATTCACTCGTATTCCAACTGCCGTTGATATTTTCAGGTGATGTTATGCGGGCACCGGTCTGCCTGTCCAAACGGGTCAAGGTAGTGATCTGATTGACGGTAGTTCCATAATTAAACTGAGTGCGCATGAATGACTTAAGCTGGAACTCCAGATTCACATTGTGTGAGAATGAGTTCTTAAGCGAGCCGTTTCCTTCACGTATATTCATGGGGTCGCTGTAATCCGTCACATTAGAGAGCTGATTTAATCCCGGCAACCCGTTGGAACCATTGTAACCGATACCTATCTGGCTTTTCTTGAACACCTTGACACGGAAATTGGCATTGGCATTGTAACGTATTCCCGTATATCGGATATGCTCATCTTCCCTGTCCGGTCTCTTGTTCAGGTTATCTGCTGTCATCACTACCGGTGATACATTGGCTGAGAGGTTTATCCTGAATACGGAATCAGAATAGAAATAATCCGCATCAAATGAATGGTTCAGATTGCTGCCGCGCCGGTCATTGTAGAGTGAATCCACCTCTTTCAGCGAGCCACCCTCGCCTATATCCTCATATTTCTGGATGCTCTTGTCATGATCATAAGATATACTATAACCTATACTCATATAACCCATCTCACCCATCTCACGCTGTAAATTCAAAGACGCCCTGTAGTTATGGCTCTCAGAGGGAGTACTTATCCGGTGGCTCACTATACGCGTGCTGTCCAACTGTGCAAAATAGCTCTTGGACTCATTCTCGCTGAAACCTTCACTGCCGGATTGCCCCATGTTGAAGTTAAGGTAGAAGTGATACTTGTCATCCTTTCCGAATGAATTGCTCAATCCGCCGTTCACACCGTAGTTGTTACTCATATTCTCACCCTTGTTTGACTGCACGGTGGAACTTATCAGCCCTTCACCTTCATTTGAAATTGAATCAACAGAATTGCTGCTGTTGTCATTCCAATTCTGTGAGAAATTCATACTCAGGTTCCACCATCCGTTCTCCTTGAAATTTCCGTTGGCTCCGGCACTGCCGTTCCAGTTGTGCCCGCCGTTTGAACTTGTATTCTCACTCACGGAGTTCTGTGTATACTCAGGCATGAACATCTTGTTGTATCTGGCGTTCTTGGATTCATTGTAATTGCTTCCGTATGAAACCGATCCGTTTACATAGACCTTATCATTAAATGATCTGCTCAGATAGATATTGCCGTTGGAACGTTCCGTCTTAAGCTGATGGGTGTACTCTGACGGTATGGAACTTCTGGAGAATGAGCCGTACAACTCTGATCCGCCCTGTTTCCAGGTAGAACCGTCCACCGATACTGAATAACGGTCAAGATTCTCAGTAGTACCCACCTCAACACTGGCAAATGTGGTGCGGTCAACCGGTTCCTTGGTCTCCATATCCATGATAAGGTGATTGTCACTCATTGCGTTAAGCGTATCATCAGGAACCTCATAGACCTTGAGGCTCTTGAGTTTGTCTGTAGGCATATTGTTGAGCGCTATGCTCATGTCACGCTTAAAGAATGAATCTCCGTTAAGGCGTATCTCCTCAATGTCACGCCCCAAGTATGTCATCTTGCCGTCCGTGTATTTGAGTCCGGGCAGACGGCGTACCAGGTCAAGCAGCACGCTCCCGCTGGGCATCTCGTATGCATCGGCATTAAAGATTATGGTATCACCGCGCTGATACATACGTTGCAGTTCAGCCACAATCTCAACCTCCTCAGTGGTAAGAGGATTACTGCGCAACACTATGGAATCAAGCCTGACCTCATAGGTCTGGACACCGTCAACACTCCTGGGTTCAGGTGCTATTATGGTATCCAGTGTCTGCATGCCCAGATATGATATGGTAATCTTTAGGCGCGTATCCTTAAGACGGTCACGACGGTACATATAGACCCAGAAATCACCATCCCTGTCTGCAGCCATTCCGTCAAAAGATGTGGTATCACCCATACAGGTTACCTTGATATTGGCAGCCTGCAACGCATAAGGCTCCGGCTCATACTCATCAACACCGTAAACCCTGCCTGTAACTTCAAATGACTGTTTTACGTATGTACGCATCATGGACTCCGTCTCCGGGCTGGACCAATCACCGTAAAAACCCTGCGCCAACAACGGCAGCGCCATACACCACACAAAAAATAGAAGGACTGCTTTTCTTAAATTCATATCCGCAAAAATCGCTTTCTTTTATATACGAAGCAAACAATTAATGGTAAAAAATTTGGAGCTTTGTGACCACGTGATCGCAAAGCTCCAAATTGTACTTTTTTAAATTGAGAGGACTGAAAGGACATTTATCAGTTCTTCACCTATTGGTTTGTCCTTCTTTACGGCCTGAGCTATCGGGATGTTCACCATCTTATCGTTGATAACGCCTATCATCACATTGCGCTGGCCTTCTTTGAGTGCCTCGATTGCAGCCACACC
The DNA here is from genome assembly GCA_002310015.1 of Bacteroidales bacterium UBA1182. GTDB lineage: Bacteria > Bacteroidota > Bacteroidia > Bacteroidales > Bacteroidaceae > Colenecus. Next base: position 55,026 of record DBYQ01000051.1, read on the forward strand.
CATACGGCTGGCCAGGATGCGGTCCAGTGCACTTGGGCGGCCTCCGCGCTGCACATAACCCAGTATTGATACGCGCACATCAAACTGCGGATACTCGTTGTGCATACGCTCGGCATAGTGCATGGCGCCTCCATCGGCTTCAGATACAATTACAATTGAACTGCGCTTGGACTTACGTATGCCACGCTCTATGTATGCGGCCAGCTGGTCTATGTTGGTGCTGCTCTCAGGTATGATTGCGGCCTCGGCTCCTGCAGCAATGGCGCTGTTCATGGCCAGGAAACCGGCATCGCGTCCCATCACCTCTATAAAGAATATACGGTTGTGAGAGTTTGCCGTATCATGAATCTTGTCCACGCACTCCACTATCGTATTGAGAGCGGTGTCATATCCGATGGTATTGTCCGTGCCGTACAGGTCATTGTCAATTGTACCTGGCAGACCTATTACAGGAATATCGTATTCACTTGTCAGTTCCTGAGCACCGGAAAGTGATCCGTTACCACCTATTACTATAAGAGCGTCAATACCGAACTTCTTAATAGTCTCGTACGCCTTGGCGCGGCCCTCAACCGTCATGAAATCCTTGCTGCGTGAAGTACGCAGTATGGTGCCGCCCTCAAAGATTATACCCGATACGCTCTCTGTGGTGAACTCCTTGACATCACCGCTTATCAGACCCTCATATCCGCGGTAGATACCGAACACCTTCCAACCCTCATATATTGCAGCACGTGTCACCGCACGGATAGCGGCATTCATACCGGGAGAATCGCCACCCGATGTCAATATACCAACACTTTTAATCTTACCCATAGCCTCAATTTTGCTGCAAAGTTACACAAAAGTACACAATAGGGACGGTTCCTTCTGTGTTCTTTGTTCGTTATTCCAGGGAACTTTTTGGGGTATCAGTATCTGAAACTACGCGCTTCGCGCTATCCC